>JBEIHY010000018.1:0-51017 GCA_040381035.1 Hyphomonadaceae bacterium
CTCCATCCCCGAAAGCGTTGCGCAGAGGAGAACCAACAGGATCTCGGGCACGGGATAGGCCACCCGCCAAGACTGGCGCGGATCCTCAAGCGCGCTGAAATGATCGAGAAAACCAACAGAACCGGACATGGGACGCCTCGCGGCAACGAAGCATCCAGTGAATCACGGTTCGGGCGTACGGGACTCCCCCGAGCCGCTCAGAGGCCGCCGTCGTTAATCCGAAGCGATTGCCCTGGAGCCTGATCAAGCGCCGCCAGCACCGGAGACACAAAGCCCGGATCGTGGGCAAAGGGCAAAACCCCGCCTTGGCGCAAGGCCGCCAGGATCGCTGCAAAATCGGTCTGGCAGCGAAAACCGAGCTGTCGCGCGGCCCGGCTGGGATCGTAAATCCGTCCGATCCGGTCCGGCAGACGCCATCCCCGGGCGGCGTAGAGCGCGGCGGCTTCGGGGTAAACACGAGTGATGACGGCGGCGGCGTCCGCTTTCAGAGCGGCCGCGTCGGCCCGCACAAAGGGCGGCGGCGCGGACACGATAAACACGCCATGGCCAATAGCCGGGGCCCGCTCCAAGGCGGCGATATGAGCGCGGGCGGCGTCTTTGACGGTCAGGCGGCGATGCAGGAACTCATTGGCCTTCAGGTTTTCGCCGCTGAGATGGTCGAGCGTGTCATCATCCTCCGGGAAAAACCGGGAGGTGCGCAGCACAATGCAGGTCAAGCCCGCGTTCAGATGCGCCAGCCGGCACAGATGTTCCGCCGCCAGCTTGGTGGCGCCATAGATATTGCGCGGCTCCAGCGGGCTGGCCTCCTCGTCGAGCCAAACGGCTTCGGGCGCTTTCTCATCACGGATCGACTGGCTGATCATCAGCGAAGTGGTGGAGGTAAAGACGAACCGGTCGTGGCCGGCGTCTCTTGCGGCCTGCAGCAGATTGAGCGTGCCTGTCACATTTACATCGACAAAAGCCTGATCGGGAAACCGGGCGATATCGGGCTTGTGAAGGCCGCCGGCATGGATCACCGCCTCGATCGCATGATCGGCAAAGGCCCGCTCCACATCCGCGCGGCGCGCGACCGAACCGATGATCTGCGTCTCCCGGCCGGGCGCCACATCAAGCCCAACGGCCTCGTGGCCGGCAGCCCGCAGCATCGGCGCCAGAAACCGGCCAAGCCAGCCGGACGATCCTGTCAGCAGCACCTTCATGCCCTCCACCCTGCCGTGTGCGGGCGGCAAACGCAAGCGCGGAGCTGAACCGCCGCTAAACCAACCCGCCGCAGCCCCGCCACGCGCCGCCCTTTCTTTCGCCAGACCACCCTGGCACAAGGCCGGACATGAAAAAGATGATCCTGCTTGCCGCCTTGAGCCTCGCTGCCGCACCGGCGCTGGCTCAAATTACCCGCCCGCCAGGGGAGCGCCCGGCAGCCCCGGCGATTGCCGCGCCAACCGCCACCCCCATCACTGGCCAAGAGCGCGACGCGC
Source organism: Hyphomonadaceae bacterium (assembly GCA_040381035.1). GTDB lineage: Bacteria > Pseudomonadota > Alphaproteobacteria > Caulobacterales > Aquidulcibacteraceae > REEB506. The sequence continues at coordinate 1,476 of JBEIHY010000018.1, forward strand.
TGCTCGCCCGCGCCTCGCGCGCGCTTGATCAGGTGCGCACCGTGGAAGCCAAGTTCCGCCAGGTGTCGCCGCGCGGCGAAATCACCACCGGCACAATGACCATGGCCCGCCCCGGCCGGTTGCGGATCGAGTATGACGCGCCGAGCCCGCTTTTGGTCGTCAGCGACGGAACCAAGGTGACCATCGCCGACCGCGCCTTCAAAAGCTTTGACAGCGTGCCCCTGCGGGCAACCCCGCTGTTCTTTGTGCTGAAATCCAATGTCGACTTAACCCGCGACGCCGCCATCGCCGACGTCACCCGCCAGGGCGACAGCGTGTTCATCACCGCCCGGGACCGCAAGCGCGAGATGGACGGCCAAATCACTTTGGAGCTGCGCGGGCCGACCTTGCAGCTTGCCGGCTGGCGGATTGTCGATGGGCAAAATGGCGCCACATCCATTTTGCTTCAAGACGCCAAGGCGATCAGCCGCGCCGATCCGAAGCTGTTTCGTATTGATGGCGCCGCCGATCCGACCCAACGCCGCCGCGGCTGATTGGCACAGCATGCAACATGCAAGAAATTTCACCTTCTGTTGAGTTGTTTCGAACCTTTCTGTGGCCTATATACAACATGCGGTTGCCGCAGAAATTCGGGTCAGCGTCGTCCCCCCGCTGACGGGCCCGAAGCGGCAGCCTCGCCGGATTGATCCCCTCCCGGCGCGCGCTGTCAAAAGCGCAGCGACGCCCGGCCGCCTCCCCCCCGCGGCCGGGCGTCTTGCGTTTGGGGCGAGGCCCGCTAAGCCGATGCGATGAAAGTCGCCACTTGGAACATCAATTCCGTCCGCCTGCGCATCGATCAGGTCGCCCGCTTCGTTTCTGAGGCCAAACCGGACGTGCTGTGCCTGCAAGAGATCAAATGTCAGGCCGCAGAATTTCCGTCCGCAGCGTTCAAGGATATGGGCTTGCCGCATCTGCACATCGTTGGGCAAAAGGGTTGGCACGGTGTGGCGATCGCGTCGAGGCACAAGCTGGAGCCGCTGGCCGATCCACCGCTCTGCCCGCATGGCGAGGCGCGCGCGGCGGCGGGCGTGGTGAAGGGCGTCACCATTCACAATCTGTATGTGCCGGCCGGCGGCGACGAAGCAGACGCAGCCGCTAATCCGAAATTTGCCCACAAACTGGCGGTCCTTGCGGCGATGAAAGCCCACTATGCCGCCCGCCGGCCGGGGCCGCCCTTGGTCGTTGTCGGCGATCTCAATATCGCACCGGGCGAGCATGACGTGTGGAGCCATAAGCAATTGCTGGATGTGGTTTCCCACACCCCCATCGAGACCGACGGATTAAACGCGGTGCGCGAGGCTGGCGGCTTCGTTGACCTCGCGCGCCGCCACCGCCCGGAGCCGGAAAAGCTCTTCACCTGGTGGAGCTACCGCAGCCCTGATTGGGCCGCCAATAATCGCGGCCGGCGCCTCGATCACATCTGGTCAACCCCGGATCTGGCTGATTCGTCGAAGGGATTTGCCATCCACCAGACCACCCGTTCATGGGAAAAACCCAGCGATCATGTGCCGGTAATGGTCCAGTTTCGGCTATAGGATCTGCCAAAATGGCCGTTTTTCGCGGGTTATTGCGGTCACGAGCCTTGAAACCCGCATGGAATAAAGACAAACGCAAGCTTTGGCTGAAATCCATGGCGTGTCCATCACCGCATGGATCAACGACAAAACGACTTGCGACGTTCCAACCTAACCAGCGCCGACCCCGTTCGGCGCCCCATATCAGGAGTGAAGACCATGGCGAAAGCTGCTGTAAAGACCGCCAAAGCCCCGGCCAAGAAGCCGGCGGCGGCGAAAAAAACTGCTGCCCCGAAAACCACTGCCCCCAAGGCCGCCCCGAAGCCGGCAAAGGCCAAAGCCGCCGCCCCGGCCGCCAAAGCCGTGAAGGTCACCGCTGTGGCCGGCAAGGCGATCACCCAATCGGCGCTGATCCAGATCGTTGCTGACCAGGCCGGCATGAACAAGGCTGAAGCCAAGCGTTTCATCGAGACCTATCTCGATGTCGTGAAAGCCCACGTCCTGAAGGGCGTGAAGGTGAAGCTCGGCGATATCGGTATGATCATGATCCGCGCCCGCAAAGCGCGCATGGGTCGCAACCCGCAAACCGGCGCGCCGGTGAAAATCAAGGCGTCCAAGAAGCTCGCCTTCCGCCAGTCCGCCACGATGCGCGACATTGTGAAGTGATCCGAACCCGGATTATCCGGGTTCTTTCATGCCGAAACGGCGCGCTGGCTTCTACGCCGCGCGCCGTTTTTATTTGGTCCGAACACGGACAATCAAAGCTTCAGGCGATAGCCGCCGGTTTCGGTTATCAGAAGCGTTGCGAGTGCGGGATCGGGCTCAATCTTCTGGCGCAACCGGTAGATGTGGGTTTCCAGCGTATGCGTCGTCACCGCAGCATTGTAGCCCCAGACTTCGCGCAACAACTCTTCACGGCTGACCGACTTCTGACCGGCCCGATAAAGATAGCGCAGGATCGAAGTCTCCTTGTCCGTCAGGCGCACCTTCTTGCCGCTGGATTCCGACAACACCTTCGCGGCGGGACGAAACTCGTACGGCCCGATCTCAAACACCGCGTCTTCGCTCGATTCATGGCTGCGCAAGTGGGCGCGAATGCGCGCCAGCAGCACAGCGACTTTGAACGGCTTGGTGACATAATCATTTGCCCCGCTGTCGAGGCCGCGGACCTGATCGGCTTCCGTCAATTTGCCGGTCAGCATCAGGATCGGCGTGGTGACGCCCTTGGCGCGCAGATCGCGGCAGGCGTCACGGCCGTCGCCGTCGGGCAATTCCACATCCAGCAGAATAACGCCCGGCTTGACGTCCAGCGCCTTGGCCACACCTTCCGCGATGCGCCCAGCTTGGACAACGACATATTCGTCGGTCAATTCCAATTGCTCGGCTAACTCCCGGCGCAACGCGTCATCATCATCGACGATCAGAATCGTGGTTTTACGGGCGGCCATGGGGTGGTCTCTCGGTCGGCAAAGTTTGTTACAATTTAGGGTGAGAATGACGGACTTGAAGGGCAGGCAGACGGCGTTTGCGCCGCAGGAGGCAGAGGCGATGTTTACAGCATTTTCCGATGGCCGCTTCATCGGCCCAGAAGTCACGGCCCGCTGTGTGCTGGGCAAAGGCGGCGTGAAACCGGCGGCCGACAAGATCGAGGGCGACGGCGCCTCCCCGCTTGGCGTCTGGCCGATCCGTCGCGTGCTCTACCGCCCCGACCAGGGCCGACCCGCCACCCGCCTGCTGACATCGCCCCTGACGCCCGAAGACGGCTGGTGCGACGCCGCCGGCGATCTGCGCTATAATCGCCCGGTGCGCCTGCCCTATCCGGCCTCGCACGAGCGGCTGTGGCGCGACGATCGCGTCTATGACCTGATCGTGGTGCTCGGCCACAATGATGATCCCGTCGTCCCAGGCGCCGGCAGCGCGATCTTTTGGCACCTTGCTCAGCCCGACTGGCGCCCGACCGAAGGGTGCGTGGCGGTTGAACGCGCAACGATGCTCGCCGCGTTGGCGGTGGCGACGCCCGGCGCGACGCTGGCGATCAAAATCTAGCTGCGTGGCCCAAACAGCGCGCCGCCGACGCGCACCATGGTGGCCCCCGCCGCGACCGCCTGCTCAAAATCCTCGCTCATACCCATCGACAGAGCCGCCAAGCCATTTCGCGCTGCGATCTCGCCTAACAGCACAAAATGCGGCCCGGGCGGCTCGTCTGCGGGCGGAATGCACATCAGGCCATCCAGGGTCAGGCCAAATTCGCGCTGGCATTGGCCGATGAAGCTGTCGGCTTGATCTGGCAAGACGCCGGCCTTTTGCGGCTCCGCGCCCGTATTGACCTGCACCAGCAACCGCGGCGCACGGCCGGCTTTGGCGATCGCGTCGGCCAAAGCGGCGGCAAGCTTGGGCCGATCCAGGCTGTCGATGGCGTCAAACAGCGCCACCGCCTCGCGCGCCTTGTTGGTCTGCAGCGGGCCGATCAGCCGCACATGCAAATCGGCCATGCCCCGCCGGGAGATCCAGCGGCCCTGTGCTTCCTGCACGCGGTTCTCGCCAAACATGCGCTGGCCGGCGGCCAGCATCGCTTCGATCCGATCCGCCGGCTGTTGCTTGGCGACGGCGACCAATGCGACCGCCGCCGGAGCCCGCCCTGCTTCAAGGGCTGCAGCGGCGATCCGGTCAAGAATGGCGGCGCGCCGCGCGGCGATGCTAAGGTCAGTCATGCGCTCTCCCAGCGATCAGTTAAGCGCCTGTGCGCGCGCCGTCCATGCGCGCAGCCGGGACGGCCGCGGTTTGCCGCCGGGTTTGGCGTTCACCGATCCGGCGCGCTGGGGCGATCCGCTGGCAATGATCGCGCGTTTGCCGCGCGGCTTTGGCGTGGTGCTGCGCCATGGCGGCGAACCGAGCTTACGGGCCCAGGCGGCAGCGATTGCGCGGGCCTGTCGGCGCCGTGGCGTGCGCCTTTTGATCGGCGCCGATATTGACTTGGCGCGGCGCGTGCGTGCGGACGGCGTGCATTTGCCGGAGCGTTTGAGCAAGACGGCGGCGAACCTGCCGCAGCGTTGGATCGTCACCGCGGCTTGGCACCCCGCAGCGCAGCGGCCCAAGACGCAGCGGCCCAAGGCGCTAGGCGTCGACGCGCTGGTCGTCTCGCCGATCTTCGCCAGCCCGAGCGCCTCGGCGACCCGACCAATTGGCGCGCGGCGCGCACATGCGGCCGCAACAAGGACTGGCCTGCCCTGTTACGCTCTCGGTGGGCTGACGGCGACAACTGCGCGGCGCCTCACAGCGCGCGCCTGGGCGGGTGTTGCCGCTGTTGATGGGTTTAGAACTTGAACGCCGATTCCAGCTTCACGCCGGCATCGGTATTGTCCAACGCGCTGGCGCGCGAGCCAATCGGGGCTTGGACGCCGGGCGTATCCAAGCTGCGGACCGAGAGCCGGCCGCCGACCCGGAAGCGGGCGTTGAAATCATAGAAAGCGCCGAACGCCGCTCCGCCAACGCCCTTTTCGAGGACGCGATTACGATCCGCCTCACGGACATCGATCATCACCCCCCAGCTCTTGCCGGCGCGGATTTTCAGTTCGCTGTTTTCAGCCGGCGCCCAAGATTTTTGCGCATCCGACAGGCCATGGGTTGTGGTGAACCGCTCATACCAGGGCTTTTCCGCGGAAGCAGGTTGGGCGGGCTGCGCTGATGCAGCGCCGCAGAAGGTCGAAAGCGCGACCCCCATCCCGACCAAGAAAAATGCGCTCCGCACCGCTTTAACCCCCGGTAGTCTGTTTTACTTATAGCGTAACTTGTTTGAAGAATGTGTGAACTTTAGGTCACAGCTCCACAGATATTTCGCCAAGCAATCCAACCGCCTGGGTGCGCCTGCTTCCCAAGGGCGCGTTGACGTCACGTATGTCAGCGGTCGTCGCCAGCCCAATTTTCGCCCGCTTCGCGACCGTTCGGCTGATCCCGAGCATCGCCCGCTCTTGGCGGGCGCTCGTCCAGGAATCGTCGGCCCGCGCGGCCCCGGCCATCGCTGTCCAATCGCGGAAGGTCCAGGCCCCGGACGCGCCAACGGCGCTATAATCGCGATCATCGCGCCGGCCATTATTTGCCGTCAACCCCGCCAAACCGAGCGTCCAGGCCCCCTGCCCGAGGCGCAGACTTGCGCCGGTGCTTCTCAAGTCGCCGAAACCGGGACCATTTGCGGCGGCGTCGGCCGAAATATGCGTGAGCGCCGCCTCCAGCTTTAGGCCTTCCCGGCTGGTCCGCGCAAACGACAGCCCAGCCTCCCAAATAGCGTCCAGCCGCGCACGTCCCGGGCTTAATCCCTGGCTAAGATCGTCCCGATCCTGACGCGGCGCGTACGACACGCCGGCCGTCAGGCCCAGCAATCGCACGCTGGTCACGGTGGCTTTGGCGGCCGCGCCAGACGGCGCGTTCACCAGCCGGATCGCTGCCCCACCGCCGGGATCAAGCGCCCCGTCGGCAACGCTCAAACCGGCAAAAACACTCGGCAAAGGCAAGCTGAACCGCTCCGCAGCGCCCTGATCGCGGCCGAAGCTCGCTTCGCCCCAACCGCCACGTACAAGGCCAAAGCCGGAAACCAAGGCGGCCTTGGTCTCACTGCCGCCGCCCGCCAACCCGCCCAGGCCGGTGATCGGGGCCCGCACGGGCCCCGCCGGGCCGAGCTGGAAGCGGTCGACAGTGTCTGAGACGACGGCGGCGGCCAAGGAAAGGCCGGTCTGCAAGCCGCTTTCGGCCGTCCAGATCAGGTCGATGAACCCGGCGGCGCGGGCGCTGGCCGCCACGTCGGCCCCGCCAACCGCGACCACAACCCGCCCCGAGGTCGCCGTTTCCCAGCCTTGCGCAGCGGCGGGCGAAGCGAAAAGCGCCGCAAGTCCAAAGGCTGCCATGCCAAGGCCGCGCACTGAAGAGCCCCTCTGGCCGTTGTCGTCTTGCATGCTATACACCGCGTCGAACCAGGCGCACCGGCGCCTGCCGCGATCTGGCATGCGCCAGTGCGGCGAAGAAACGCTTAAGGAGCTGTGCGCATGACGCCTCGTGGGCGCGTATTTCTCACCCTGGCTGCACTTGCGGCTGCGGCGACGGCAACCGGATGCAGCACGTCTGGCAACAATGCTGGCGGCGAAAACCCCAATGTCCCGCGCGCGATTGACGACCGCGCCCCGGGCGGCCTGCGGATTGGCGGGCTGCTCGGCGGCGGCGGCGACAAGAAGCAAGCCGAAATCGGCGTCAACAGCTTCCTGTGGCGCGCCTCAATGGAAACGCTGGCGTTCATGCCGCTGGCTTCGGCCGATCCCTATGGCGGGGTGATCATCACCGATTGGTACGCCAATCCGGAAAAGCCGAATGAGCGGTTCAAGGCCACCGTCTATATCCTCGACACGCGCCTGCGCGCTGATGGCATCAAGGTGGCGCTATTCCGCGAAACGCTGACCGCCAATGGCTGGAACACCGCCCCAACCGATCCCGACACCGCGTTGCAGATTGAGAACGCCATTCTCAAAAAAGCCCGCGACTTGAAGATCGCCACCATCGGCGGCTAATCGCCGCCAGAAGGTGATCGCATGACCCAGGACAACACGCGCTACAACCACCGCGCGGCGGAGCCGAAATGGCGCGCCGCGTGGTCCGCCGCCGGCATTTTTAAAGCCGTGGCTCCTGATAAGGCCGCCGGCAAGCCGAAATACTATGTCCTTGAGATGTTCCCCTACCCCTCTGGGCGCATCCATGTTGGCCATGCGCGCAATTACACGATGGGGGATGTGGTGGCGCGCTTCAAACGTGCGCGCGGCTATAATGTGCTGCATCCCATGGGCTGGGATGCGTTCGGCTTGCCGGCGGAAAACGCAGCGATTGATCGCGGCGCGCATCCATTCACCTGGACGCTCGAAAACATCGCGGTGATGAAAAAGCAACTTGAGCTGCTCGGCCTGGATATCGACTGGGATCGCGAGCTCGCCACCTGCACGCCTGAATACTACAAACATCAGCAGAAGATGTTCTTGGCCTTCTGGGACAAGGGCCTCGCTTATCGCCGCAAGGCCAAAGTGAACTGGGATCCGGTCGATCAGACCGTTCTCGCCAACGAGCAGGTGATCGACGGCCGCGGCTGGCGCTCCGGCGCAGTGGTGGAAACACGCGAGCTTGAGCAGTGGATGTTCAAGGTCACGCAATACGCTGACGATCTGTTGGAAGCGCTGAAAGGTTTGGAGCGGTGGCCCGATAAGGTCCGCTTGATGCAGACCAACTGGATCGGCAAAAGCCGCGGCGCCAAGGTGTGGTGGGATATTGCGAGCGTGCCGCCGCAACTCACCGGCGGCCACGCCAAAGACCCGATCGAGGTGTTCACCACCCGCCCGGACACCTTGTTCGGCGCGAGCTTTCTGGCCATGGCGCCGGATCATCCGCTGACCAAAGCCATCGCCGCCTTCCGCCCGGATGTCGCAGCGTTTATGGCCGAATGCGCCGGCCTCGGCACCAGCGAAGCCGATATCGAACAGGCCGAGAAGATCGGCATTGATCTCGGCGTGCGCGTGAAGCACCCGCTCGATCCGAGCTGGGAAATCCCAGTCTATGCTGCGAACTTTGTGCTGTCCACTTACGGAACCGGCGCGATCTTCGGCTCCCCCGCCGGCGACCAGCGCGATTTGGATTTCGCCAACAAATACGGCCTTTCATTCAAGCCGGTAGTGCTGCCGCCCGGCGCCGATCCGGTCACCCACGCCATTACAGATGTCGCGTTCACCGATGACGGCGTGACTTATAATTCCGGCTTCCTTGACGGCCTGCCGACGCGTGAAGCGATTGCAGCCGCCATCGCCAAGCTCGAAGAAACCGGCCACGGCAAAGGCACGGTGCAATGGCGCCTGCGCGATTGGGGGGTCAGCCGCCAGCGTTATTGGGGCTGCCCGATCCCGGCGATCCATTGCCAGGCGTGCGGCGTTGTTCCGGTTCCGGACGATCAATTGCCCGTGACGCTGCCCGAGGACGCCGTTTTTGACGGCGCCGGCAATCCGCTCGCCAAGCACCCGACCTGGAAGCACGCGCCCTGCCCGCACTGCGCCAGGCCAGCTTTGCGCGAAACCGACACGCTCGACACCTTCGTCGATTCCAGCTGGTACTTCGCCCGCTTCACAGACCCGCAGAACAAAACCGCGCCGTTCGACAAGGCGCTCGCCGATTATTGGCTGCCCGTGGATCAATATGTCGGCGGCATCGAGCACGCCGTTCTGCACCTGCTCTATTCGCGCTTCTTCACCCGCGCAATGCGCGATTGCGGCTTCTTGAGCCTGCCCAGCGGTGAGCCGTTCGACGGCCTGTTCACCCAAGGCATGGTGACGCACGAAACGTACAAATCCGCTGCCGGAAAATGGCTCGGGCCCGAAGAAGTCGATCGGCGCGACAGCGGCGCTGTAGACATCGCCACCGGCGCACCGGTCACTGTCGGCGCAATCGAGAAGATGTCGAAGTCGAAGCGCAATGTCGTCGACCTCGACGACTTCGTGCGCGAATACGGCGCCGATGTCGCGCGCTGGTTTGTGTTGTCCGACAGCCCGCCGGAACGCGATGTCGAATGGACAGCCAGCGGTGTGGAAGGCGCCTGGCGCTTCGTGCAGCGGGTGTGGGCGGCAGTCGAGGCGCATGGCAAAGCGCCAAAACCGAAGGATCCGGCCGGCGACATTTCCGCCGATGGCTTGGCCTTGCGCCAGATTGCTCATCGCACCCTCGCTGGCGTCACTGACGACATCGAAGGGTTCCGCTTCAATCGCGCCGTTGCGCGGCTCTATGAACTCTTCAACGCCGTGCGCAAATCTGAGGCCGACGCCTGGTCGCGCGGGGAAGCGCTGCGCATTGGCGTACAAGTGCTCAGCCCTTTCATGCCGCATCTGGCGGAAGAATGCTGGCAGGCGCTCGGGCAAGACGGATTGCTCGCCGCCGCACCGTGGCCAACGGCTGATCGCGCCTTGGTGGCGCAGGACACCATTACCCTGCCCGTGCAGATCAACGGCAAAAAGCGCGGCGAGATCACGATTGCCAAAGGCGCCGCCCAAGACGCCGTCGAGGCGATTGCGTTAGCCGATGAAACGGTCAAAGGCTTCTTGAAAGGTCAAAAGGTGCGCAAGATCATCCTCGTGCCCGATCGCATCTTGAACATCGTCGCCGCCCCCGCCGGCGGCGCAGCGGAGTGAGACCCATGCGCTTCACAGCCAGCCTCCTCGCCCTCGCCGTGCTTGCCGGCTGCGGGTTCACCCCGATGTACGCGCCGGACGCCACGCGCGGCGGGCCGGTGATTGGGCCGGTGTCGGTCGCGGTCATTGAAGGCAAGAGCGGCCATGAACTGAAAGTTGCGCTGGATCGCCTGTTCGGTGTGGAGCGCGGCACGGGCGCCCCTCTGCGCCTTGAAGTGAAGTTGACGGAACTCGTCGGCGGCCTTGGTTATCGCATCGACGATACGGCTTCGCGCGCGGATCTGGTCTTGACCGCCAATTACATCCTTTATTCGGCCGACGGGCGCCAAGCGCTCAAAGGCGCGCTTGATGGCGTTGCCACCTACGATATTCCGACCTCGGCCTATGGCGATTTGTCGGCCCAAAACGCCGCTCGCTCCCGCGCTGCTGTTGTCCTTGCGGAACGCATCCGCACCGATATCGCCATCCAATTGCAGCAAGACCGCACCAAGCGCGCCGCCAGCGGCGCGCCGAAAACGCCGTGAAACTTGCCGGCGCTGCGGCGCAGAAGTTCATCTCGAAGCCAGATGACACGATCCGCGCGGTCCTGTTCTACGGGCCAAACCGCGCCCGCATCAGTGAAGCCGCTGCGGCGCTACAACTGAAATATCTGGGTCCGAGGGCGGACGATTTGGCGCTCACCCGCCTGCTCGATGAAGATCTCAAGCGCGATCCCGCCAAGCTGGCTGACGAGATGGCCGCCCAATCCCTGCTCGGCGGCAAGCGGCTGGTGCGGTTGCGGATCGACAATGACAGCCAGGCCGAACCCATCATCGCCATGCTCGCTGATTTGGATCGCGGCGCGGCGGTCGCGGCGTTCTTGATTGTAGAAGCTGGCGACCTCGCCAAGAAATCCAAAACCCGCCTGGCGTTTGAAGAAGCCGGCGCCAGCGCGGCCATCGCCTTCTACGACGAAGACGCCAAGGATTTGGCGGCGCTGGCCGAGACGCTGCTGCGCGAAGCCAAGGTGTCGCTGGATCGCGCCGCAACGGAGGCGCTATTTGCCGACCTGCCCGGCGATCGCGGCCAGATCCGCGCCGAAATCGAAAAGCTCGCGCTGTTTGCCCATGGCCTTGGCCGCGATCTCAACGAAGCCGATATCCGCGCACTCGGCATTGTCAGCGACAGCGCCGAACTCGACGCCGCCGGTCTTGCGGTCGCGGCCGGCAAAGGCGCGCTCGCCGCCGAAGCGCTGCACGGTTTGGAAAACAGCGCCGGCGTCAGCGCGATCAAGGCGCTGGAGCGCCGCTTCTTGCGGATGCTGGAGGCCAAGCACCTCACCCTCTCGGGCACACCAATTGCCGACGCGGGCAAGCGATTAAAGCCGCCGGTGTTCTGGAAGGAGGCCGACGCCTTCGCCGGCCATGTCCGCGCCTGGAGCGTCGAGCAAATGCTTGCCGCCCTGGATCGCATTTGGGCCGCTGAAGTTGCCAGCAAGAGCGCGCAGAGCCCAGCGGCGCTGATCGCCGCCCAACTCTATCGCGAGGTTTCTGCTCTACGAGCTTAGCTTGCGGCAAATTTCATCGAGCTGTTCCAGCTTCTTATAGGTAATGCGGATCTCGCCGCCGACTTCGCCCTTGTGGGTGATGACGACGCCGAGGCCCAGCGCATTGGCGATCTGGTTTTCCAGCGCCAAAGTGTCGGCGTCCTTGTCGGCGCGCGCGGCGCGCGGGCCATCGCGTTCATCCTTGGCGCGCTGGGCAAGCTTTTCGACTTCGCGCACCGACAGCCCATTGGCAATGGCCAACTTGGCCAATCCATGCGGATCGGGCGCGGTGAGGATCGCGCGGGCATGGCCCGCCGACAAACGCCCATCGCGCACCATCTCCTGGATGTCATTCGGCAGGCTCAAAAGGCGCAGCATATTGGCGATATGCGGCCGGCTTTTGCCGACCTGCTCGGCCACATCGGCTTGCGTGCGATTGAACCGCTCCAAAAGTGTCTGATAGCCGTGCGCTTCTTCCAGCGGATTGAGATCGGCGCGCTGGACGTTTTCGATGATCGCAATCTCAAGCACGTCGCGATCATCCAGCTCCATCACCACGGCGGGCAATTGGTGCAGCTTGGCGATCTGGGCGGCGCGCCAACGGCGTTCGCCGGCGACGATCTCAAACATATCCGAATTGCGCAGCGGCCGGACCAGAATGGGCTGCAGCACGCCATGCGCGCGGATCGAATTGGCCAGCTCTTCAAGCTCTACGGCATCGAAGGTGCGGCGCGGCTGGTCGGGATTGCGCTGGATCTTATCAATCGGGATATGGCGCGCGGCGCTGTTGGCGCTGTTGGCGCTGGCCTGCTCTACAGGCGCTGCCGGCGCTTCCACAACTGGCGGCGCGATCGGCGGGATCGTCGGCGCTTCGCTGACCGGGGCGATATTGGTCATCACCGCATCGGCTGGCGGGGTATAGGTCGGGATTGGCGCCGGCATGATCGGCGCAGTGGCGACCGGCGGCTGCGCGGCGGCCGGCGCGGGAAACGGCGCAACATTCGCCGGCATCTGGAACGCCGTCATTGGCGAAGCGCCCGCCTCCGGCTCCGCGCGGACCGGTTCTCCCAAAAGGGCCGACAATCCGCGCCCCAGGCCACGGCGTGCAAAATCGTTCATCGCGTCTGCCTCCCTCACGCCGCTTGCGCGAGCGCACGTTCTCTGTCGATGACTTCGCGGGCCAGCGCGATATAGGCTTGGCTGCCCGGCGCGGAGATGTCGTAGACGATGGCCGGCACGCCGTGGGACGGCGCTTCCGATAACCGCACGTTCCGCGGAATAACGGTATCGTAGACTTTATCACCGAAGTGTTGACGCACTTCATCCGCGACCTGATCGGCCAGCTTTGTGCGCTTGTCATGCATGGTCAAAACGATGCCCTGGATATCGAGCGTCGGATTGAGATTGGCCTGTACCGCCCGGATCGTCTGCACCAGCTGGGCGACGCCTTCGAGTGCGAAGAACTCACATTGCAGCGGCACCAGAACCGCGTCGCTGGCGGTCAGCGCATTGACGGTGAGAACATTCAAGCTCGGCGGGCAATCGATCAGGATATAGTCGAACATCCCGCCATTGTTCTCGGCGCGATACGCCGCGAGCGCGTCACGCAGCCGATGCTGCGGCCGCAGGCCTGACATCAATTCGGTTTCCAGACCCGACAGGTTCGCATCGCCTGGTGCGAGGAACAGATTGGGCACTTTCGTCGCCATGATCGCAGACGTCAGCGATCGTGCGCCGGCGATCACGTCATAGCTCGTCACCAGCCGTTCTTCGGGTGAGATATCGAGGCCCGTGGAGGCGTTGCCCTGCGGATCGCAATCCATCACCAACACGGCGCGCCCGGTCGCGGCCAGCGCAGTGCCAAGATTGATCGCTGTGGTGGTTTTGCCAACGCCGCCCTTCTGATTGGCGATAGCGAAGACGCGCGGTTTGGTGACGCTCATTCAGCTGTTCCTTTGCGCGCGGGCCGCCCTCCTGATGCGCAGGATGACGCCCGACGGGTCGCTTAAACTGGGTAGCCGATCGAGATCGAACACCCAGCCCTCGGCCGCCGCGGCGGCGATCTCCGTTTCGGAGTCCGCGCCTTTGGGAAACAAGCCCACAGCGCCGCGGTCCAGAATCGCTTTGCAGTGGTTCGCGATCACCGGCAAGGGCGCGAAGGCTCTTGCAATGACGATATCGGTGCGGGCGGTCTTTGGGAGGACGTCTTCGACGCGCCCATGCAGCACGCGGGCCGGAACCGCCATGGCTTCGGCGGCGGCGCGCAGGAACGCCGCCTTCTTGGCGATGCTTTCCACAAGCGTGACGCGCGCGCCCGGTCGCTCGGCCAGGATCGCCGCCACGATCAGCCCCGGAAAGCCTGCCCCGGCGCCGAGATCGAGCCAGCTCAGGGCTTCGGGCGCGTGCTGGACCAGTTGAGCGCTGTCGAGGGCGTGACGCTCCCAATAACGCGCGAGCTCCTTCGGCCCGACCAGGTTCATCCGCCCCGACCAATCTTCCAGCATCGCGCGGTGGATGTCGATCCGGCGCAGGGCAGCGTCGGTAAGGTTGAGCTGGGCCTGAAGATCGGCAGGGCCATAGGTCATGGATGGGGGCCCGCCCCGCCAAGTCGCAGCGCCAGCGCCGCCGCGATGGCCACGCCGCCTTGGACGATGTTCAGGCCATTGACCGTGCGGGCCTCCGCCGGCGCCGGCCCGCTCGCACTGAGGATCAGGGTCGGCAGCGATTGCCCAGCCTCGCCGACCCAGGAAATCACTTCGGCGCGCGGACGCGGGAACGCGACGCGGCGGATCACCATGCGCTCGGCCCAATGCGGATTGACCGCCAAAGCCCCCTCCACCAGCGCGCAATGCCAGCAGAACCAGTCCGCCGTAGGCGATAGCGCGACATCCTTGAAGGGCGCGGCGAGCAGGAACAACAGGTCTTTGGGTGGTGGGGTCATGGCCGCCGGTGTATCGTTTTTGCGTTTGACCGACCAGCCGAACCAACCATCCTTGGTTCGGGCAAGGCCCGAGACCAGGGCCAATTCTTGCAAGGGTCGGCGTAAATGAGACCCGGACTTTGACTGCGCCAATACCGGGTATGGTTAATGTTCACGCCCGCTTCTTCACATGCGCCAACAGCGCGGTCAGCGCGCTTGGCGTCATGCCTTCAATGCGGCCAGCCTGGCCAAGCGTGGTTGGCCGCGTCGCGCTGAGCTTCTGGCGCGCCTCCGCCGAAAGCCCGCCCACCGCCGCATAATCGAGATCGGCGGGCAGGCGCAAATCCTCGTCGCGCCGGAAGGCTGCAACGTCGGCGTCCTGGCGATCGAGATAGCCAGAATAGAGCGCATCGATTTCAAGCTGCTCACGCGCGAAAGCCGGCAGGTTGTCGAGCTGCGGCCAGACGCCCACCAGGTCGGCGAAACAGATCGTTGGATAGGCCAGGAGCTGCAACGCATCGCGGCGCTGGCCGTCCTGGTTGACGCGCAAGCCGTGAGCGGCGGCTTGCGTCGGCGTGATGGACAGGTCGCGCGCCAACGCCCGCGCCTGCCCGATTGCGTCCAGCTTGGCGGCAAACGCCGCGCGCCGCAGCGGCCCGACGCAACCAAGCTTTTCGCCGATCGGCGTCAGCCGCTGGTCGGCATTGTCGGCGCGCAGGGTCAAGCGGTACTCGGCGCGACTGGTGAACATGCGATACGGCTCGGTAACGCCGCGAGTGACGAGATCATCGACCATCACACCGATATAGCCTTCGGCCCGGCTGATCTCGAACGACCCGGCCCCGCCCGCCGCCAGCGCGGCGTTCAAGCCCGCCATCAGGCCTTGTGCAGCCGCCTCCTCATAACCGGTCGTGCCATTGATCTGGCCGGCAAGATACAGTCCCGGCAGACGCTTTGTTTCGAGTGTCGCCAGCAATTCGCGCGGATCGACATAATCATACTCGATCGCATAGGCATGCCTGCGGATCGCGACCCGCGCCAAGCCTGGGATGGTGCGAACAAAGGCCTCCTGCACATCCTCCGGCAGGCTGGTCGAAATGCCATTGGGATAGACGGTATCGTCATCAAGACCCTCGGGTTCGAGGAATATCTGGTGGCTGGCTTTGTCGGCGAAGCGAACGACCTTGTCCTCGATCGAGGGGCAATAGCGTGGGCCCCGCCCGGCAATGGCGCCGGAATAGACCGCCGATTGGGCCATGTTCGCGGCAATGATCCGATGGGTTTCGGCCGTCGTCCAGGTGATGCCGCACGCAACCTGGGGATTTGTGATCTTTGCAGTCAGGAAGCTGAACGGGACGGGATCGGCGTCGGAGGGCTGCATCTCCAAGCTTGCCCAGTCGATCGTGGAGCCGTCGAGCCGCGCGGGGGTTCCGGTCTTGAGCCGGCCCATTTGAAAGCCCAGGCCATAAAGCCGATCCGACAGCCCAACCGCCGGCGCCTCGCCAACCCGCCCGGCCGGGATGCGCTTGGCCCCGATATGGATCACGCCCTTAAGGAAGGTGCCGGTGGTCAGCACAATGCGGGGCGCGCGGTATTCAGCGCCAGTGGCGCAGGCAACGCCGCCGACCCGGCCGTCAACGACCAATAGATCCTCCACCGCTTCGGCCCGGATCGTCAGGCCAGGCGTCCCCGCCAGCTCCGCCTGCATCGCCTGGCGATAGAGCTTACGATCCGACTGCGCTCGCGGGCCCCGCACGGCCGGCCCGCGCGAGCGGTTGAGCATTCGGAACTGGATGCCGGCGGCGTCGGCAATCCGCGCCATGATCCCGTCCAGCGCGTCGATCTCGCGCACCAGATGGCCTTTGCCCAAGCCGCCGATCGCCGGGTTGCAGCTCATTTCGCCGATGGTTTCGAGCCTGTGGGTCAAGAGCAGGGTTTTGGCGCCTTGGCGGGCCGCCGCGGCCGCGGCCTCGCACCCGGCATGGCCGCCGCCAATGACGATGACGTCGTAAGTGTTCATCGGCTTTTCATGCCGCAAAAGCGTAAGAAAAGCGAGTTGCACGGGGAACAGGTTTCAGGGGGGTTTACAGCCCCTGACGGGCCCATTGACTCCGGCCGAATCCGTTTCACGGGAAACGGGGTCGAGTCGATTCTCCGGAAGAATCCAGCTGTTTTTGCGCCAGTTTCCCCTACGCTGATGAAGCCGGGTTCGGGGTTGCAACCCGCCTCTTGCCGCCAATGCGAGGCCTGCAGGGGCGCGGCGCGAATGCTGGACTTTACCTGCGCAAAACCCGGCAAAACGGGGGCAAAGGTTTCATTCGCTAAAGTCCTAACCAGATTTCATCCGTTACACGGGAAACTCGGTCTTGGCTTTTACTTGCCGATACAGAAGCTGGCGAAGATTTCGCCCAGGATGTCTTCCACATCGATCCGCCCGGTCAACCGGCCAAGCGCAGCGGCGGCCGTGCGGGCCTCTTCGGCGGCCAGCTCCACCCCCAGGGCTGCGGCCGCTTCCGCTCGGCCCAAAGCGGCCAGGGCGGCTTCAACGCCAGCGCGGTGGCGGGCGCGGGTCAGGGCCGGGGCTTCGCGCCCACCCAGGTCCGCCGCAATCCTGGCCGCGAGCAGGGCTTCCAGCTGCGCCAAACCCTGCCCGGTCCGCGTTGACACCGCGAGCGCGCCCGGCCCCGGCTCAGCGAGATCGGCCTTGGTCCAGACCGTCAGATCGCCTGGCCCGATCAACCCATTGAGCGCTCGGCCCGCCCCCGTCGGGTCGGCCCCGTCC
Source organism: Hyphomonadaceae bacterium (assembly GCA_040381035.1). Taxonomy (GTDB): domain Bacteria; phylum Pseudomonadota; class Alphaproteobacteria; order Caulobacterales; family Aquidulcibacteraceae; genus REEB506. Next base: position 18,454 of record JBEIHY010000018.1, read on the forward strand.
AGCGCCCCGATCCGCAAGTCCGCCGCCTCAGCCCGCGCCAAGGCCCGGCGCACCCCTTCAGCCTCAATCGCATCGGCAGCTTCGCGCAGGCCCGCCGTATCGGCGATCCAAACCGGGAAGCCGGCCAGCACCAGGCGGACCTCAACCACGTCGCGCGTCGTGCCGGGAATGTCAGAAACAATCGCGGCTTCGCGCCGGGCCAAGGCGTTCAGCAGGCTTGACTTCCCGGCATTGGGCGCGCCGATGATCGCAACCCGGTAGCCGTCGCGGACCCGCTCGCCGCGGCCTTGATCGGCGAGATGGTCGGCCATGTCGGCCTGCAAGGGCTTCAGGATCGCCAGCGCCCGGCCGCTCAGGCCCGCCGGCAGGTCTTCATCGGGAAAGTCGATCTCGGCTTCCAGGAGCGCCATCAACCGCATCAGGCGGGTGCGCCAGTTCTCATAAAGCCCGCCAAGCGCGCCGGCCATTTGCGCCAAAGCTTGGCGCCGCTGACCTTCGGTTTCGGCCTCCACCAGATCGGCCAGGGCCTCGGCCTGGATCAGATCCATCTTGCCATGAGCAAAGGCGCGGCGGGTGAATTCGCCGGGCTCGGCCAGGCGCAAATCCGGTTGCGCCAACAGTGCCCCGAGAACCGCCTCAATGACCGCCGGGCCGCCATGGATATGCAGTTCAGCGACATCCTCGCCAGTAAAGCTGGCCGGACCTGGCAGCCACAGAGCCAGCGCGGAATCCAGCGTTTCGCCTTTATGCATAAGCGTCCGCAGGGTCGCGATCCGCGGCTTCGGCAACGGCCCGGCCAGCGCCAGTAAAGCCGCCCCGGCGCTGGGTCCGGAAACGCGCAACACCGCCACGCCAGCGCGGCCAGGGCCGGAAGCGAGTGCAGCGATCGTGTCGGCAGGGCTGGTCATCCAGCCCCCAATAGCGCAGGCCTATTCGCCGGTCATCGACTTCAGCGCGCTTTGCGTGCCGGTCTGCATCAGCTTCAAGAAGGCGTCTTGGGCCTGGGTGCCGACGCTCATCCAGCTTTTCAGCATCTGATCGGGGGCGAGCATCTGGATATTGGCCTGCATCCGGTCGCCCATCTCTTTGACGAGCATGTCGTTGATTGGGGTCACGTCTGGCAGGCCGACAAACCGGCGCGCTTCTTCCGGCGTGCATTCGACTTCGACGGTGAACTTCATGGCCTGCACCTTTTGCCAGCGACTCAAACTTGCTGCGACGACGCGCTTATAGACCACAGCCGGGCTTCCCCGATAGAGAGACCGGACACTGCAGGAGACCCGCAATGACCGAAACTTGGCATCAGATCCACACCGCCGACGGCGACTTCCAGGCCTATGTCGCCAAACCGGCCGGAACCCCGCGCGGCGCAGTGGTCGTCATCCAGGAGATTTTCGGCGTCAATGCCGGGGTCCGCGGCAAGGCCGACTGGCTGGCCGGCGAGGGCTTTCTGGCGATCGCGCCAGACCTGTTCTGGCGGATCGAGCCCGGCGTGCAGATCACCGACCAGACCGAAGCCGAATGGGCCAAGGCGTTTGACCTCTACAAGAAGTTCGACGTCGCCAAGGGCGTCGACGACATCGCCGCCACGATCGCGTTTGCGCGCACCACGCACGGCGCGGCCAAGGTCGGCGCGGTCGGTTATTGCCTGGGCGGGCTGCTCGCTTACCTGACCGGCTGCCACACCGACAGCGACGCCAGCGTCGGCTATTACGGCGTCGGCATCCATGAACGGCTGGATGACGCCCAGAAGATCACCAAGCCGGTCATGCTGCATATCGCGCAGAAGGATCAGTTTGTGCCGCCCGATCAGCAAAAGATCATCGCCGCCGGCCTGAAGAACCATCCGCACCTAACGCTGCATTTCTACCCCGATCAGGACCACGCCTTCACCCGCATCGGCGGCGCCCATTACGATGCCGCCGCCGCGAAGGTGGCCGACGATCGCACGGTCGCGTTTTTCAAAGGGAACTTCGGATGATCTTGAACAAACAACTTGCCGCCGCCGCCGGCTTGCTGCTCGCCGCGTGCGCCACCACCGCGCCAAGCGCCCCGACGCCAGCAGCCCAGACGCCAGCAATCGCGCCGCCAGTTGCCGCGCCACTTCGCCTTTTGCCGGCCGATTCAGCGGCGTTCTTTGACTGCCTACGGCGAAACAAGCTGGCGGTCATTGGCGCGCATCGCATGGGCTATAGTGACGGCTTGCCCGAGAACGCTCGCATCACCGGCGAATTCACGCTCGCCCAGACGCCTGCGCTTTTGGAAACAGACGTCCGCCAAACCAAAGACGGCGTGCTGGTGATCATGCATGATGACGACCTCGCCCGCACATCCACTGGCGCTGGAAAAATCAGCGAGAGCGACTATAGCGCGATCAAGAACGTCAAGCTGAAAACCGAAGCAGGCCAGGTGATGGGCGAGCCAATCCCAACCCTGGCGGAAATACTCGATTGGGCCAAAACCCGCACCATCCTCCAGCTCGACGTCAAGCGCGGCGTTTCCTTTCCGGCTGTCGTTGAAGCCGTCCGAAATGCAGGCGTCGATCATCAGGTGATCATCATCGTATATACCACCGCCGATGCGATCGCTGTCGCCAAGCTCAACCCAAAACTGATGCTGTCGGTGTCGATCAATGAAATGGCCGATCTGGATGCGCTCCGCACCGGCGGCGTGGACCTAAGCCGGGTGCTGGCCTTTACCGGAACCAGCACACCCAATCCGGCGCTGTATGAGGCGCTCAGCAAAACTGGCGTGGAGGTTATCTTTGGCACATTGGGCAAACGCGGCGAAAGCCTGGACGATCGCTATGCGCAGGAGGGCGAGGCCGGCTACGCCAAACTGATGGCTGAGGGCGTGCAGGTGATCGCCACCAATCGCGCCGCTGTCGCCGCCAAAGCCATCGACGCCGCCGACGGCCCGGGCTTTGCGCCTGCCCAATGCCTCACCGCGAAAGCACCCGCGCAATGAGAGCCATCCGCTTTGACGCCACCGGCGGGCCAGAGGTTCTGCGCGTGGTCGACATCGCTGAGCCCGCGCCCGGCCCCGGCCAGATCCGCATCCGCGCCGGCGCCATCGGGATCAATTTCATCGACACCTATCATCGCACCGGCCTTTATCCCGTGCCGCTGCCGAGCGGCCTGGGTCTGGAGGCCGCCGGCGTCGTCGATGCGATTGGCGATGGCGTCACGCGGTTTGCTGTCGGCGACCGCGCTGGGTTCTGTTCTGGCCCGATTGGCGCCTATGCACAGGCGCACCTCGTGCCGGAAGATCGCGCGGTCAAATTGCCGGCGGCTTTGAGCGACGACAGCGCCGCCGCGTGCCTGCTCAAAGGCATGACCGCCCGTTACCTTTTGCGTAAGACGTTTCGCGTGGAACCGGGCCACACGGTGCTGATCCATGCCGCGGCCGGCGGGGTCGGGCAGATCCTTGTGCAATGGGCCAAGCGCCTTGGCGCGACCGTCATCGCGGTGGCTGGAAATGCACAAAAGGCCCAATTGGCAAGCGATTTGGGCGCCGACCACGTTATTCCGGATACGGACGATATTGCTGCAATCGTCCGAACACGGACGAATGGGCAGGGCGTAGACGTGGTCTATGACAGCGTCGGGAAAACCACGTTTCAGGCCAGTCTGAAGAGCCTCAAGCCGCTCGGTCTTTTTGTCAGTTACGGCAATGCATCGGGCCCGCCGCCGGCGGTCGAGCCCGGCATTCTTGCCGCCAACGGCTCGCTGTTTTTCACCCGGCCAACGCTCGCCACCTACACCCGCACGGCAGAACTTTTGCAAGAAACCGCCGACGAGCTGTTTGCGATCCTCGCCACCGGCGGGGTCAAGCTCGCTGCGCCCACGCGTTATGCTTTGGCTGACGCCGCGCAGGCCCATGCCGATCTGGAGGGCCGCAAGACCACCGGCAGCCTGGTGCTCATCCCTTAGAGCCAGGTTCCGTAAATCGGACCCATTTGATCGCGGGCGATGTGCGCTTGGACAAGGAGCACAAGCTGCGGCGATCTGGGTGATCGGTGTGGCGGACGCGACGCCGCCCAAGCGCATAGCGCCACGGCGCCGGCCCGAGAAAGCGCTTGCCACATGCGTCGCGGCCAGCTCTGCTTGACCCGTGTCATCGGTCTGGGCTGCGTTGCGCGCTCTGCGCCGCAGCCCAAGGCGGCGCTCCCATTTCAGGTTGCGCGGCTTTGCCGCAGCCAAAGGCGCTGCTCCTCTTTCAAGTTGCCCGGCTTTGCCGCAGCCAAAGGCGCTGTTCCTCTTTCAAGTTGCCCGGCTTTGCCGCGGCCCAAGGCGCTGCTCCTCTTTCAAGTTGCCCGGCTTTGCCGCGGCCCAAGGCGCTGCTCCTCTTTCAAGTTGCCCGGCTGTGCCGCAGCCCAAGGCGCTGCTCCTCTTTCAAGTTGCGCGGCTTTGCCGCGGCGCAAGGCGCTGCACCTCTTTCAAGTTGCGCAGCTTTGCCGCGGCGCAAGGCGCTGCTCCTCTTTCAAGTTGCGCGGCTTTGCCGCGGCGCAAGGCGCTGCTCCTCTTTCAAGTTGCGCGGCTTTGCCGCGGCGCAAGGCGCTGCTCCTCTTTCAAGTTGCGCGGCTTTGCCGCGCGGGGAGCCACCCCGCAGCTTGCGCCGCACGCCTTGCCCAGCCCAACGATCCGGCCCATCAAATGGGTCCGATTTGTTGGACGAGGCGCTAAGCCGCGATCGCCTTTTGATAAGCTCGCCGCTCGCTCAACCGCTTCCAGTATTTGGCGACGTCATCGGGCGCGTCCGCCATCAGGCCCATCAGCGCGGCCAGATGCAGCGCATAACCGACCATGACATCGGCGGCGGTGAAATCAGTCCCCAGCAGATAGCCCGTCTCGCCCAAATGCGCGTCAAGCACGGCGAGCCGATCTGCGAATGTCTCCACCGCTTCGCCGGCGATCATGGCAATGCGCTTTTCAGCGGCGCGGATCATGGTGTGTTGGGCCAGCGCGACCAGCGGCGGGGTGAGTGTGGCTTCACCGGCGTGCAGCCATTGCAGATAGCGCGGATAGTCCGCATCGCCGAGCATCCGCTTGAACGGCGCCTTGCCGTACTTTTCCGTCAGGTACTGGCAGATGGCGCCGCTTTCGACCATCCGCGTGCCGCCATCCTCAATCGCCGGCAATTGCCCATGCGGGCTGACCGACAGGAATTCCGGCGTGCGCAGAGCCGCCGGATCGAACGGAGTGTGCTTGACGCCATAGTGCAGGCCCAATTCCTCAGCGAGCCAGACGACGCGGAGCGAGCGGGTGTGCTTGCCGTGATAGATGGTGAGCATGGGGCGGCCTCGAATTTGGTTGCCCGAGCATTTGTCAGCCAAATAACGACGCTGGCAAGGCGCACGGCGCCGCACGCACTGAAGCGGCGGTTCCTAACCGACATCGAAGCCTGGCGCACGGCTGGCGAAAAGGCCCCCCGATCTGGCGACGGCCGAAATCGCTGTCCGGCTTACAGAGGAGAGGCCGTCCCGTTTCGTCGCGCAGTGCAACGCGGTGCGCGCTTGCCTGCCGGGCCGGTCCCGCGCGGGGTGATCACGGCGTCAGCTCGCCGCGCTCTTTCAACAGCTTGAACGCCACGGCCAAGAACGTCCAATGAGCTGGACTATAGCCGGTTTGGGCCGACGCTGTTGGGCTGTCCTTGACGGCGGACCAGAAACCTGCGGCGCAATTCCACCACGCAGCATCGGCCTTGGTGAATTCTTGGATCAGCCAGTGCGCACGGCGCGCAATGGCCAGGCCTTCATCGCTGGTCGCTTTCTGCGATCCAAGCGCTTCGATCACAGCAAACGCGTGAAGCCAGGCGGCGCCGATGCGTGCTTGCTCCTCCTCGCTTACGGGCGCGCTGCGGATTTCGGCCGGCGCTTCGAGCTGTAAGATTTCTGAGCGATCGCTTCCAGCTCTGGGGTCCATTCAAACTTCTGCATGATCGTTCTCCGACTGAGGGTTGCCAAATCATCGACAGAGAGCCGCCGACCCGCCGCCAGCATGTCGCGTGCGGCGCGCACCAAACCCAAGGCTTGAGCGATGCGCCGACGTTCGGTCTCAAACACATGCGCCTGCAGATCCAACACGGCCGACAGATCGCCGCCGCGCCCGGACAAAAGGGCTTTGATTTTGGCGAGCGGCAGGCCGAGGCCCTTCAGCGCCAGCACGGTCGTCAACCGTTCGGCGCAGGCCTGGTCATAGACCCGCCAGTCCGCTGCGGTGCGCTTGGGCCAAATCAAACCGGCCTTTTCATAGATCCGCAGCGCCTTGACGCTGACGCCGAAGCGGGCGCCAAGAGCTGCGGCGGTTTCATGTACATCGACGGATTTCATTCGTCCTCTCCTTGGACCCCGTCTTTCGACACGCGGCCCCAAGGTCCGGCGCAAGGGGGCAAAGCGGAATGGTCAGCCAGGAAAGCCGGCTTCAAACGAAAACCCCCTCGCCATTCCTGGCGAGGGGGATCTGGGCGCCGCCAAAGTGCGGGTGAGGAGGGCATTGTTCAACGATGACCGAGCTGGACACATGTCCCACCGAAGGGCGGGACATGGGGGCCCGATCAATTATTCATGCTGGAGAAGAAGTCGTCGTTGGTCTTCGCTCCGCGCAGTTTGTCGAGCAGGAAGTCGATCGCGTCTTGTGTCCCCATCGGCGCCAGGATGCGGCGTAGCACATAGATTTTCTGCATGTGCTCTTTCGGGGTGATCAGCTCTTCCTTGCGAGTGCCGGACTTCAGAATGTCCATCGCCGGGAAGATGCGCTTGTCGGCGACCTTGCGATCCAGAATGATTTCAGAATTGCCGGTGCCCTTGAACTCTTCAAAGATCACTTCATCCATGCGCGAGCCGGTATCGATCAAAGCGGTGGCGATGATCGTCAGCGAACCGCCTTCTTCCAGATTGCGCGCTGCGCCAAAGAAGCGCTTGGGGCGCTGCAGAGCATTGGCGTCGACGCCGCCGGTCAGCACCTTGCCGGATGAGGGCACGACGGTGTTGTAGGCGCGGCCCAAGCGGGTGATCGAGTCCAGCAGGATCACGACGTCATGGCCATGCTCGGCCAGGCGCTTGGCCTTTTCGATGACCATTTCGGCGACCTGCACGTGGCGCGTGGCGGGCTCATCGAAGGTGGAGGACACCACTTCGCCGCGCACCGTGCGCTGCATGTCGGTGACTTCTTCGGGGCGCTCGTCGATCAGCAGCACCATGAGGAACACTTCCGGGTGGTTGGCTTCGATCGACTTCGCGATGTTCTGCAGCAGCATGGTTTTGCCGACGCGCGGCGGCGCCACGATCAACGCCCTCTGGCCTTTGCCGATCGGCGCCACGATATCGATCACCCGGCCGGAGCGGTCCTTCACGGTTGGATCGGGCAATTCCATTTTCAGCCGCTTCTCCGGATAGAGCGGCGTCAGATTGTCGAAATGCACTTTGTGGCGGACCTTTTCGGGGTCCTCGAAATTGATCGTGTTGCACTTCACCAGCGCGAAATAACGCTCGCCGTCTTTCGGCGCGCGGATCTGGCCATCGACCGTATCGCCGGTGCGCAGGCCGAATTTGCGGATCTGTGAGGGCGAGACATAGATGTCGTCTGGCCCGGCGAGATAGTTTGATTGCGGTGAGCGCAGGAAGCCAAAGCCGTCGCTCAGCACCTCGATCACGCCGCCGCCGCCGATTTCGACGCCGCGTTCGGCCAGCTGCTTGAGGATCAGGAACATCAGCTCCTGCGACCGCATGGAATTGGCGTTTTCGACCTCAAGGCTTTCAGCGAGCGCCAGCAATTCCTGCGGCGGCTTCTTCTTGAGTTCGAGCAGGCTCATCGACAAAGGCAATGGCGGGCCCGGCGGGCGCTCCTTGGCGGGCTCATGCGCGTCATCACCGCCAGCTTCGTCGAAAGCAGCGTCGGGCAAGTCTTCGGGGATTTGGTCGTCGGTCATCACATCGCTCATGGCGCGGCTTTCCTGGTGCGTTGGCCGGGGCGCGCAAGCGGCAACCGCGGCTGAAAATGAGATCAGGCCAAGGCCTGGAGGGGAGGTTCGGCGGAGGAGGGACGAATGCGCCGCCGGCGCGGTGCGCGCGGGGCCTGAAGCCACGAAGCGTCTTAGCGCTAGCCCAACCACAGGTGAGGGTCGCCGTCAAGAGCGGCGGATACAGCCGCGCTTGCGCACCCCATTATCGCGTTGCGACAGCCGCCTTTGCGGCGCACCGGCCGTCATCCATGCCGACCATCTCCTTGTTCCAGGCGAGCATCACTTTGAACACCTGACAGCGGCGGGTATTGGTCTTCAGGGTCTGATCGGCAAACAGGTCCGCGATAAGGCGCGCTTGGATTTCACGGTCGGCAATCATGCGCGAGCCGCCGGCGCTGCGGGCGTTGAACAGCATGATCGAAGGGGCAGCGCCCGTTGGCTGGTATCGCGCCCAGTCGCCGCCAGGGTCGCCGGAGCGGGCAAAGGCGCCCCATGCGCTCATCATCTGATTGGACAACTCAAACCGGTCAGCTTCGTTCTCGCGCGTGAACATGTAGCGATCGAAAGCGCCGAAGAACTGGAAATGGCCGAACACAAAGGGGATTTCCATGGAGTGCGCGGCGCCGAGCATCTGGCTCAAATCGGTGAGCAGGAAGCGGCCCTGATCGGCCCAATCGAACCGATAGGTCCAGACATCGGCGTTGCCGGTGGCGGTCAGCACCGCGGCGGGACGATCCACAGCGGTCGCCCGCCAATTGCGGGAGGGATACAGGCTCATCGCTTCAAACAGCACCGGATCACGGGCTTGCGGAAACACGCCGAACGCACGCTTCGACAAAGCGGGGTTGAGGGCGTTGAACAGCTTCATCTCGTCGCGCGTTGAGCCCAGGATCGTCGGCACGGAAATGCGGCGCGCGGGATCGGCCAGGGCGGCCTCTATGCCGTCCTTTGGCAGCGTTACGCCATCAGCGATGACGCGCGGCAGATCGCGGCCTTCACGGGAGCTGTCATAGGCCTTGTAGATCGCTGCGAGCGGAGCTGCGCGCAGTGCAGCGCCTGAAGCGGGGGCGCCGTTCAGAAGGCGCGTCGCGATGCCGCGGCCAGTGTCCTTTGCGTCGCCGTCAGCGCCTTCGGCCTTCGCCAAGGGCTCGGAGCGCAACGAGCCCGATTGCACGATGGCGCGGTGAAACAGGCCTTTCGCGCGCGGGCTGACAAGGAGCGCGGCCACATTCTGGCCGCCGGCGCTTTCGCCGAAAATGGTCACGCGGGCCGGATCGCCGCCGAACACGCCAATCTCGTCGCGCACCCATTCCAGGGCGCGAACGTGATCGAGTTGGGCGAAATTGGCGCTTTCGTCGTCGGGTATTTGCGGGTTTGCGCGCAGCGCGGAATGGGCAAACCAGCCAAGTGGGCCGAGCCGATATTGCGCCACCACAACAACCACGCGCTCGCGCGCGGCGAGTTTGGATGCATTGTATTGCTGCGCGCGGCCCCAGACATTTGAGCCGCCGTGAATCCATACCATCACCGGCAGTTTGACGGTCTTGGCCTCAGCGGCGCGCATGACCGGGGCATAGACATCAAGCGTCAGGCAATCTTCCTGCCCGACCAGCTTGCCCCATTCTTTACGCGGCGCGCCGTCCAAGGCACTGAGCACTTGCGGGCACCATGGGGCAGGCTTGGTCGCGTCGCGTCGGCCTTGCCAGGCGGCCGGCTTGCGCGGCGCGCGCCAGCGCAGCTCGCCCACAGGCGGGGCGGCAAACGGAATGCCGCGCCAGATTTCCGCGCCGCCTTCGGCGACGCCTGCGAGGACGCCGGTTGAAACGACCCGCTCCGGCCGCGCCTGAGCAGCGGCGGAGAGACTGACGGCGCAGGCGATCAGCGCTGCGGCAAAGGTTCGGATCATGGAGCTCCCCTGTGTGGTCTTGTCTTATGGCCCGGCGATTTCGATGCGCCATTGCCGCACGGCGGCGGCAAAAGCGTCGAGATCGAAATTCTGCGGGTCATCATGCTTGGATGGAATGAGATCGTCGATCGCAGAATGATAAGCCGGGATCAACCACACGCCGGCCCGCGCGCTGGCGAGCACATAAAGTGCTGCGAGCTTTTGATATTGCGCCGCCGAGAAGCCGGGCGCCGGTGCGATCAAATCATTGCCAGGCGGGCCTGCCGGATCGGCGCGGCGGGGCTGAACCAATTCGTTGTGCAGGAACAAGCCGCGCACGCGGGTTCCAATGGTCTTTTCCAGCTTCGTTGCGCGCCAGGGTTCGCTGTAATCATGACCGATAAACAGAGCGCCATCACGGGCGATGAACATATGCGCAACAGGTTCTGCCTTGGCGTAGATGGTCAGTCGATTGACGAATGCATCTGAGTCAAGCGGCGCCGGGAACGGCGCGTCGGCGAGATAAGGGGTGCTGGTGTCGTGGATGACGAAATACTTCGCTGTCGGCGCGGCCGGATTGTTGCTGTCCGCGCGCGACACCGGTTCGATGGCGGTATCGGCCAGGTCGGCCGGCAAGCCGGCCATTACCGACCCTTCACGCACCAGAACGGGCGCAATGTCGAACGGCTGACCGACTTGACCCAGCCCAGCCGGAATATCCGCCAATGGCATACCGAGGTCGCCGCCGCGACGATTGGGCCGCAACAGACACAGCGCCTGTGCACGGGCATTGCCTGCAAAGCTGAACGCCTCTGGATCAAAGCCGCATCCCGCCACGGGTCCGGGCGTCAAAGATGGTGTGAAAACTTGAGTGGATTGTCCAAAAGCCGGCGCGGTGCAAAGCAGTGCGGCGATCAAGATCCATCGATTGGTCATAGCCCTGGGCGCAGGATCACGAGGAACACGACAACAATGGCAATGACGAATGGCGTCTCATTGATCATTCGCCAAAACTTTTCTGTTTTGGACCGTTCGCCTTTGGCCAGTTTGCGGCCCTGGGCAACGAAGAAGCCGTGCAATCCCGATAGCGCCAGCACCAGGCTTATCTTTAGCCAAAGCCAGAGGCCCGCCGGCTCCGTCAGCTCCTGCAAGTGATAAGAGCCAACCAGCCACAGCCCAAAAATCCACGCCGCCAACATGGCCGGCGTCAAGATGATCTGGTTCAGCTTGGCGGCTGCCTCGATCATTTTTTTTTCCAGCTCACCGCCGGCCTGGGCGCCAGTTTGATAGGCGTAAAAGCGCGGCAACATCAGCAGGCCGGCCATCCAAGCAATCACGGCGATGATGTGCAGCGATTTGACCAGACCATAAAACAGGGGATCGTCCAAGCGCGCCTCGTCAGGCCCCCCTAAGCTTTGGCCGCGTGCGGGCAGAGGGCAAACCCGGACGGGCAAATCCGTCCGCCTTCCTCCGACAGAACCGCGGATTGGGCAAGTGCGGCCTTTTCAACTTCATGGGCAAGCGCAGCGATAAAGTGTTCGGCTGCGCCCAGGGCCGGCGCGCGCAGATAGAAGGGCACGCCCGCCTCATGGGCAAGCTCGCCATATTCGTGATCGAGCTCAACCAGGGTTTCGATATGCTCGGACACGAATGCGATGGGCGACACGATCACGCCGCGCTTTTCCTCACCCGCCCGTTCGATCTCGCCGGCAGTGTCTGGCCCGATCCACTTCAACGGCCCGACCCGGGATTGGTAACAGATCTGGATGTCCCATTCGGCCGGCAGGCGCTTGGCGCAAGCCGCCACTGTGCGCTCGACCTGCCATTGATAAGGATCGCCCTTTTCGATTGTCCGTTGGGGTAAGCCATGGGCGCTAAACAACACCCGCGGATTGGCAGGCGAGCCGTTCTCAGCCCAGACTTTGAAGATCGCATCGGCATGGGCCGTGATGAATTTTTCACCGGCCGGGTAGCAGCAAACCAGCTGAGTTGGTTTTTTCCAAACCTTGGCCCAAGCTTCGCTGGCAGAAGCCGTGGTCGTGGATGAAAACTGCGGATAGAGCGGCAGAAGAATGGCCTGCTCAGCGCCCCAGGCCTTGGCGGCGCCGGCAGCGTCAGACGCAGTGGGGCGCCAATAACGCATTCCAAGAATAACTTTGAACCGACCCGGCTGGCGGGCGTCAAGCAGCGCCTGTAAGGCGTCAGCTTGCTTTTGTGTTTCCGGCACAATCGGCGAACCGCCGCCCATGCGGGCGTAATTCTCCCGCGCCGAGGGAGCGCGGGTTGTAGAGATCAACCGCGCCAGCAACCAGCGAAACGGCTGCGGCAGGCTGATGATCCAGCGATCATTGAACAGATTGAAAAGAAACGGCCGCACCGCCTCTGGACCATCTGGCCCGCCAAGATTGAACAGAATAACGGCAGTCTTGGTCATTTGGCCGGCGGACTCAGCAGAATGTGAAGGGGAGAGGGCTAGCGGCCCGGTGGCGCCCTGCCAAGCCGCTTGCTGAGATTCCACGCCCATCATCGATCCTGCTGCTTCAATCCTTCTCATACGTTGGCGCAGGCAGGTCGGATGGAATGACCGGCTAGCCTTTCACCAACCGGATCAGCCGCTCGACATGGGTGATGTCGGCCTGTGGGGTAATGCCGTGGCCAAGATTGAAGATGTGGGGCGCGCCTTCAAACCCCGCTAGGATATCGGCCACGGCGTGATCCAAAGCCGGGCCGCCGCCAACAAGCAGCTGGGGATCGAGATTGCCTTGCAGCGCTTTGCCGGGGGCCATGGCGCGGGCGAAAGCGGCATCGACGCCTGTGTCCAAACCAATCGCCTGAGCCGGCACAGCAGTCGCAAAGCGGGCCAAATGGCCGCCGCACGCCCGCGGAAAAGCAATCACTGGAACGGTGACGCCGAGTTCCCGCAAGCGCGCGATCAAGGCCGCATTCGGGCCAATCACCAGCCGATCGAACAGCGCGGTTGAAAGCCCTTCAGCCCAGCTTTCAAAAATCTGCACGCATTGCACGCCAGCCGCGACCTGCGCAGCGAGATGATGGGCGCTCGCTTCAACCAGAATCGCCAGCAGCCGATCAACCTCGTCCGGGCGTTGATACGCCGCCAAGCGGGCACGATCCTTCTCGCCGCCTTCGCCTTGGAGCATATAGGTCGCGACCGTCCATGGCGCGCCGCAGAAGCCGATCAGCGCGACATCGCCGGGCAAGGCGGCGCGCACGCGCTCCACCGCCTCATAAACCGGCGAAAGGCGCTGGATGACCTTGGCGGGATCGTCAAACCGCCAATCCTGTTCGGCAATCAGCGGCTCCAGCCGTGGGCCTTCACCTTCGATGAACCAGACCTTGCGGCCCAAAGCATCCGGGACAACCAGAATATCGGAAAAGATGATCGAAGCGTCGAACCCGAACCGCCGGATCGGTTGCAGTGTCACTTCCGCCGCCATGGCTGGGGCGTAGCAGAAATCCAAAAAGCTTTTCGCCCGCCCGCGCAGCTCTCGATATTCCGGGAGATAGCGCCCCGCCTGGCGCATCAGCCAGATCGGCGGCCGCGCCGATATTTCCCCGTTCAAAACCTTCAGCAGGCTCATTTGGTCTTTGGCAGCGGCCATAAACTACAGACTCCTTGAATCCTTAAAGAAAGAAAAGAGTCGGTAGTAGGCGCCCGCGACCCTGGATAAATCTTTTGCCCACAAACCATCCACAGCCAATTCAGTCCCTGCGGCGGGTTGTCGCCATCGCCGGCATTGAGCTGTCGAAAAAGGTCAGCATGACCGCCTGTCGGTGTTCACAGGCCGAGGCTGTGGAAGGTTTGGGGCGGGCGCGGGGAGAGGCTGGGATTTCACAGCCCGTATGCGCCGGCAAGGCTTCGTCCGCCCCCACCTTGTTCACAGCCTCGCTTGCCCGGCATGGACGCCGCTGTCGCAGCGGTTCAGAATGAGGTCCATGACCCAAAAGCTTGGCACTTATTTCAATGTCCATCTCGTCTCGGACTCCACCGGCGAGACCCTGGCCGGGATCATGCGCGCCAGTTGCGCGCAGTTTGATAACATTCTGCCGATCGAGCACTCTTATTACCTGGTGCGTTCGCCGCGGCAGCTGGAGCGCGTACTGCGCGAAATTGAGGCATCGCCCGGCGTGGTGATGTTTACCATCTCCAACAGTGAATTGCGCGAACGGCTGGAGAGCCATTGCAAGGAACTGGGCGTGGCCAGCGTCGCGGTGCTTGATGGCGCGCTCGATCTGCTCAGCCGCTATCTCGGCATGGAGCTGAACCACCGCATCGGCGCCGGCCGCATCTTGGATGCCGACTATTTCCGCCGCATCGACGCCTTGACCTACGCTATGGGTCATGATGACGGGCAGGGTGGGCCGAACCTGCCGGACGCCGAAGTGATTCTGGTCGGCGTCAGCCGCACCTCCAAGACGCCAACCTGCGTCTATCTTGCCAATCGCGGCGTGCGCGCAGCCAATGTTCCGATCGTGCCAGACGCGCCTTTGCCGGAGGGCTTGTTTGAAAGCAGCGTGCCGCTGATCGTTGGCCTGACGATTTCGCCGGATCGGCTGGTCAGCGTGCGGCGCAATCGCCTCGCTGCAATGCGCGAAACGCGCGCGACGTCTTATGTCGATGACGAAGCGGTGCGGCGAGAAATCATCTATGCCGCCAAGTTGTTTGAAAAGATGGGCTGGCCGGTGATCGATGTGTCGCGCCGCTCGATCGAAGAAACCGCCGCCTCCGTCCTGAACCTTCTGGCGGAGAAGCGCAAATGAGCGGCCTCATTCTGGCGTCCGGCAGCGCCATCCGCGCGACCGTTCTGCGCAATGCCGGCTTGAGTTTTGATGTGGTCAAGGCGCGCGTCGATGAAGAGGCGGTGAAGGCCGGTTTGCGGGCGCAGAGCCTGCGCCCGCGCGATCAGGCCGATATATTGGCGGAAGTAAAGGCGCTATCGGTTGCGCGCACCAGGCCGGGCTTTGTCATTGGCGCTGACCAGATGCTCGCGCTTGGCGAAGATGTGTTTGACAAGCCCGCCGACCGCGCCGGCGCGCGCGCGCATCTTCAGCGCTTGTCTGGACAAACGCATGAATTGCTCAGCGCCTGCGTCATCGCCCGCGACGGCGAGGTAATCTGGCGCCATATCGAAACCCCGCGCCTAACGATGCGCCCCTTAAGCGCCGACTTTATCGAAACCTATCTCGATGCCGTCGGCGAAGCAGCCTTTGCCAGCGTTGGCGCCTATCAACTCGAAGGCTTGGGCGCGCAATTGTTCGATCGTATCCAGGGAGATTATTTTTCGATTCTGGGTTTGCCGCTGCTGCCGGTGCTACGGTTCCTGCGCGCGCATGGGATCGTTGCGACATGAAACGGTTCGCGGTGCTTGGTCATCCGGTGGCGCATTCGCTGTCGCCCATGATGCATGGCGCCTGGATTGCTGCGGCGGGGATCGCGGCGCGCTATGAGCGGATCGATGTCGGCCCGGACGCTTTCTGCTTGGCGCGAGCCCTTGAAGGCTTGAGCGGCGCCAATGTCACGATTCCGCACAAAGAAGCGGCGGCGGCTTTTGCGGATCAGCGCGACCCGCGGGTCGAGCGCCTCGGCGCCGCCAATGTCCTCTCACGTCATGGCAATGGCTGGGCTGCGGCCAATACGGATGCGCCTGGCTTTATCGCGGCGCTTGATGAAGCGGCGCCGGATTGGCGGACGCGGGTGAAGACAGCGCTGGTGATCGGCGCCGGCGGGGCGGGGGTGGCGATCCTCGATGGCTTGGCTGAAGCCGGGATTGAGCGCCTTTTCGTAATCAACCGCACGCTTTTGCGCGCTGTACGCGCAACGGAGGCGGTGCAAGGCGCCATCGCCTTGGATTGGCGCAACTTGGCGGATGTGTTTGGCGTCTGCGATCTCATCGTCAACGCGACAAGCTTGGGGCTTGGCGGCGTCAACACGCAAGACTGGCCTTTTGCCCGGGCGAAGCGCGGCGCCATCGCCCTCGATGCCGTCTATAAGCCGCTGCGGACAGATTTTCTGAGCCAAGCCGAAGATCACGGGCTGGCAACCGTCGATGGCCTTGGCATGTTGATTCATCAGGGCGCACTGGCCTTTCAACTGTGGTTCGGCCACAAGCCCGATACGAAAACTGCGCGCACGCTGTTGCTGGGCGCGCTGCAGGAGAGATCCGAATGATCGTTCTCGGGCTGACCGGCTCGATCGGCATGGGCAAGAGCACCACCGCCCAAATGTTCCGCGAGGCCGGCGTGCCGGTCTGGGACGCCGACGCCGCGGTGCATCAATTGTATAGCGAGGGCGGGGCAGCGGTCGCGCCGATCGCTGAGGCCTTTCCTGGCGCTGTGAAAAACGCCGTGGTGGATCGGGCCGCATTGTCAGGGTTGCTGAAAACCGATGCGGCCGCCTGGAAGCGCCTGGAAGCCATTGTGCATCCGTTGACGCGCGCCTCTCAGCAGGCGTTTTTGCGCAAGCACCTGGATGGCGGCGCCAAGGCCGTCGTGCTCGATATTCCGCTGCTGATGGAAACAGGGCAGGACAAGTTCATGGATGCGGTCGTTGTTGTCAGCGCGCCGGCGGAGGTTCAGCGCGCGCGCGTAATGGCGCGCCCGGGCATGAGCGCGGAGCGGTTTGAGGCGATCCGCGCCAAGCAAACCCCGGATGCTGAAAAGCGCAGCCGCGCCGATTTCGTCATCAATACCGCACTTGGTTTGGACGAAGCCCGCCGTCAGGTGCGCGCGGTCCTTGCAGCCATTGCTGAAGATGCCCCGCTTGAGGCCAAGGCCGGCGCAGCTTAACGCTTTGCCCATGCCGCACCGCGAAATCGTCTTTGACACCGAAACCACTGGCCGCAGCCCCGACCAGGGCGACCGCATTGTGGAAATCGGCTGTATTGAGCTGATCGACCTGAACCCCACAGGCCGCACCTTCCACACCTTTATCAATCCAGAGCGCGACGTGCCGGATGAGGTTGTGAAGGTCCACGGCCTGACGACAGCCTTCCTGCAGGGCCATCCGGTGTTTGCCGCGCCGCAGGTGGTCGGCGGCTTCCTCGACTTCATCGAGGACAGCCCGTTGGTCGCCCACAATGCCGAGTTCGACCGCAAATTCATCAATGCCGAATTGGTCCGCCTTGGCAAACCAGCCTTCCCGCAGGAGCGGTTCGTCGACACGCTGCCGATGGCCAAGAAGAAATTCCCCGGCGCCCAGGCAAGTCTGGATGCGCTGTGTAAGCGCTTCAATATCTCGCTGACGACACGCGATCTGCACGGTGCGCTCATTGATGCGCGGCTCTTGGCGGAAGTCTATCTGGAACTGCTGGGCGGACGCGAACAGAAGCTCGCCTTTCTGGAGGAGGCCGCAACGGCGGCGGCGGCGTCCGCCATTATCTACCCGTCGCGTCCGCCACGTCCGACGCCGCTGCCCACCCGGATCAGCGATGATGAAGCCGCCGCCCACACCGCCTTTATCGCCAAGATGGGCGACAAGGCATTGTGGGGGAAGGGGTAGGGCGGCTCACGCCCGGCGCCCCTTTCAAACGGTCGCTCAGTTCGCACTGTCTTGCCGATCGCGCAGCTGGGCGCGATAGAGCGCCGCGAAGTCGATCGGATCGACCAGCAGCGGCGGATACCCGCCCTCGCGGGTCACTTCCGCCAGAAGCCGGCGCGAAAACGGAAACAGCAGCCGCGGGCATTCGATCAGCAGCAGCGGTTCAACATCGTCAGCCGCAACATTGATGAACTGGAACACCCCGGAATAGACCAGCTCAGTGATGAACATGACGTCATCGCCGCGGGTTGCCTTGGCTCCGATGCGCAGATCAACCTCGTAGGACTCGCCCCCGCCATCTTGCGCGCCAAGCGGGCGAGCGTTTACGTCAATGCCCATATCAATCGCCGGCGCAACGTCGCTGCGTTGACTGTTGGAGCCCGCAGTCGGGTTCTCGAACGACAAATCCTTCACATATTGCGCCAGGACTCGGATGTGCGGGCTGTCATTGGCAGAGGGGCCGTCGCCGGTCTGGGTCATGCGGATGTCTTTCCGTGTTGGATCAGCGTGCCGGATACGGTCGTCCGCCGGCCGGGTCAATCCAACACATTCGCCATGTCAGCATTGCGGCCGACCACAAGGCGGACTTGACTCTCGTCAAGATACAGATTTGGCGATTGTCGTCTGGCGCCGAACGTGCTGCGATACTATGTCATAAGTCATTGTGATGGCGCGCGGCGGTGTGATCCGTCCGCGGGCGCATCTGGGAGACTCACGACGTGTCGAATGAGATGATTCAAATCCTGGTTCTGGCGGTCATCGCCGGGATCGTGGTGATGCGTCTTTACACTGTTCTGGGCCGCCGCACCGGCTCTGAGCGGCCAACCACCCCACCGCCCGCCGCCCGCGGCCAGGCCCCGGCGCCGGTCGAAACCGGCCTCGGCAAAGCCATGAACCCACCGGCGCCGGCGCCGTCCATGGCCGGCCCGGCTATTCCGGCGCTGGCCGATATCGCCGCCCGCGACCCTTCATTTGACCCGTCTGGGTTCATGAACGGGGCCAAGGCGGCTTATGAAATGATTGTGCAGGCCTTTGCCCAGTCTGACCGCGACACCTTGCGCGGCCTGCTCACCCCGCGTGTTTTTGCCAGCTATGACAAAGCCTTGACCGCCCGCGCCGCCGATGGCTCGCCAGGGCCGGAACTGGTGCGTCTGCGCCAAGGCGACATTGTGGACGCCTCGATGACCGGCGATGTCGCCCGTGTGGCGGTGCGGTTTGAAGCCGAATTGGCTGAAGGCGCCCATGGCTTGCGCGAGACCAAAGAGAAGTGGACGTTCGAGCGTGACGTGCGCGACCGGAACCCGAATTGGTTCCTGGCGGCCGTCGCGCAGGCCTAAGTGAGCCGAAAGCCGCCGCTCAGCGCCGAAGATGCGGCGCTGTGGCGGCGGATCACCGACAGCGTCAAGCCGCTGCGTCCCCGGCCTCAAACGAGCCCGGCAACGGCTGCACCGAGCGCACCCCTGGCGCCTTTTCGGCGCACGGCCACTCAACGCAGTCTTGCCGGGCCGGCCAAACCGGCGCCGCCCGTGGCCGACCGCGGCGGCGAAAAGCGCGTCCGGCGCGGCCGGGTGGACATCTGGGGCAGCCTCGATCTGCATGGCTTTACGCAGGATCAGGCCCGCGCCGCTTTGATCGGCTTTCTCCACCGCGCCCGCGCGGACGGCGGGCGCGTGGTGATCGTGGTCACTGGCAAGGGCAGGGGTGGGGAGATGGGCGTTCTGAAGGCCCGCACGCCGGACTGGCTTTCAGCGCCGGAGCTGCGGTCGCTGGTCTCCGGCATGGCGCCGGCCCACGCCAAGCATGGCGGTGCGGGTGCGCTGTATGTGTTCCTGAGGCGGGCAGAGGATTGACCGTGCGCATCCTCAACATAAGCGTCGTTGGGAGTTTGTGTTCGAAGATGCGCGAACCCATATCGATTGCCCGCTTTCGGATGAGAAACCCTTATCGACGTTCTCTGAAAATGGTTTAGCGCCGCGCCTTTTCCGCCAACCCCGATTGGCCTGTGCGTCGCTCCAATTCGGCCGCGACCGCTGCGGGCGCGACCCCGCCGGCTTTGAGCAGAACCAAAAGGTGAAACAGCACGTCCGCCGCTTCCTTGGTCAGCTCGCCCCCATTGCCCTGCGCGGCGGCGATTGCGGCTTCCACGGCTTCCTCGCCGAGCTTTTTGGCGCAGCGCGCCGGCCCTGCCGCGAGCAGGGTTGCGGTATAGCTTTGGTCGGCGGGGGCGTTTGCGCGCGCCTCGATGGTGGCGATCAGAGTGTCGATGGCTGCGCCTAAACTCATAGCGGCCTCACAGGGATTTGGGCGTCGGCCAAAGCCTGACGGGCTTGCGCCAAGGTGAACTTGCCAAAGTGAAAAATGCTCGCGGCCAGGGCGGCGGATGCGCCGCCATCGCGGATCGCCTCGACGAGATGGACGAGTTCCCCGGCCCCGCCGGACGCGATCACCGGCGGGCGTATGTGCGCCGTAATGGCGCGGAGCAGGCCGATATCATAGCCGGCGCCGACGCCGTCGCGGTCCATGCTCGTCACCAGCAATTCGCCGGCGCCGCGCTCGGCCGCTTCGACGGCAAACGCCACCGCATCGATACCGGTTGAGTTGCGCCCGCCATGGGTGAACACCTCCCAGCGGCCGGGGCCGATCTGCTTGGCGTCAATCGCCACCACGATGCATTGCCGGCCGAAAAGTTTGGCGCAATCATTAATCAGCGCGGGCGTTTTCACGGCCGCCGTATTGATCGCGGCCTTGTCGGCGCCGGCGAGCAACAGGGCGCGGACGTCTTGCGGCGCGCGCACCCCGCCGCCAACGGTGAGCGGCGTAAAGCAGCGTTGCGCGGTTTTACGCACGACATCCAGCAGTGTGCCGCGGCCTTCGTGGCTGGCCGAGATATCAAGGAAACACAGTTCGTCGGCGCCCTGTGTGTCGTAAACGGCGGCTTGTTCGGCTGGATCGCCCGCATCGCGCAGATCAACGAAGTTCACGCCTTTGACGACGCGACCGTCTTTCACATCAAGGCAGGGAATGATCCGCGCGGCAAGCGTCATCCCCTTCTCCCGGAGGGAGAGGGGTCAGGGGGAGAGTGGGCAGGGGGCAATGGGCTGTGTCCGCGAGGAGCAGACACCGACGATCGCGCCGAACGCATCCTCGTCCCGTTCCTGCCCCCCTTGAACGGAGCGGGGGGCGTTTGCGTGCCGCGGTTCATCCCGCCGCCCTTAAGGCATCCACCGCCGACAGCGCGCCGTCATACAGCGCCCGTCCGATGATCGCGCCATGGATCGCCCGGCCCGACCGGGTGCGCAAAGCCGTGATGTCAGCTGCCGAAGCCACACCGCCGGAAGCGATCACTGGAATATGCACCGCGTCGGCCATGCGTCCGGTGAAGTCGACATTGACGCCGCGCTTCATGCCGTCGCGGCCGATATCGGTGACGATTAACGCCGCAACGCCAGCGTCCTCAAACTTTTTAGCGAGTGTGATGGCGTCAAGATCGGTCTGTTCAACCCAACCTTCCATCGCCACTTTGCCGTCGCGCGCATCAATACCGACGGCGACGCGGTCCGGAAACTCGCGCGCCATATCGCGCACCAGCTTGGGATCACGCACGGCAATCGTGCCAACCACCACGCGCGACGCGCCGGCATCAAGCCAATAGCTCACCCCCTGGATCGTGCGCACGCCGCCGCCGACTTGGACCGGGATCGCGGCATTGTCCAAAATCTTCTGCACTGCGCCGGCGTTTTTCGGTTGGCCCGCGATTGCGCCGTCGAGATCGACCACGTGCAGCCACTGAAATCCCGCCGATTGAAACAACTGCGCTTGCGCGCGCGGATCGGCGTTGAAGATTGTCGCCTGGTCCATGCGGCCTTCTTCGAGGCGCACGCACTGGCCGTTTTTCAGATCAATCGCAGGATAAAGGATCATGGCTTCCAATCCAGGAACCGGCCAAGCAGCGCAAGGCCCGCGGCTTGGCTCTTCTCAGGGTGAAACTGCACGCCGAGCAGCGTGTCCCGCCCGATCGCCGCCGCAAACTGCGCCCCATGCGCGCAGTGGGCGAGCGTGTGCGAAGGGTTGTCTGGGGCGCAAACGAAGGAGTGCGCGAAATAGAAGTGGTGCGCCTGCGGGGCAAGGACCGGATGGGGCCGGGTCGGCGCCACTTCATTCCAGCCCATGTGCGGCAGATGCGCTGCGGTTTCGAGCAACCGGCAGGGGCCTGCGACCCAATCCAGGCCGGCGGTCTCGCCATCCTCAAACCCGGCGCTCATCAGCAATTGCATCCCAACGCAGATGCCGAGGAAAGGCGCGCCGCGGTTCAAGACATTTTCTGTGATGGCCGCAATCACACCGGCGCGCGTTAGTCCGGCCATGCATTGCCCAAAGGCGCCTTGGCCCGGCAGCACAATCCGATCGGCGCGGGCGATGAAATCTGGATCGGCGGTGATG
This sequence comes from Hyphomonadaceae bacterium, assembly GCA_040381035.1. Taxonomy (GTDB): domain Bacteria; phylum Pseudomonadota; class Alphaproteobacteria; order Caulobacterales; family Aquidulcibacteraceae; genus REEB506. The sequence goes on from JBEIHY010000018.1 coordinate 40,296, forward strand.
CGCACTTCGCGACGGCGGTTCACGGCATGCGCGGCCGCCAGCAGGGCCTTCTCCGCCGAAGCGAGATTGCCGGAGCCGTAATCAATCAGCGCCACGGTTTGCATGGCGTGGGTGTGGCTGGGGCGGGGCGGGCGGTCAAGGGTTTGGCGGGGCGGATCGAGCGATGGCAAGACGCGCGATGGCGGTGAAGTTTCGTTTACGCTCCGCTCGGCTTTTCTTTTATTCCAACGAAGGCGACCCGCACGAGCCCGGGCATATTCATCGGGAAGATCCTGGCGCTACGGCAAAGTCTTGGCTTCGACCTGATGTGATGATTGCGGGGAGCTTTGGCTTCAATCGGCGTGAGCTGTCGGGCTTCAGTCGGGTGATCCAAGGGCGGCGCGAAGAGATTGCAGGGGCCTGGCATGCGCATTTCTGCTAAGTCAGCGCGCTGCGACGAGGCGACGTTGTGGGTGGATCTGGCGGATGGCCGCACGATCGGCGCGCCGATCGCCTGGTTCCCGCGCCTTCTGCGGGCAACGCCCGAACACCGCGCACAGGTGCGGATTGGTGCGACGGGGCAGGGGTTGCATTGGGACGCGTTGGACAAAGACGTTTGTGTTGCCGGTCTCTTGGCAAGACGCTGCGACCAAACGAAAGCGGCTTTGGCGAAGGCTTAAGCCTCTACAACACGCCCTTCGTGCTCGGCGCCTCGCCGCCGGCTTTGGAGTCAATCTCGACCGCGGCGCGGGTCGCGCGCGCCAGGGCCTTGAAACAGCTTTCCACGATATGGTGGGTGTTTTCGCCGTAGAGATTTTCCACATGCAAGCAGGCGCCGGAATTCATCGCGAAAGCGTGGAACCATTCTTTGAATAATTCCGTATCCATGTCGCCAAGTTTTGGCCGAACCAAATTCACCCGCCAGATTAAATAGGGACGGTTGGAAAAATCCACTGCCGCCCGCGACAGCGTTTCGTCCATCGGGATATAAGCATGGCCAAAGCGGCGAATGCCTTTGAAGGCGCCAAGCGCTTGTTTCACCGCTTGACCAATGCAGATTCCAACGTCTTCGACCGTGTGGTGCATATCGACATGCAGATCGCCTTTGGCTTTCACGGTTAAGTCAAATCCACCATGTTTGGCAAAGCTTTCCAGCATATGGTTGAAAAATCCAATGCCGGTTTCGATCTGGCTGTCCCCAGCGCCATCGAGATCCACGATAACCTCAATGCCGGTCTCTTTCGTGGATCTGTGAACTGAACCTTTCCGCATGGGGCGTTTCTTTCGGCTTGTTAAGGATTGGGAAACCCAAAAACGGGGTTGCGCTGTTTTGGCTCTCAGTTCGTTCAGGTAATTCTAACGCCTTCGCGTCCAAGTTGGTAGGGCCGGCGAAAGGGTCTTCGCCAGCTTTAGGTTGAACGGGCAGGGCCGGCAAGCATGACGGCGTCGAACACCATCAAACGCAACGCATCGGGGCCCAAAACCTCGATCAGCCGGCGTTTGACCATGTTCGTGGTTGGGCTGGTCGGGCTGTTTGCCGCCACCTGTGTCACGCTGTTGCTTGAAGAACAGCGCCGCGAGAGTGAGCGCGTGGCTGGTACGGTTGGGTTTGAATTGGCCACCTACAGCGCCGCCTCCATTGCCAAACCCCTGGCTCAGCGTGATCTGGCCACGGTTCGCGCGCGGCTGGCGGAGCTCGACAAGACGAGTCATATCCGCGCCATCGAACTGATCGACGCCGATGGCGTCAGCCCGATCGAGCGGATCGGCCGAATCGAGGCTGATTTCGCCGCCGAAACGATCAAGGCGGCGCGGGCGGCGGGCGCCGTGCGCAGCGTTTCGGGGCCGAATCAATTGATGTTGGCGGCCCCGGTGCTGCACAACGAAGCGGTGATCGCCGTGATCGCGATCAGTGTGTCGCGGTCGTCTTTGGAAGGGCCTGAGACCCACCGCGATGTGCTGATGTTTGGGTTGTTGGCTGCGATGGTGGCGCTTTCAGCGCCGCTGACGCTGCTTTTTATTCGCCGCACGTTCGAGCCGCTGCGCGCGCTTGAAAGCTATGTCTTGGAGCTGACCGAGCAGGAGTGCGATGCGCCGCTCGATGCGTCGGGCCTCGATGAATTCGCGCGGATCGCCCAAGGCATCAATGCCTTGCGCGATCGGCTCGACAGCGCCCAACAGCGGGTGAGCAAACTGTCTTTTGTTGATGCGGTCACCGACCTGCCGAACCAGGAGCACTTCAACAAAGTGGTGCGCGAGCAGATCGAAGTCATGTTGCCGACAGGCGAGATCGGCGCGGTTCTGCTTATGTCATTGGACCGGCTCAATCGGATTGCCGAAACCTTCGGCCAGGCGGCCGCGCAGGAATTGCTGGCGATCGCGGGCCAAAAGCTGCAAAAGGCGCTGCGCACGGTGGATGCGCATGTCCGCATCGGCACCTTTAATCAGCATCCCGCTATGGCCGCGCGTTTGCCGGGCCATGAGTTCGGCGTCCTTGTGTCGCGCATCGGCGATCCGGCCGAGGCCCATCGGTATGCCCAGATGCTCACTGCCGCGCTTGGTCAGCCGATCGAGTGGCGGGAGCAGAAAATCAATCTCGGCGTTGCGGCAGGCGCAGCGATCGTGCCGCGTGACGCGGTGGATGTTGATACGGCGATGCGCCATGCGCGACTGGCGCTCAATGCCTCGCGCGCCGACCAAAAGGGCTTGCGGTTCTTCACGGCTGCCCTCGACCAAGACGCCCATGCCCGCATGACGCTGGAGCGCGAAATGCGCGAAGCCCTGGAGCGCAACGAGTTCCGCGCCTACATGCAGCCCAAGGTCTGCTTCAGCCGCAACAAGATCATCGGCTGTGAGGCGCTGGCCCGCTGGGTGCGCGCCGATCGCAGTCTTGTAAGCCCGGGCGTGTTCATTCCGGCGGCGGAAGCAACCGGCCTCATCAGCCCGATTTCGGAAGCGATCCTGCGCGACGCCTGCTGGAAGGCCGCCGCCTGGACGCGCGAGGGTTTGAAGGCGCATGTGGCGGTGAACGTTTCGCCGCTGCAATTTGAAGACGAACGCTTCCCGCAGCGGGTCGAAAAGATTCTCGAGCAGAGCGGCCTTGCTGGCCATCTGCTCGAACTGGAAATTACCGAATCGGCGGCGATGACCGATATGAGCCAAGTGCTCAAAATGATTGAGCCGCTGCGCGCCAAGGGCGTCAAGTTTGCCATCGACGATTTCGGCACCGGCCATTCCTCGCTTGCCGTGCTCACCCGTTTGCCGTTCGATATGATCAAGATCGACCAGCAGTTCATTCGCCGCCTCTCCGAAGACAGCCAGGCGCCGACGATTGTGGAAACCATCCTGGCTATGGCCGCAAGCTTGAACTTCGAGACGATCGCTGAAGGCATCGAAACCGAAGAGCAAGCGCGCTTCTTGCGCCTGCGTGGCTGTGCGATCGGGCAGGGCTTCCTGTATGGTCCGGCGCTGCCGGTGGCCGATTTCGTCGAAATGCTGCGCGCCGAGCAAGTCATAGCGGCAAGCGACCTGCGCGGTTTCGCGGCTTGATCCGCCGGCCTTGAAGCGCCACATCGATGGCCTGACACGAGGCCCCGATGACCGTTTCGCCCACCGAACAAGCCTGGCACGGCACCACCATTCTTTGCGTTCGCAAATCCGGTCGGGTGGTGATCGCCGGCGACGGCCAGGTGTCGATTGGCGCCACGATCATGAAGGGCAACGCCAGAAAGGTGCGGCCCTTGGCTGGCGGCAAGGTGATTGCTGGTTTTGCCGGCGCCACGGCCGACGCCTTCACCCTGTTTGAGCGGCTGGAGCAGAAGCTGGAGCGCTTCCCCGATCAGCTCGCCCGCGCCTGCGTTGACCTTGCCAAAGACTGGCGCACCGATCGGTATCTGCGCCGGCTGGAGGCGATGTTGATCGTTGCGGATGCGCAAGGAACCTTTGTCATCACCGGCGCCGGCGACGTTCTGGATCCGGAACATCCGGTCGTGGCGGTGGGTTCAGGCGGCAATTTCGCGCTCGCCGCCGGCCGCGCCTTGTTTGACCATCTCGACGATCCCGAAGCCATCGCCCGCCAGGCAATGGGGATCGCGGCCGATATTTGCGTTTACACCAATCGCAACCTGACGATCGAAAGCCTGGCGGGATGAGCATCGGCTGGGCCTATCTGATTATTGCCGGGCTGTTTGAGGTTGGCTTCACCACCGCCATGACCTTTGCCCAGCGCGGCGCGGTGTGGGGTTGGCCGCTGTTCCTGGTCTGCATCAGTCTGAGCTTCTGGTTCTTGAACCTGGCCACCAAGACCATTCCGATCGGCATCGGTTACGCGGTGTGGACCGGCATTGGCGCCGCCGGCACGCTATTTGTCTCCGCCGCCCTGATGAAGGCGCCGATCACACCCGCCCAGATCGGGTTTGTCGCACTGCTGATCGCGTCGGTGGTGGGGTTGAAGCTGACGGCGAAGGGGTAGGGGCGGCTCCACCCGTACGCGATTTGTGCCAGGCTGACATCATGAACGCACCGCTCCCGCCCCGCGCGCCGGCCCGGCCGCACCGATTCACGATGGACGATCTGCGCGCCATGGTCGCTGCCGGGGTGATCGAAGAAGGCGCCAAGATTGAGCTGATTGAGGGGGAGCTTGTCGATATGGCGACGGAAGGCTGACGGCATACCGATCAGGTCGGCGCGGTTGGACGTTGGCTGATCAGTGGCCCTGATTTGTCTTTTGTTGTGGTTCCAGGCTCCACGTTGCCGCTCTCTGAAATGGTCGGACCCAAGCCGGATTGGTGGGTGTTCCCCGCCGCCCTTCGCACCGAAGATGTGCGCGGGCCGGATGTCTTGTTGGCGATCGAGATTTCTGACAGCACGCTGGCCTATGATTTGGGCGAGAAGGCCGCCCTCTATGCCCGCCATGGCGTGCGTGACTATTGGGTGGTGCAGGTCGAAACCTGCCAGCTCTATGTGCATCGCGACCCCGCCGCTGACGGCTATGGCTATCGCTGCCGGTTTGAGGCCGATGATTCCGTCGCCGCTTTGCTGATCCCTAATCTGTCGTTGGCGCTGAAGGATCTGCCGCGGGTCGGGTGAGGCGCCTCCCATTTCGGCGTGCGCGCGCCTACATTGCCCCCATGACCGACTTCTCCCCCCGCGAAATCGTTTCCGAACTCGACCGCCACATTGTCGGCCAGGCCGACGCCAAGCGCGCCGTGGCTATTGCCTTGCGCAATCGCTGGCGGCGGCGGCAATTGCCGGAGGGCATCCGCGAGGAGGTGACGCCTAAAAACATTCTGATGATCGGCCCAACCGGGGTTGGCAAAACCGAAATCAGCCGGCGCCTCGCCAAGCTCGCCGGGGCGCCGTTCCTGAAGGTGGAGGCAACCAAGTTCACCGAGGTCGGCTATGTCGGGCGCGACGTCGATCAGATCGTGCGCGACCTGGTGGAGGCCGCGATTGCCCTGGTGCGCGAGCGGCGGCGCAAAGAGGTGCGCGCCAAGGCGGAGCTGGCGGCGGAGGAGCGGTTGGTTGCCGGGCTGGTCGGCGCCTCGGCCTCGGATGCAACCAAAGACGTGTTCCGCAAAAAACTCCGCGCCGGCGAGATGGAGGACAAAGAGATCGTCGTCGATGTCGCCGAGCCGCCGCCCTCGATCCAGGCCTTTGGTCTGCCGGGCGGGCAGGGGCAGGGCATGAATGATCTGGGCGACATGCTGTCGAAAGCCTTTGGCGGGCGCCGCAAATCGCTGCGCACGACGGTGGCGGAGGCGCGCGGGCCTTTGATTGAAGAAGAAGCCGATCGGCTGGTCGATCAGGACAAGCTGATCAAGGAGGCGATCCATTTGGCTGAGCAGGAGGGCATCGTTTTTCTGGACGAGATCGACAAGATTGCATCGCGCGCCGAGCGCGGCGGAGCGGATGTGTCGCGCGAAGGCGTGCAGCGCGATCTGTTGCCTTTGATCGAAGGCACGACGGTGACGACCAAGCACGGCCCGGTGAAGACCGACCACATCCTGTTCATTGCCTCCGGCGCCTTTCACGTCGCCAAGCCAAGCGATCTGTTGCCGGAGCTGCAGGGTCGGCTGCCGATCCGGGTTGAGCTGCAGGCGCTCAACCGCGCCGATTTCCGCCGCATCCTGACGGAGCCGCAGCACAATCTGATCGCGCAATATCAAGCGCTAATGGGCGCCGAGGGTGTGACGCTCGCCTTTGCCGATGATGCGATCGACGCGATCGCGGAGCTCGCCGCCGATGTGAACGCCAGCGTGGAGAATATCGGCGCGCGCCGCCTCGCCACCGTGATGGAGCGCCTACTGGAAGACATCAGCTTCACCGCCCCGGATCGCAGCGGCGAGGCCATCACGCTGACCGGTGCAGACGTGCGCGCCCGGGTCGGGGATCTCGCCAAGAACGCCGATTTGAGCCGGTTTATTCTATAGCCGTTACAACAACGGCACATCCACGTTCACCACCTGGCCCTGGTCGTTGCGGGCTTGGCCGGTGAGGCGGAAATCGTCGGTCGGTTGCAGGGTGACGATCACTTTGCTGGTGACTTCGCCGATTTTGCACGCGCCGGAGAAGGTCACGCCCATGCGGCTCACGGCGCCTTCGGCGGGCCCGCCGCAGAACGCGCCGTCAAAGGCGGCGCCATTTGGATTGACGCTCTTGATGCTCAAGCTCGATCCCTGCAGCGCATTGGCGAAGGCCTGGGTGTCGGGCGTCGGCGCGATGGCGAGCAGGGGAAAGCCATTGCCCTTGCGCTGGCTGAACACCTTGGCGACGGCGAGTTGGCGCAGCGCAGCGTCTTTGCTGCGATAGAGGGTGTCGATCGCCGGCTGCAGAATCGCGGGATCGGTGGAGGCGAGCGCCTCCACCCCGGCGCGCAGGCGCTGGGCGGGATCGGCGGCGGCAAGCGCGACATTCAGATCATAGAGCGCCTTTTGTGATGGCGACACGGACGGCGGCGGCGGCGCGACGGCGGCGGGCTGGGCGTCGGGGCTCGCCACATCTTTCAGGATCGCTTCGCGCTTGGTGGCTTCGGCCAGGATCACGCGCTGAAGATCTATCGCGGGCGGAACCAAAGCGGCGATGAAGCCGCGCCGTTCCCCGGCCGGTTGCGGCGCCACATAGCGCTGCAAAATCGCCAAGGCGGCGAACACCACAACGCTGACCAGCGCGCATCCGGCCGCCGCGCGCATCCACTTCAAAGGCGGCAGGAACGAGAGCAGGGCGGTCACGATCGCCACGACCACGAACACGCCGGCGAGGAACAAAACAAAGCTTCCGGCCGGCTGGATCAGGTCCGCAGCAAGGCCAACAAACAAGGCGCAAGTGATCCAAGCCGCAATGGCCGGCGCCCCGCCGCCGCCGCTTTGGCCGCCGCCGGCGCCCGCAGGTTTCAACGCCATGATCTTCCCCTAATGGCTCCTTGGCGCGAACCTAACAGAGCCAAGGGCCGTCTGAAAGCGATGATGACGGATTGGGGAATGGGCGGCAGGGGGCGACGGATTTATCGCTTATCTCTGCCGCTCAAATGACGCAGCGCGCGTGAGATCGTGAAGACGAGGGCTTATTCTGGAATCGCCCGGGACATTTTATACGTCATTGGTTCAAATCCCATCGCGGCATACGCCTGCAAGGCATCGACATTGACGGCCCGCACGCTTAGGACAAGCCGCTGAATACCGCGCTCTTGCGCCCATAGCTCCGCCTGTCCAACGAGCGTCCTGGCAATGCCTTTTCGACGATGTGCGCCGTCGACGGCGAGTGCATCAATTTCAGCCGATATGGTCGCCGGCGCGACGACCGTCTCAGGCGTGTGGCGCTCGAGGACATGGACAAAGCCGATTAAGCCGCGGGCAGGCGGGGCAGCGACAAAACCGCTTGGAAGTCGGTGTCCATGATCATCAAACGCAGGGCATCATGCGCGCGCGCGGGATAAAGGAGTGGCTTGAAAAGATCTGGGCGCAGCTTGATGTGGTGATCGTCCGGCGCGACGAAGAGCAGGCTTAACTGATCGAGGTCTCCCAGTTCAGCATGGCGAATGGCAATATCAGAAGGCATCATGCTTTCTCCAGAGCGCCGCAGTTTCGGCCAACGATTGCCAACCGAAAGCTGAACGGGCAATGGCGGCTTGGGCAGCCAACAGCGACAAGCGGATCCGGTGAAAAGAGCGCCAACACCTCCACCATCCGCCAATAGCCCGGCTCCCCTGCAAGCAAACGCCTCCCCCCTTCCAACCCTTTCCCTTGACGCCACGCCCGCGCGGGGCCACCTGCGAAGCGAGCACAAAGGCGCGCCATGTTCATCCAGACTGAGTCCACCCCCAATCCGCAAACGTTGAAGTTCCTGCCTGGCCGGGAAGTCGCCGGCTCAGGCGTGCATGACTTTCCCGAGCCTGAGGCCGCCGAAGTCTCGCCGCTGGCGCAGGCGCTGTTCAAGCTCACCGGCGTGCGCCGCGTTTATCTCGGGCCCGACTTTGTGACGATCACCAAGCACGAGGCGGTCGATTGGGCGCATCTGAAGCCGGCGGCGCTGGCCGCGATCATGGACCACTATGTCGCGGGCCTGCCGGTCTTGCTGGAGGCCGCCGCCGCCGCGCGGGCCGCGGCGGATGTCGATGTCTATGAAGGCGAAGCTGCCGAGATCGTTGAGCAGATCCAGGACCTGATTGACACGCGCGTGCGCCCAGCCGTCGCCCAGGACGGCGGCGACATCACCTTCCATTCCTGGGATCACGAACGCGGCGTGGTGAAGCTTGAAATGAAAGGCTCGTGCGCCGGATGCCCGTCGTCCACGCTGACGCTGAAGCAGGGGATTGAGAACATGCTCAAGCATTATGTGCCCGAGGTGCGCAGTGTCGAGCAGGTGGTTTGATCGGGGCGCGCCTCTGTGGGCAGCGGCGGCGCGGGCGCGGTTGATACCGTCAATTCACTTCCCTTGCTCGGCCCATGAGCGTATGCGCCGATCATGACCGGGCCGCTGCTTGCCATTGACACCACACTCGACGCCGCGAGCGCCGCCGTGCTTGGCGCGGCGGGTGAAGTGCTGGCGTGGCGGTCTTTGCCGATGGCGCGGGGCCACGCCGAAGCGGTCGCGCCGCTGGCGCGGGATGTGATGGCCGAGATTGGTTTGGCGTTTGGGCATTTGCGCCGCCTCGCAGTGACCACCGGGCCGGGATCGTTCACGGGCGTGCGCGTCGGCCTGGCGTTTCAACGGTCGATGGCGGTGGCTCTGGCTATACCGTGCGTGGGCGTCTCTACCTTGGAGGCGCTGGCATTGGGGCAGGGTGAAAGCGGTGCACGGATTGGCGCTATCGCCACACCGGGCGGCTTCTATGTCGCGGCGTTTCGCGATGGGGCGGCGGCGCTGGCGCCAATGCGCGCTGACAGCGCCACGGACGCCGCCGCCGCACTGGCCGCGGCGGGTGTGACGGACGCGCTCGCGTTCGGCTCCGGCGCTGCGGGCCTCGGCGGCGACTTTGCGATTGGCGGCGTCGGCCCGGTTGAGATCGTTGGCCTCGCTCGTCTGGCCGCTGCCCGCGATCCGGCCACCCATCCGCCGACGCCGCTTTATCTGCGCGCGCCGGACGCCAAGCTGGCGGCGTCATGACCACGCCGCGCCGCGCCAGCATCGAAGACGTGCATGAATTGGCCGCGCTGCATGCGGCGGCGTTTGCGCAGCCTTGGTCGGCCAGTGATTTGGCGGCCTTTCTGTCGCGCCCCGTGTGCCACGCCATCACGACATCGAATGGCTTTGTACTGTTAGACATCGCCGATGGCGAGAGTGAGATTCTCACCCTGGCGGTGGCCGCCGCCGCTCGCCGCACCGGCATCGCGCGGGCCTTGATGCAGGCGGCGATGGAGTTGGCTGTGGCGCAGGGCGCGCAGACGATGAGCCTGGAAGTCGCGGCCGATAATGCTGCGGCGCTGGCGCTTTATCGCGACCTCGGCTTTGGCGAGATCGGCCGGCGGCAGCGGTATTATCAGCGCGCCGACGGTGAGATGGACGCTTTGGTTCTGGCCTGTCGATTCCCGCCGCCCCCATAGACACGCGGGCCGGGTGCGACCATATCGGAACCGCTAACGGAGGGTCGTCATGGACCGGCTGGAACAACTCTGCGCCGCCAAAGGCATGCGGATGACCGACCAGCGCCGCGTGATTGCGCGCGTGCTGTCGACATCAAAGGACCATCCTGATGTGGAGGAATTGCATCGCCGCGCCGTGGTGATCGACTCCAACATTTCCATCGCGACTGTCTATCGCACGGTGCGGCTGTTTGAAGAGGCTGGCATCCTGACCCGCCATGACTTCATGGACGGCCGCTCCCGCTATGAAGAAACCACCGACGACCACCACGACCATCTGATTGATATGAAAACCGGCCAGGTTGTGGAGTTCGTTGACGAAGAAATTGAGCGGCTGCAGGACGCCATCGCCCGGCGGCTCGGCTACAGGCTGGTCGGCCACAAGATGGAGCTCTATGGCGTGCCGCTTGAGGCCGATAAGAAAGGCTAGGAGCCCGTCCACGAATCCGAATTCGACGCACGATGCAGTGCCCAAGTAGCGCTTTTAAGCGGGAGAGTGATTTTAGCTTGCCTGACCTGATCGGCTGATCGGCTGATCGGCGATGGATTGGCGGTGCGGGGCGCTCAACGGCGCCGGGATGGGTGTCTATGCCCTCGCCATCAGCTTGGTCAGATTGTGGGCGGTACAGATGAGCGCCCACTCTTCGCTGACTTTTTTGACGCC
>JBEIHY010000019.1:0-48055 GCA_040381035.1 Hyphomonadaceae bacterium
ATTCAGATGGCAATGCGAACGGTACAACGGTAGATTTGGCCATGGCGGCATATCCTTTTCTCTTTGAGAATCGACGGCGTCTTCAACACCGCCATGATATGCCGCCTGCTTCAGGCCATCACCAACTTTCGGCTATAACTCGTAATTCACGGGCGACTATCGACCGCGTCCTGGAAGCGCGAAGCATCAGTGTCGGCAAACTTATGAAGTTCACAGTTGCCCGAGTGATGGGCTGGAACGAGCGGTCGAAGTGATCGGAATGGGCACTTCCCGATCGGTGAATCATGCCTCCGGGCTGTCACGCCCACAATGATGCAATAGGAACCGCCCAAAGATTGTCGGCGTACTGCAGTCGATTTCTGCCATCGTACAGGATCACGCCCAACGCAAACTTGTCCCCGAGAGCGCCGGAGAGTTTGCGCATGGGAGCAAAGGCTTCTGGCCTCACCGTGGAGCCGGACTTCACTTCAATGGCGACAACCTTGCGACCCCAGTTCTCAAGAATGAAATCGACCTCTGCACCGTCATGGTCACGATAGTGGTGAATGCTGATCCTCTCATCACTCCAGGTCGCCTGTTTGGAAAGTTCGGCAAAAACGAATGTCTCGACAATTGGCCCAAGACTCACACGATCGGGACCAAGAGCCTCGGGATTGAGCTTCCGCATCGCAGCAGCGAGGCCGGCGTCAAAGAAGTGTAGCTTGGGCGCCTTGGCGAGCCGCTTCAGTTCATTGCGAAACCAAGGGCGGACCCGGCGCACCAGAAACATCTGCTCCAATACGCCGAGATGCCGGTCGACGGTCTTTCGGTCCATCCCGAGTTGCGCGCCAAGCTGCGTAAGATTGACCATCTCGCTGCAATGCTGAGCGAGGAGCTCGACCAGCCGAGGCATGTCGCGCCGTCGGTCCAGGTTGGCTATGTCGGCGACGTCCTGCTCGATAAGCGCGTCCGCGTAGGCCTCGAACCAATCCAGCCGGCGCGCTCGACTGGTTCTCGCAACTGCCTCTGGAAACCCGCCCATCGCCACTATTCGCTGCAACTCGGTAGGTTCGAGCGCGCCGGCCTCCGGCGCCCTTCCCTCGAACACATCGGCAATGAAGCTCGATCGCCGGCCGCTGATTTCGTCGCGCGACAGCGGCAGCAACTCAAACACCTGGATCCGTCCCGCCAGTGAGTCCTGGATCGTCGGCAGCGTGCGGATATCGGCGGAGCCGGTAATCAGAAACCGACCGGGCGTCGGATCCTCGTCCACCGCCAACTTTATCCCCAGCATCAATTCCGGAACACGCTGAATCTCGTCGATCACAGTCAATCCGCGCGCGCGCCGGACAAATCCTGTCGGATCGTCCGCGGCGGCCTTGAGGTTCACGGCTTCGTCGAGACTGAGATAGGTCGCGGACTTTCCGGCGATCGACCGCGCCAGGGTCGACTTGCCGGACTGACGAGGCCCCGCAATCGCGACAACCCTTGTGTCCGTCAGGGCTTCTCGAATGGAGGCTTCGATAAATCTTGGAAACATGGTGGGCCCGAAAAACGCGCTCGATGCGGCCGAAAAACGGGCGCACAATAGACCAAAAACGCGCGCGAAGCGAGGACCGCAAAGTGCGCCACGCACGGCAAGTCCAGTTCGAGCCGCCCTTAGGACTCAAACCTTTCTGTACCGAAAATCTGATTAACTTTCGTTTATGTTGGTGCGGAAGTTGGCGGGGTCATTTTTGTACGCCGATTGACACTGATCATCAGCATTCGATCCTCCAACACCTCGAAGTCGCGGAATTTACACACAGTCGCCATCGCTGCGAAAGTCGGGCTGGATCAGACACAATCGGACCAAGCCGCGCTCATTCGGTGGTAGGCGCGTGGGTAGACATGGAGAGATTCAAAACTTCGCTTTTTATCAAAGTGATCTGGCAGCCCGTAGGGGAATCGAACCCCTCTTTTCAGGTTGAAAACCTGACGTCCTAACCGATAGACGAACGGGCCATCCGGATCGCGGCGAAGCGCGAGGCAGCGTCTATACTGACCTCACGCCCGACGCGCAAGTGCGCGCCTCGATTCAAGCGCTGGGCGTGAAACGGCGGGCGGCTTCCTGCTCAAACGCCTCCATGATCCGCCCAGCCGCATGTTCGCGGTTGACCTTAACCAGCGCCTGCAAAATCGGATTCCGGAACTCATAGGCGATCCAGAACCGCACAATGGCGTGGCCGCCTTCCGGCGCATTGCTGAAGCGCCACTTGTTTTCCAGCCGTTTGAACGGCCCGTCTGACAACCGAACGTCCACTTCCCCCGCCGCCGGGTCGCAGCGAACATGGGTTGAAAAGCGCTCCAAAAGCGTCTTCCAGCCGACGGTGGCTTGCGCAACGCCGCGCCAGCCATCGCCTTCGCGGGTCTCTTCGATCACCCGCAACGCCTTGATCCAGGGAATGAACCGCGGGTAGCTCTTCACGTCGCCGACCAGCAGACACAAATCGCGCGCCGGATATGGCAACCGGCGTTCTGATTCGATGATGGTGGCGCCCATCAGGCCTTCGCCGCCCGCGCCGCTTTCATCTTCTGAAAATCCTCGCCTGCATGGTGGCTTGATCGGGTCAAGGGGCTGGCGGCTACCATCAAGAACCCCTTGGCATAGGCGATCGCCTCATAGGCTTTGAATTCTTCCGGCGCGACGAAACGATCGACCGGCGCGTGCTTCTTGGTCGGCTGCAGATATTGGCCGATGGTCAGGAAGTCGACATTGGCGGAGCGCATATCATCCATGACCTGCATTACCTCTTCCTTGGTCTCCCCCAGGCCCACCATCAGGCCCGACTTGGTGAACTGGGTCGGTGCATGTTTTTTCACACCATCCAGCAGCCGCAAGGAGTGGAAATAACGCGCGCCCGGCCTGATCTTCAAATACAGCCGTGGAACAGTCTCAAGATTATGGTTGAACACATCAGGCCCAGCATTGATGACCTGCGTTTCGGCGCCATCCTTCCGCAAGAAGTCTGGGGTCAGGACTTCGATGGTCGTTTGCGGCGCGGCCGCGCGTATGGCCCGGATCGTGGCCGCAAAATGCCCCGCCCCTCCGTCGGCGAGGTCATCACGATCGACCGAAGTGATCACGACGTGGTGAAGCCCCATGGTGGCAACCGCGTGGGCCACGCGCCCTGGCTCATCGGCGTCGAGGGCGTGAGGCAGCCCCGTGCGGACATTGCAGAAGCTGCAGGCACGGGTGCAGATTTCGCCCAGGATCATAAAGGTGGCATGGGCCTTATCCCAGCACTCGCCGATATTGGGACAGGCCGCTTCTTCGCACACCGTCACCAATCTGTTGGCGCGCACGATGTCGCGCGTCGCCTGATAGCCAGGGCTGGTCGGCGCCTTGACCCGAATCCAGTCCGGCTTTCTGGCGGTGGGATTATCGGGCCGGTGTTGTTTTTCCGGATGGCGGGGCTGGGACTCGCGGGCGTCGATCAAGGTTGGCATTCGTCTAAAATGGGTCGAACCGGCCTCGGGATCAACTCACACCGCCACGCTGCAAACAGCTTCAGGCACTTGAAAAAGCCGATTTCCAGAGTAAGGGTTGTTACAGGGCTGAAACAATGATCACGCTGAGGACGGCAGCGGAGATTGTGCCCTTATACAGGGCGGAATTGGCCGAACGGGGCCGGAGGTCTGAATGGCGCAACATGAGTTTGACCCAGCGCTAACACGCCTGAACGTGTTTGATGCGCTGCTCCGTATTCGCAAGATCAAGGGCGGTAAGACGCCGATCTTGGAGGATCATGATCGCAAGGCCCTCAGCTACGACGATATTGTCCGGGCGGCGTTCGCGCTTGGCGGACAGATCAAGATATTCACCAAGCCTGGAGAAAATGTCGGCGTACTGCTGCCGAGCGGCGTGGGCGCGACTGTGGTGTTCTTCGCCCTGCAGGCCATTGGGCGCCGACCGGCGATGCTGAATTTCACCGCCGGCGCCTTGAACCTGAAAGGCGCGCTGCAGGCGGGAAACATCAAGCACATCCTGACGGCCGAACGGTTCGTTGAGCAAGGCAATCTGCAAGGCCTGGTCAATGAGCTGGGCCAAGCCGCCAAAGTGGTGATGCTTGAGAAGGTCCGCACCAAGATCGGCCTATTCGACAAAATCGGCGCGCTGATCGCCGGCATGGCGCCCTCAGCCTTTCGCGCCTCGTCCAAGCCCGACGATCCGGCCGTTATCCTGTTCACCTCCGGCAGCTTTGGCGCGCCGCGCGGCGTTGTGCTCAGTCACGCCAATCTGGTGGCGAATGTTGAGCAAGCGGCGGCGCATATTCCGTTCGAGCCGGATTGGGTGTTCTTCAATCCGCTGCCAATGTTCCATTGCTTTGGCCTGACAGGCGGCTGCTTGTTGCCTATCCTCACCGGCCACAAGACGTTCCTTTATCCCTCGCCGCTGCACTTCAAGGACATCCCGAAACTGGTTCAGGAGGTCGGCGCCAATGTGTTGTTCGCAACCGACACCTTCGCGCAGCAATATGCCCGCCAGTCGCGGCAAGGTGAGCTGAAGAGCCTGAAATTCGCGGTGCTCGGCGCTGAGCGCGTCAAGGAAGAAACCCGCGAATTGTTCGCCTCGAAGTTCGGCGTGCCTTTGCTGGAAGGCTATGGCGCGACCGAGGCCTCGCCCGTCGTTGCGGTGAACCAGCCGGCCGACAATCGCCCCGGTACGGTCGGCAAGATCTTGCCCGGTTTGGAGTGGCGCCTCGAGGACGTCCCCGGCATCAAGGAAGGCCAGAAGCTGTTGGTGAAAGGGCCGAACGTGATGCTCGGCTATCTGCGCCCTGACGGCTCCGGCGTGATCGATCCGCCCGCCGATGGCTGGCACGATACCGGCGATGTCGTGAACATGACGGCTGACGGCTTCATCACCATCAAGGGCCGCGTCAAGCGCTTCGCCAAGGTCGGCGGGGAAATGGTCTCACTTGCCGCCGTGGAAAACTACGCCGCCCAAGTTTGGCCAGGCCACAACCACGCCGCCATCTCTCTGCCCTGCCCGCGCAAAGGCGAGCGGGTGATCTTGATCACAAATCATATCGGCGCGTCCGCCGGGGAGCTTCTGGCCTGGGCTCAACAGGCCGGCGCGCCGGAGATCGCGATCCCGAAAAAGGTCATCCCGATTTCCGAAATTCCGGTGCTGGGCTCTGGCAAGACCGATTATGTCGCTCTGCAAGACATGGCGAAATCCATGGCCAGCGGCGAGGCCGAAGCGGCCTGAACGCGACACTAGAGAAACAACACCCGCCGCAGCGATGCGGCAGATGTTTCGTGTTTGCTGTTCAAGTGCAGATCGTCAAACGTGCAGCACCCGCCCATAGGCGTCGAGCACGGCTTCGTGCATCATTTCGCTCAAGGTCGGATGCGGGAAGACGGTTTCCATCAGCGTCTCTTCGGTGGCCTCCGCCTGCATCGCAACCGCATAGCCCTGGATGAGTTCGGTGACTTCCGCGCCGACCATATGGGCGCCGAGCAGTTCGCCGGTCTTGGCGTCAAACAGGGTCTTGACGAGGCCCTGATCCTCGCCGAGCGCGATCGCCTTGCCATTGCCGATGAATGGAAACCGGCCGACCTTCACGGTGCGCCCCGCCGCTTTGGCGCCCGCTTCCGTGAGGCCGACGCTCGCGATTTGCGGATGGGAGTAGGTGCAGCCGGGGATGCGCTCTTTCTTCATCGCATGCGGCTTCAGGCCGGCGATGGCTTCCACACAAATCACGCCCTCATGGCTCGCCTTGTGCGCCAGCCACGGCGCGCCAGTGACATCGCCTATGGCGTAAAGGCCCGCGACATTCGTGCGGCCAAAACCGTCTGTGGCGATATGACCTTTTTCAACCGTGACGCCGAGCTTCTCCAGACCCAGATTTTCCGTGTTCCCCACAATCCCGACCGCAAGGATAGCGTGGCTGGCCTTGAGGGTCTCAGTCTTATCGGCGGCTTCAAACGTCGCTTCCACGCCGTCTGCGCCGGCCTTCAGGGTTGCGTTCTTTACGCCGGTGCGGATCCTCAAACCCAACTTCTCAAACTGTTTGCGCGCGAAAGCGGAAATCTCTTCGTCTTCGACCGGCAGGATGCGGTCCATCAGCTCGATCACCGTCACGTTCACGCCGAGCGCTTGATAGAAACTGGCGAACTCGATGCCGATCGCGCCGGAGCCGAACACGACAAGCGATTTCGGCCATTCCGGTGGCGTCATCGCTTCCCGGTATGTCCACACCCGCGGCCCTGGAACAAGTCCCGCCGCAGGGATTGTGCGCGCGCGCGCGCCGGTCGCAAGGATTACGTGCTTGGCGGTGTGCTCCTCACCGCCGTTGATCGCCACGACCGGCGCGGGCTTGCCCGGTTTCAGGCTCGCTTCGCCGGCGATCACCGTGATTTTATGCTTCTTCATCAGAAAGCCGACGCCGCCGGACAAGCGCCCAGCAATATCGCGCGAGCGTTTAACAACCGCGGCGGGATCGAAACTCAAGCCTTCGATCTTCAACCCGAATGCGCTGGCGTGCTGGGCGTTGCGATAGACTTCGGCCGTGCGCAGCAGCGCCTTGGTTGGGATGCAGCCCCAGTTGAGGCAAATGCCGCCAAGCTGGGCGCGCTCCACGATTGCGGTCTTCAAGCCGAGTTGGCTTGCCCGGATCGCAGCGACATAGCCGCCCGGCCCAGAGCCAATGATGAACACATCAAACGCGGCCATTCGAGCCTTCCTTCTTTACAGACCAAAGGCGCCCTTGACGCCATCGACGACAAATTGCGCTGCCAGCGCAGCCAACAAAATCCCGAAAATCCGGGTGAGAACCATCAGTACAGTCGCACCCATGAGCCGCGTCAGCTGGGCGGTCGTCAAGAAGGCGATGAGGGTAAGCAGCAGATTGATCGCCACCGCCGCGATGATCACGCCTTGCGCCATTGGCGTTTCAAACTGCGTGAAATAGAGCATCACCGTGGCGATGGCGCCGGGCCCCGCAATCAAAGGAATGGCCAACGGGAAGACGCTGATATCGTCCTGTTCACCCTTGGCGCGGGCCTGATTGACCTTCTCGGCGGTGGCGTCGCGACGCTCCTTGCGGCGCTCAAACAGCATGTCGACGGCGATCATGAAAACCAGCGCCCCGCCAGCAATGCGGAAAGCGTCGAGGCTCACGCCCAGTTGGCCGAGCAGCCATTTGCCGCCAAAAGCAAAGCTGATCAGGATACCGGCCGCCACCACCACCGCGCGCACCGCCATAGCGCGCCGCCAGCCAGCGTCTGCGCCCTCGCTCAAGGCCGCGAAGGTCACCGCCACCCCGGCCGGATTGATGATCACGAAAAAGGTCGCGAGCGCGGCAAGGAACGTTTCAAGCATCGCCAGCCGCATAGACTGTTTCGGTCGCTTCCTCCAACTGGCGTCAACCATTGCGCGGCGGAGCGTCGCTTCATAAAGATATACCCACTTTGTCGGTTTCCGGTCGCTGGGGTGACTTTATGCTGGAATTTCTGCAAACCCATGAGCTAGCCATCCTGCGGTGGCTGCATATCGTGGCCATGGTCTATTGGCTCGGCGGCGAATGGGGCGTGTTCCAGACCAGCTACAAGGTGATTAATCCGGCGCTTAGCCTGCAAGAGCGCCAGCGCCACATGGACACCGCCTATCGCATCGACATTCTGGCCCGCACAGGGATCATCTCGCTTTTGCCGCTGGGCCTGCATATGGGCTATTTGTGGGGGATGTGGGGCGACCAAGGGACCGGCGAAGGCGCGCAATGGTTGTGGGTGATCTGGGGCGTCTGGGCCTTTGTGTTCGCCGTCACCTGGGGAGCCTTTGTCACCCGCGGCAAACCGATTTGGAAGCTGCTGTCCGGTATCGAAGATTGGAGCCGCTATATCGCAATCCCGCTTCTGATCGGCGTTGCGATCTCCTCCCTCCTTGGCCTTGGGCCGTTGGCCTCCGGGGAGGGCCAACATTGGTATGCCGCCAAGATGCTGACCTTTGGCTTGATGCTGATTATCGGTGTGATCTTGCGTCTGATCATGCACGAATGGCAAAAGATGTTTGCCGTTCTCGGCCAGGGCCCGAATCCGGCGATCGAAGCCAAGCTGAAATCGTCCATAGGGATTGGCCGATCGGTGGCTTATCTCTACTGGCTCGGCATCCTGACAACCGCGTTTTTCGGCGCAGTGAAGCCGTTCTGAAACGGCGCTTGCGCGGCCGACCGACGGGCGTTAACGAATTGTCCATATCGAAATTCGAGAAGGATCGCCCATGTCGGATCAAGCCAAATTTGCCCCCGCGCCGCTCGCCCTGATGCTCGGCGCAAGCCTTGCCGCTTTGAGCGTGACAGGCTGCGCCACGACCGCCGCACCGGCCGCCCCGCCCACAGCCGCCGCCCCGGTGGCGCCGCCGCCGCCCGCTCCCGTTGAGGAAACCAATCCCTTGCTGCAAACCGCCTGGACCACGCCCTATGGCGCCCCACCGTTCGACAAACTCAAGCCAGAGCATTACGCCCCCGCCTTTGACGCCGGAATGGCGGCCCATACTAAAGAGATCAGCGCCATCGTCGCTGATCCGACCGCGCCAAGCTTTACCAACACGATCGAAGCGATGGAGCGCGCCGGCGCACTTTTGACCCGCGCGACGACGATTTTTTACAATTTGACCTCGACCAATACGAGCGACGCCCTCGACAAATTGGAAACCGAATACTCCCCAAAACTCACCAAACACAGCAGCGCCATTTATCTCAATGGGGATTTGTTTAAGCGCGTTGAAACGGTGTGGAAGGCGCGCGCGACAAGCGGCTTGAGCGCTGAACAACAGCGATTGACCGACCGCTATTATCAAGATTTCGTCCGCGCCGGCGCCAAACTAACGCCCGAACAAAAAGCCCGGATGAGCGCCATTGATGCGGAATTGTCGAGCCTATCGACCGAGTTTGGGCAGAAGGTTCGCAACGATGAAAAGCAATTTGAACTGATCCTGGAGGAAAAGGATCTTGCCGGCATTCCCGCGGCCATGCGCGCAGCCATGGCCGAAACTGCCAAATCGCGCGGCAAGACCGGCTATATGGTCACCCTGCAGCGGCCGAGCGTGGAGCCGTTCTTGACCTTCTCCAGCCGGCGCGATCTGCGTGAAAAGGCCTGGCGCGCCTGGGCCGCCCGCGGCGACAATGGCGACGCCGACGACACCAACGACACAATCAAAAAGATTATCGCCCTTCGCAGCGAACGCGCCCAGCTGCTTGGCTTCAAGACCTATGCAGACTTTGCGCTCGACGACCGCATGGCGAAAACCTCTGACGCCGCGATTGCCCTGATGGACAAGGTTTGGAAGCCGGCCCGCGCCACGGCGTTGAAAGAAGCCGCCGACCTGCAAAAGCAGATCGACGCCGAAAAGGGCGGCTTCCAGCTGCAAGCCTGGGATTGGCGCTTTTATTCCGAAAAGGTCCGCGCCGCACGCTATGACCTGAAAGATGAGGAGGTGAAGCCCTATTTCGAAATGGAAAAGATGCTGGCGGCCTCGTTCTACACCGCCAACCGCTTGTTTGGCGTCACGGTGAAAGAGCGCAAGGATGGCGTCATCCCGGTATATGAGCCGAATGTGCGGGTGTTTGAACTTTATGGCCCCGACAACAAACTGATCGGCCTGTTCTACGGGGACTATTTCGCCAAGCCGAACAAGAATTCCGGCGCCTGGATGACCAGCTACCGCGATCAGCACAAGGACGGCGGCGCCGTCATGCCGATTGCGGCCTATCATCTGAACTTCACCAAAGCGCCGGCCGGTCAGCCGCAGCTCTTGAGCTATGACGACGCCGAGACCCTGTTCCACGAATTCGGCCATGTCTTGCACGGCCTTCTGTCGGACGTGAACTATCGCAGCCTGTCGGGCACCAATGTCGCGCGCGACTATGTTGAGTTTCCCTCCCAGGTTCTGGAAAACTGGGTGCTGGAAGCCGATGTGCTGCAGAAATACGCCACCAATGCACAAGGCCAATCGATGCCGGACACCTTGGTCGCTAAAATCCGCCGCGCCAAGAATTACGGCCAGGGCTTTGCTACGGTTGAATTTCTGGCCTCCGCTTATGTCGATATGAAAATCCATGCGGTCAGCAGCGCGGACGGGCTTGATCCGAAAGCGTTAGAGAAAAAGGCGCTCGCCGAAATCGGCATGCCAAGCCAGATCATCATGCGCCACCGCTTGCCGCATTTCGGGCATTTGTTCTCCGGCGGCTATGGCGCGGGATATTATTCATATCTCTGGTCCGACGTGCTGAGCAGCGACGCCTATGAGGCGTTCACCGAAACCGGCGATTTGTTCAACCCGACGGTCGCCGCCAAATTCCGCGACAACATCTTCAAGACCGGCAATTCGCGCGATCCGATGGCCAATTATGTCGCCTTCCGCGGCCGCGAACCGCAGCCTGAAGCGCTGCTGCGATCGCGCGGCTTTGCGCCGCCATTGAAAAAGCCGGCTGCGAAGAAGAACTAGGCCTGTGGCCGCCGGTCGTGGTCGAGCAGCGCGCTCCACCACGGCCCGCCAAGCCGGGTGGCGAACGGGGTCAGGGCCTGGGCGCGTTCGAGCCAGAACGCTGACGGCGCCAGTGCACGATTGGCGACGGCGCTTCCGGCCGGTCGTTGGCGGGTTGGCGCTATTGGGTGGGGCTTAGCTGCGTCGCTTGCGCCTGCAGTCCCATAACTGCGAGGCCTTCAACCGCCTTCAAGACTGCGTCATTCTGCGCGCGCCAAGCATGCCACAGATCGTCCTGCCGCTCACGGCTCGCCGCCAGCCCGAGACGCCAACATTCGAGCCAGCCGACCGTTGCCGCCCGCGCGATCTCCAACGGGGCCAGCGCCAAAGCCGGATTGATCAACCCGGACGAAGGGGCCGGCATCGCTTCCGCAGCGCGCGCTTCTTCCCATACGTCCGCCGCTTGGCGGGTTTGACCTTTGCGGGACATGGGCACCGCCTCAAGTGGGAAAGCGGGATATGGTCGTCAACAATCGCTGACGCCCGTTTGTGTCGCCGCTACGCCTGGAAGGCGAGTGTCGATTGAGCAATTTCCCTTCGCGCGTGTTTACCCGCGCGCCTGATTATCCGCCGCCCCGAAGCGCCGCGATCGTGCGGCCTGGAGAGATATCGTCCAGGCTGGTCTTGATATGGATCAGCGCCGCCCGCCCGGCCGCCCGGGCCTGCGCAAACGCCGCCGGGAAATCCTCGGTGCGCTCGACCGTCAGGGCAAACGCGCCGAACGCGCGCGCGAAAGCGGCAAAGTCGGGGTTCTTCAGCTCGGTGGCGCTGACGCGGCCCGGATAGTGCCTCTCCTGGTGCATCCGGATCGTGCCGTATGAGCCATTGTCCACCACCACGAAAACAACCGCCGCATCTTGCTGCATGGCGGTGGCGAGCTCCTGGGCGCTCATCATGAAGCAGCCATCGCCTGCAAAGCACAAGACCATGCGATCGCGGTGGACGATCTTGGCGGCGATCGCCGCCGGCACGCCATAGCCCATGGCGCCGCTCGTTGGCGCAATTTGGCGCCCGCCGGCGCGATGCTTGATGAAACGATGCAGCCAGGCGGCGTAATTGCCCGCGCCATTGGTTAGGATGGCGTCGGCCGGCAGCACCTCGTTCAGATGCGCCACCACCTCGCTCATATTTACCGCACCGGTTACAGCCACAGGATTGGTCCAGGCTTCATAGGCCGTGCGGGCCTGCGCCCTCCAGGCTGCACGCCCCTCCGGCACGACCGCTTGGACACCCTTCAACCATGACGCCGCGACATCAACTTCCGCAATCAGCGCGGCCGCCGTTGGCCACACCCGGTTCAACTCCTCCGGGTCCGGATGAAAATGGATAAGCTTAGCGGCGGTCTCTTGCGGGGTGAACAGGCCATAGGCCTGGCTTGGATTTTCGCCCAGCCGCGCGCCCACGGCGATAATCTTGTCGGCTTCTTTCAGCATCGCAATCAACTTCGGATTAGGCCCCAATCCGAGATCGCCGACGAAGTTCGGATGGTCGTTATCGACAAGATCCTTGCGCCGAAAAGACAGAACGGTCGGCAGATCATGCGCCTCGATAAACCGCATGATGTCGGTGCGCCCCTGATCGCTCCAGCCTGAACCGCCCAGGATCAGCACCGTTTTCGCGGGCGCCAAGGCGGCCTGCGCAAGCGGTGCTGCTTGGCCGGGATCGATGCCGCCCGTCATCGCGGCAACGCCTGGCGGGCGAACTGGCGCGGCCGCAACATTTTCCGTCAGCATGTCTTCCGGCAAGGACAGCACGACCGGCCCCATGCGTCCCTGTGTTGCGGTGGCGAAGGCGCGATGGACAAATTCCGGCACGCGCTCGGCGATATCGATCTCATCGACCCATTTGGCGATTGACCCGAAGAAGTCGCGATATTCGATTTCTTGAAACGCCTCGCGCGCCCGATCGCCGCGCGCGACCTGGCCGATGAAAAGGATCATCGGGGTGGAATCCTGGCGCGCGGTATGCACACCGATGCTGGCATGGGCGGCGCCTGGCCCGCGCGTGACGAAACACACGCCCGGCCGCCCCGTCAGCTTGCCTTCGGCTTCCGCCATGTTGGCTGCGCCCGCTTCATGGCGACACACCACCACGTCGATCTGATCGCCAACATCGGCAAGCGCATCGAGCACCGCCAGATAGCTCTCGCCCGGCACACAGAACACCCGCTTCACGCCCTGGGCGATCAGGCACTCAACCAAAGCGATGGCGGCGGTGCGCGGCGTGGCGGTCATATCTCGTTAACTCCGATAGCGAAGCCCGCTGCATACGCCGGCCCGGGCGTCAGGTGAAGCGCCAGCTAACGGCATCGTAACGCCGATCGATTACAAAGCGTGGGTCGGTTGGAATAGGCCTCATGGCAATCGCGTTCGACAGTTCTGTCCGGTCCGCCAAAGCGGCGTCTGTCGCCGCGACCACCGCCCGCGTGCCGCGCGAAAGTCTTGCCCTCGTCTTAAGCATGACGGATTGGGCCTTGGCGCTGACGGTCATTATTCTTCTCATCACGCCCGCTGGGGCCGGAAACTGGCTGGCCGCGCCAGTGTCTGCGGCGCTGGCGGCGCTGGCGGCCGGGCTGCTGTTCAAAGCTTGCCTGTGGACGTTTGACGCCTATCGCTTCAATAGCCGTTTGGAGCGCGGCGTCTTGGGCGCGCTGGTCGGGGCATGTCTTGCCTGTGGGTTGAGCTTACTCACCGGCGCCTATGGCGGGCTTTGGCTCATCGCCGGCGCAGCCAGCGCGGCGCTCCACGTAATCGGTGCGCATCTGCGCGATCATTGGTTGCGTGAAGGGAGATTTTCCGAGCGTCTCGTGGTGGTCGGCGCCACGCCAACGGCGCGTGAGATGATCCGCACCGCGCAATCCAGCTTGGAAGCGCGCGTCCTCGGCGTCTTCGACGATCGATTGCAGCGCACGCCTGACCTGGTGGAGGGCGCGCCGGTCCTCGGCGGGATTGACGATCTGTTGATCTGGGAGCGCCTGGCGGATGTCGATCACATCGTCATCGCCGTCAGCGCCAAGGCCGAAGCGCGCGTGCGGGCATTGATCGCCCGACTCGCGGGCCTGCCGCAGCGTGTGTCGCTGCTGCTGGACTTCGCCGATGGCGAGGTCGATATGGTTGCGCGCAAGCCGGCCATGCTGGTTTCGGGCGCCGCGCCCAACCGTGTCAGAGCCGAGTTGAAGCGCCTGCAGGACTTGGCGCTGGGCGGCCTTATCCTTTTTCTCGCCATGCCCGTCATGGTTTTGATCGCCGCAGCAATCAAGCTCGATAGTCCGGGCCCGGTGTTTTTCCGCCAACGCCGTCACGGCTTCAACAATCGCGTCATTGATGTGTGGAAGTTCCGCACCATGCGGGCGGAAAGCTGTGCGCCGATCATTGTTCGGCAAACCGAAAAGAATGATCCGCGCGTCACGCGCCTTGGCGCTGTTCTGCGCAAAACCAGCCTCGATGAATTGCCGCAACTGTTCAATGTTCTGGGCGGTGAGATGTCTCTCGTTGGCCCGCGCCCGCACGCTGTCGGCATGCGCACCGGCGACATCGAAAGTGAAAAACTTGTCGCCGTTTACGCGCATCGCCATCGGGTGAAGCCCGGCATGACCGGATGGGCCCAAGTGCATGGCTCGCGCGGGCCCATGCACGACGCCGAGGCAGTGCGTGAACGGATCAGTTACGATCTTGCCTATATCGAGCGTGCCTCTTTCTGGCTCGATCTGTGGATCATTGTAAGAACTCTCCCAGCGCTTTTAGACGACAAGTTGCGCAACCGTTAATGGCGGCGCCCGAGAATCTGTGGGCGCGGCTTGCTGCGCATCTGCCTTTGAACATCGTCCAGGCCTGCGTTGGCTTTGGTGCGCTGGCGGTTTTCAGCCATGTGCTGAACCCGGACGATTTCGGCCGCTACGCCTTGGTGCTGTCGAGCATGGCGCTCGCGCACACCGTGGCGTTCACCTGGATTGAGGCGGCCGCGTTCCGTTTTCATCCGGAAGCCAAACGCGACAACGAACTGGGCGATCACTTCGCGACCGTGTTGAAAGCAGGCGGTGTGGCGGCCCTGGCGGCGGCAGCGCTGACGCTCGCAGCGCTCGCCTTTATGGAGACCACGCCGACCGTTCTGCTCGCAGCAGTGTTGGCCGCGATTGCAACCCTTGCCCGCTTTGTCAGCAGGATCGCGCGCGAAACCGAGCGCGCCAATCATCAGGTCTGGCGCTACAGCATCATGGAAGGCGCCTTTCTGACCGGCGGTTTCGCCATCGGCGCTGGCGCTATTGTCGGCTTCGACTTTGGCCCTGCCGGTCCGTTCTTGGGGCTCGCCGCGATTGGCTGCGCTCTGGCGTTGATCGATCTGCCGCGCTTGATTGGCGCCGGCGCCGGCGGCGCAGCAAAGCGCGCGCGCCTGCTTCGCTACGCCGGCTATGGCGCACCTTTGGCGCTGGCGCTTGTGCTCGATCTGGCCACCCAAACCGCCACGCGCTTTGCACTGGAATCCGCAGCCGGGCCTGCAGCGGTTGGGGCCTTTGCGGCCGGATACGGACTATCTGGCCGCATTCTGGATCTGGTGTTCTTGTGGGCCGGCATGGCGGCTGCGCCCTTGACACTCAGCGCCTACGAAACCGCCGGTGAAACTGGCGCCAAAGCGGCGGCCGGCAAACTATTCAGCGTCCTGATTGTCCTTGCCGCGCCGGCAGCGGCTGGTTTGGCGTTGGTTGGCAAAGAGCTTGCCGCGCTGATGATCGGCCCCGGCTTGCGCGCCGAAACGACACTCACTTTGCCCTGGTTTGCGCTGAGCGGTTTGTTGTCAGGGCTTACTCTATATTATTTTTGCGAGGCCTTTAACTTGACCCGCCGCACGGCCTTGCGCGCAGCCATGATGGTGGGGCCTGCGATTGGCGCGGTGGGACTGACCCTCATCTGGGCGCCCACTTATGACTCCTTGGGCGCTGCTTGGGCGCTGACGGCATCATCAGGTTTCGGACTAATTCTGATGGCCCTTGTCGGGCGCGACCTTCTGCGTTTGCCGGCGCCGCCGATCGCGATCGCGAAGGTCGCGCTTGGCGTCGCCGCGATGAGCGCGGCGGTGGCCGCCATACCAGACCTCGACACGCCTTTTGCGACCTTGATCGCGAAGGCCTTTGTTGGCGCAATGGTTTACGGATTGTTGCTGTACGCGCTTGATTTTTCGAATGTCCGCTCCACGGCGTCAGCAGTTTGGCAACGCATCCACGCTAAGGTGTCAGCAAGCGCTGTGGAGGCGCAGCCATGATTGCAGCGGGTGAGTGCATCCTCATGAACGGCGTAGCCAGCGCCAATCCCGCTACGCCGCGGCTCAGCATTCTCGTGCCGTTTTACCGTGACAATCCAGCCGCCTTCATCGCCGCTGTGGCGGCAAGCCCGATTGGCGCGCAGCAGGTTGAACTGATCGCTCTGGACGACGGCAATGGCCGCGCCGATCTGGCCGCTGAGATTATGGACGCCATGGCGTCAGCGCCGTTTGCCTGCACATTGATTGTGCTGGGCGCCAATGGCGGGCGGGCTGCGGCGCGCAATCGTTTGCTGGCGCAAGCGCTCGGCGGCCATGTGCTGTTTGCAGACGCGGATATGGCGCTGGTCGATCGGTGGTTCGTGCCGCGCTGGCTGCAAGTCATTGAGAAAGACGCGCCCGCAATTGCATTCGGCGGCTTCCAGGTTGATCCGACACCGGACGATCGCAACACGGCCCTGCACGCTTATGTTTCCGCACGCAGCGATTGCCTGCCGGCTTCCCTGCGCGCACGCCGCCCAGCCCAGACGCTGACCACTTCCAATCTGCTGGTGCGCCGCGATGTGCTCAGTGCCTTTGCGTTTGACAGCGGCTTTCGCGGCTGGGGTTATGAAGACAGCGAATGGGCGTTTCGGGTGGCCAGCCGCTACGCGATTTGCCACATCGACAATCCGCTGCGCCATCTGGGCCTGGAAAGCGCCGACGCGCTGCTTGCGAAATATGCCACCTGCGGCGCCAACTATGTGCGGCTGATCGAAGCCCATCCACAAGCGGCGGAAGATTTCGCGGCGTTACGCCTAGCGCGTTTGCTCACCGCCATCTCTGCTCCGCTCGCCGCTGTCGCCGCCGGCGCGCGCTGGCTGGCGCGCGACCCGGCCCGGATGGCGCCGCTGGTCTTGCGAGCATGGGCGCTCAAGCTGATGCGCGCGGCAATGATCGCGCAAGCGCTGCCGCAAGAAGACCAACCGCAAGCTGCGCCTGTTGAGAACTTGGCATGACCGCGCGGCTGGTTTCGATCATTATCCCGACCTTTAGACGGCCGGAGGCTTTCGCGCGCGCAGCGCGCAGCGTGTTTGCGCAACGCGGCTTTGGCATGGCCGCAGAAATCATCGCGATCGACAATGATCCGGCCGGTTCGGCGCTGGATGTGTTTCGCGCGCTCGCCGCTGAGGCGCCTTATCCGTTTCTTTGGGCTCATGAGCCGCGCCCCGGCGTCAGCCACGCGCGCAACGCCGCCATGGCGCTGGCCCGTGGCGATCTGATCGCCTTTCTCGATGATGATGAAGAAGCCACCCCCGGTTGGTTGGCCGGCCTCATTCAGGTTCAACGCGAAACCGGCGCTGATGCCGTTTTCGGCGCCATTCAGGGCCGCGTTGGCGCAGACGTCGTGCGTCACCGCGCTTTTCTGGAACGGTTCTTTTCGCGACGCGGGCCAGCGGTGAGTGGCCCGATCGACGACTATTTCGGCATGGGCAACTCACTGCTGGTGCGTGCCCGTCTGCTTGCGCAGGAGGCGCCGTTTGATCCGCGCGCCAATGCCCAGGGCGGAGAAGACGATATTCTGTTCGCGGCTGCCCGAGCCAATGGCGCGCGCTTTGCCTGGTCGGCGGAGGCGCTTGTCTACGAGCACGCACCCGCCCATCGCGCCCGATTGCGGTATGCGTTGCACCGCGCATTTGCTTTCGGCCAAGGCCCTTCAAAACTCGCTTGGGACGCCAAGCCGCGGAACTATCTGGGCTTGCTGCGCCACATGACCATTGGCGCCGCACAAGCACTGACCGTCGGCCCGCTTGCCGCCATGGCGTTTCTGGTCGGTATTCCGGGGCGGGCACATCTGGCCCAAACTGCCGTCAGCGGCGCCGGAAAATTGTTCTGGCCATTTGCGCAGCATTTCTACGGCGAAAAGCCCAAAAAGGCGCCGCGACCCAAACCGCCCAAAACCCCGCGCCGGCCCGCGGCGCGCGTCCCGCGGGCTTAAACCAGCCGGCTTTGCACCACGGCCGCGCGGATGAAATCGGCAAACAGCGGATGGGGTTCAAACGGACGGCTTTTCAGTTCCGGATGGAATTGCACGCCGATGAACCACGGATGGTCTCGCCGTTCGACGATTTCAGGAAGTACGCCGTCCGGGCTCATGCCAACAAACTTGAGGCCGGCCGCCTCCAGTTTGTCGCGGTAGCCGGCATTGACTTCGTAGCGGTGGCGATGACGCTCCGAAATCGCTGCCGCGCCGTAGATTTCAGCGACTTTTGAACCGGGGCTGAGTACGGCGTCAAACGCGCCCAGCCGCATCGTGCCGCCAAGATCGCCGTCCCGGCTGCGTTTTTCGATTTGGTTGCCCTTCACCCATTCGGTCATCAGGCCGACGATGGGGTGTTTGGTTTTGCCGAACTCCGACGAACTTGCGCCCTTCAGCCCGACCTGATGGCGGGCCGCTTCGATGCAGGCCATCTGCATGCCAAAGCAGATGCCAAAGAATGGCGCCTTGCGTTCGCGGGCGAATTTCACCGCTGCGATTTTGCCTTCCGCGCCACGTTCGCCAAAGCCGCCAGGCACAAGGATGCCGTGCACGCCTTCGAGCGCCACAAGCCCGTCCTGCTGTTCAAAGATTTCCGATTCCAGCCACCGAATATCGACCCGCACATTGTTGGCCACGCCGCCGTGATGCAGTGCTTCGATCAAAGATTTGTAGGCATCTTTCAGCTCGGTGTATTTGCCAACCACACCGATGGTGACGGCGCCGTCCGGGCTTTTCACGCGCTGAACGATCCGCTCCCACTTGGTCAGATCGGGCTTCGGGGCAACGTTGACGCCGAAATGGCGCAGCAATTCATCGTCCAATCCCGCAGCGTGATAAGCGATCGGCGCTTCATAGATGGTCGCCAGATCGCGCGCCTCGATAACGCTGGAGCCGCGGACATTGCAGAACAGGGCGATCTTGCGCTTTTCGCCTTCCGGCACCGGCCGATCGCAGCGGCACAGAATGATGTGCGGCTGGATGCCGATCGAACGTAGCTCTTTGACACTGTGTTGGGTTGGCTTGGTTTTCATTTCGCCGGCGGCGGGAATGTAGGGCAGCAGGGTCAGATGGATATAGACGGCCTGCTGCGGCTCCAGTTCCTGGCCGAGTTGGCGGATCGCCTCGAAAAACGGCAAGCCCTCAATATCACCGACCGTGCCGCCAATTTCGCACAGCACGAAGTCGGCGCCGCCATGATCGGCAAGAATGAATTCCTTGATCGCGTTGGTGACGTGGGGGATCACTTGAACTGTCGCGCCGAGAAATTCGCCCCGGCGCTCCTTGGCGATCAGTTCCTGATAGATGCGCCCAGTTGTAATGTTGTCGGTCCTGGCGGCGCTGACGCCAGTGAAGCGCTCATAGTGGCCAAGATCCAGATCGGTTTCAGCGCCATCGTCGGTGACGAACACTTCGCCGTGCTGGATCGGGCTCATCGTGCCGGGATCGACATTAAGATAGGGGTCGAGCTTGCGCAGCCGCACCTTGTAGCCGCGGGCCTGCAGCAAGGCCCCAAGCGCCGCCGACGCGATCCCCTTCCCCAAAGAGGAGACCACGCCGCCGGTGATGAACACATAGCGGGCCATTGGGCCGGTCCTTCAGGTCAGCGGGCCTATTCGTCGGGGCCGGCGCGGGGTTTCGGTTCGGGCTTGACGGCTGTCGCGGTCTCGGCCGGTTTGGCGGGCGGCGCCGTCAAGATCAGCGGCGCCGGCGCAGCCGTCGACGGCGGCGTTGGGGCCGGCTTCGCCCGCGGCGACTCGCTGGTCGGCGCTGGCGCGACCTTCACTGCAGGCGTTGTTATGGCCGGTGCAGCCGTCCCAGTAGGCGCGGCCGCTGGGGTCGTGGCCGGCGGCGGGGTTGCTGCGGCGGGCGTCGGCGCTTGCGGTGCGACAGCGGCGGGATCAGCCGGCGCGGCCAGCGGGCCCGCGCGGACCGGCGGAGCGGCTGGAATGACCGGCCCTGGCTGAGAGGATTCCACTGGCGCTGTTTCCAGCACGGATTTGCGCTGGGTATGGCCGCCGGCCAAGACCGACAAGCTCAAACTCGTGACGAAGAACAATCCCGCCAGCACCATTGTGCTCCGGGCAAGCATATCAGCCGCGCCGCGTCCGGTCATCAGCGCATTGCTGCCGCCACCCATGCCAAGCGCGCCGCCTTCAGAGCGCTGCATCAGCACCAGCCCGATAAGGCCCATGGCAATCAACAAATGAACGAACAAAAGAACAGTTTGCATCTCAGCATCCGATATCCGCGCCCGCCGACGCGCTGGGCCTGCTTGTGGGGCGCGATGAGGCGAGGCTCAATAGCTGAGGCTGCGTCTCTGCGCCAGCCCATCCTCACAGAACGGTCACGCTTTACCTGCCAGCACCCGATGCGACCGGATAATCGCCAGGAAGTCGGCCGCTTTTAGACTGGCCCCGCCCACCAGTGCGCCATCAACGCCCGTCACCGCAAGGATCTCGCCGGCATTGCCCGGCTTGACGGAGCCGCCATAGATGACGCGAACGCGGCTGGCGGAGCCATAAAGGTTCCGCAAAGCGGCGGCTGCGACCCCATGGATCGCTTCAATCTCCGGCAGGCTGGGCGTCAAGCCGGTGCCGATCGCCCAAATCGGTTCATACGCGACGATCAAACCAGACGGCGCGACGCCTTCCAGGCTGGCGGCAAGCTGGCGGCGCACGACTGATTCGGCCTGGCCGGCCTGCCGCTCCGCGAAGCTTTCGCCAACACACACGATGGCCGTTAACCCGACCGTTTGCGCCGCCGCAGCCTTGGCGGCCACGGCCTGATCGGTCTCGCCATGGTCGGTGCGGCGTTCAGAATGGCCGACAATCACATAGCGGGCGCCCAAATCCGCCAGCATGTGGGCATTGATGTCGCCGGTATGGGCGCCGTCGCCGCGGGCGTCGAGGGTCTGGGCGCCGACCCCGATTTGGCCCCGCCCCGCCGCCGCCGCCGCAGACAAAAGTCCAAACGGTGGGCACACAACCACCTCGATCGCGTCACAAAACCCAAGCGCCGCTTGGGCCAAAGTCTCGATTTCGGCGATATCGGCCAAGCGGCCAAACATTTTCCAGTTGCCGACAATGACCGGTTTCAGCTCAGCCATGGCTGAAGATCCCTTCGTTACTGTCACGCGGCGTCGACAAAGGATTGCAGCGCCGGGATGCGGTCAATAAGGTCCGACCGCTTTGAAATTCGGGTTTTAACATGCTCTCTGCTATTCGGAAGGTCGCCCGCGGTTGGATCGCGATCCTGTTCATCGGCATCATTGCGGCGGCTTTTGCCATGTGGGGCATCAATGATGTGTTCCGCCCCGTGGCGACAAACAACGTCGCCCAAGGCCAGGGCGTTGCGGTCAGCGCCGCCGAATTCGGCGCTTTGTTTGACCGCTCGGTGGATAGGATGCGCGAACAGCAGCCAGGATTGACCCGCACCGCCGCAATCGAAGCCGGCCAGCACAAGCAATTGCTCGACGGCCTTATCGCCCAGAAGTCGCTGCAGCATTTGGCGAGTCGGCTGGGCATCATTGTCTCCAACGCCGATGTCGCGCGCGAAATCCAGAACGAGACTGCCTTTCGCGATCCCATTACGGGTCGGTTCAGCATTGACTCCTATCGCGAGCGGCTAGCGGACAACAAATTCAGCGAGGCCGAATACGAAGAAAGCATTCGCAGCGACATGCAGATCAATCAGCTGATCGCGCCGACCTTGGCGGGCGTAAAGTCGCCGGCGAGCTTCAATCTGTTCCTGTTGAATTTCGCAGAAGAGCAGCGCCGGTTCAGCCTTGCCGAAATCACTCCAGCCAAAGCCGGCCCGCCGCCCAAACCCAGCGACGACGACCTGAAAAAATTTTACGAGGAGGTCAAAGCCCAGTTTCCCGTGCCGGAAGTGCGCAAGCTGACCCTGGTGATCGCCGATCCGGCCGACTTTGCCGCCAAGGTGCAAGTGCCGGAAGACGAGATCGTCAAGCTCTACAATTTCCGCCGCGAGAAGCTGCGCAAACCGGAAACCCGCAGCTTCGTGCAGATCGTGGCGCCGAACGAAAAAGTCGCCCGCGCCGCTGCGGAACGCCTGGCCAAAGGCGAGCCGGCGGATGTCGTCGCCAAAGCCGTCGGCGCTCAGCCGCCGCTGACCTTCAAAGACGCAGCCTTGGCCGCCGTGCCGGATCAAACGATCGCCAAGGCCGTGTTCGCTATGACCAAGCCAGGCGCAACAGCGCTGCAGGGCAATACCTGGTCGGCGGCGCGCCTCGACGCAATCACGCCAGCGGTGGAGCCCACTTTGGAATCGCAGCGCGCCGGGTTGCGCGCCGAACTCGCTAAAGATCAGGCCGAAGAGGCGCTGACCACCGCTTCTGAAGCCTATGACGAGGCCCTTGCCGGCGGCGCGCCTGTGGAACAGGCCGCGCAGACCGCCGGCTTGCGGGTTTTGGTTTTGCCCAATGTCGCCCGCACCGGCCGCACCAGCGACGGCGCGCCCGTCGCGCTCATCAGCTCGGAAAAGGAGGTATTGAGTGCCGCTTTTGAAGCCCCGCAGGATGAGCCCACCGATTTCATCCCGTTGGCCAATGGGTCGTCCATCAAAGTGCGCGTTGACGCCATAACGCCGGCCGCGACGCGCAGCTTTGCGGAATTGCGGTCCGGATTGGCCAAGGAATGGACCGCCCGCAAAGTCAATGAGGCGCTGCTCGCCATCGCCAAGAAGATCGAAGCCGATGTGAAGGCCGGCAAAAGCTTTGAAGACGCGGTTAAGGCGCAGGGGCTGGCCGTCAATGTCAAAGGAGCAAGCGTGCCCAAGGGCGCAGCCCTGATGAGCCCCATGGCCAGCTTGTTCACCGGCATTTTCGGCGCCGCCAAAGGCGCTGTCGTCACTGCGGCCTCTCCGGTCGGCACGCTGGCGGTCGCCTATGTGGACGAGATCATCCCTGTCGATGCCAAAACCGCCGGCGACAAAATCGCCGCCCAGGGTGACCGCGCCACTGCGCTGCTGAGTGAGAACCTGGTTCTGTCGTTGCAGAATTCCGCGATTGAGGTCGCGAAATTCAAGAAGAACGACGCCAAAATCAACCAGACCATTGGCGTTGCGCCGCCAACCGCGGACGGCGCGCCAGCGAAATGACGGCCAGCGCGCCCTCATTGGTCTGGCGCCGGCTGGTATCGGATCTGGAAACGCCGGTTTCGGCGTTTCTCAAACTTTGCGCCGGGCGAACCGGCGCTTTCCTTCTGGAATCGGTGGAAGGCGGCGACTGGCGTGGACGCTATTCAATCATCGGCTTTGACCCCGACGCCGTTTTGCGGGTCAAGGACGGCCGCGCCTGGGCAAGCGAAGGCGGCTTTGCAGAAGCCGATTTCACCGCGCTTGCCGCGGAACCGATCGCCGCTTTGCGCCAATTCATCGCCGACGCCGCGCTAGAGCTGCCGGCCGACTTGCCGCCGATGACGGCCGGCGTGTTTGGTTATCTCGGCTATGACATGATCCGCTTCGTGGAGAAGCTGCCGCCGCCGCCGCCAGACACGCTGGGAACCCCAGACGCCCTGCTTCTACGCCCGCGCCTGGTGGCAATTTTTGACAGCGTGCGCCAAGAAATCACTTTGGCCACTCCACTGCGCACCGGCGAAGACCAAGCCGCCGCTGAAGATCGCCTGGATCGGGCTGCAGACGCCCTGACCGGTCTCATTCCGGATCAAGCCGCGACGGGCGTGGCCGCCCCACAGGGCCCCGTGACGCCGCGCTCCAATACCACGCCCGCCCGCTATCGCGCGATGGTTGAAAAGGCCAAAGCCTATGCACGGGCCGGCGATATCTTCCAGGTCGTGCCGAGCCAACGTTTCAGCGCGCCGTTCACCGCGCCGCCCTTTGCGCTATACCGCGCGCTGCGCCGGCTCAACCCGTCGCCGTTTCTGTTCTTCCTGGATTTCGGCGATTTCCAGCTGGTCGGCTCCTCACCTGAAATTCTTGTCCGTGTGCGCGAGGGCCTGATCACCATCCGTCCGATCGCCGGCACACGCCCGCGCGGCAAAACACCGGCCGAAGACATCGCTTTGGAAGCTGAACTGCTTGCCGACCCCAAGGAGCGCGCCGAGCATCTGATGCTGCTCGATCTCGGCCGCAACGATGTTGGCCGCGTGGCCCAAACCGCGCGCCAATCCCATAGCGGCGGAGTGCGCGTAACGCAAAGTTTCGGCATAGAGCGCTATAGTCATGTGATGCACATTGTTAGCAATGTCGAAGGCCGCCTGCGCCCCGACTGTGACGGCATCGACGCCTTGTTTGCCGGCTTTCCGGCCGGAACCGTCTCGGGCGCGCCGAAAGTGCGCGCGATGGAAATCATCAATGAACTGGAAGCCGCCAAGCGCTGCGTTTATGCCGGCAGCGTTGGCTATTTCTCACCGCGCGGCGATATCGACACCTGCATCGCGTTGCGTACCGCAGTTGTCAAAGACGGAATGATGTATGTCCAGGCCGGCGGCGGCGTGGTGCTCGACAGTGATCCGGATGCGGAATTTGCCGAAACCGAACACAAGGCCCGCGCTTTGTTCCGCGCCGCTGAAGAAGCCTGGCGCTTCGCGTGAAGGCGCCGTCATGATCCTTGTCGTCGACAATTTCGACAGCTTCACGTTCAACCTCGTCCACTATCTCGAAGGGGAAGGCGCCGAGACCGAAGTGTTGCGCAACAATGCCCTGAGCGCGGCCGATATGCTCGCCCGCCGGCCGCGCGCGATCGTTCTTTCGCCGGGACCATGCACGCCCAACGAAGCCGGCGTGTGCTTGGATTTGTTGGCGCAAGCGCCAGCTGATTTGCCGATCTTTGGCGTCTGCCTTGGTCACCAGGCCATCGGCCAAGCCTATGGCGGCCTCGTACGCACCGCAAAGGCCATCATGCATGGCAAGACCTCGCTGATACGCCATTCAGGCGGCGGACTGTTTGCGGGCCTGCCCTCGCCGTTCACCGCAGCGCGCTATCATTCGCTGGCGGTCGATCAGCTGCCGGCCGATCTGATCGCCGACGCTTGGACCGAAGACGGCGAGGTGATGGGTTTACATCACGCCAAACGGCCGATCTTTGGCGTGCAGTTTCACCCTGAATCGATCGCTTCAGAACACGGCCAC
This sequence comes from Hyphomonadaceae bacterium, assembly GCA_040381035.1. Classification (GTDB taxonomy): domain Bacteria; phylum Pseudomonadota; class Alphaproteobacteria; order Caulobacterales; family Aquidulcibacteraceae; genus REEB506. The sequence goes on from JBEIHY010000019.1 coordinate 24,894, forward strand.
AAAATGATCGCCGCGTTTCTTCGCCAAGTGACATTATGAGCACGCTCCAACCTGCACTGGCCGCACTTGCAGCGGGTGATCGTCCGAATTCGGACGATCTGGCGGCTGCATTCGCTGCGATCATGGACGGCCAGGCCGCCCATGGCGACATCGTGACTTTTCTGCGCGGCATGAGCGCCCACATGCACGACGCCGAAGCCATCGCCATCGGCGTTTCGGCCCTGCGCCAGCGCATGGTTGCGGTGACCGCGCCCGCCGAGGCGATCGATGTGTGCGGCACCGGCGGCGACGGCGCCCATACGCTGAATATTTCCACCGCTGTCGCCTTCGTCGTCGCCGGCTGCGATATACCAGTCGCCAAGCATGGCAATCGCGCGATGAGTTCGCGCACCGGCGCAGCCGACGTGCTCGAAGCGCTTGGCGTGAAGCTGACGGCTGACCGCGCGACGCTGGAGAAATGCCTGCGCGAGGCTGGCCTCGCCTTTCTGTTTGCCCAAAACCATCACCCGGCGATGCGCCATGTCGCAACCGCACGGCGCGAAATTCAAGGGCGCACGATCTTCAATCTGTTTGGGCCCTTATCCAATCCGGCGGGGGTGAACCGGCAATTGGTCGGCGTTTTTACCGGCGATCTCGCAGCGCCCCTGGCGCACGCGCTGATCCGATTGGGCAGCGCGAAGGCGATGGTCGTGCATGGCTTTGGCGGGCTCGATGAATTGTCTGGAGAGGGCGAAAATCTGGCCATCGCGGCCGACCCATCGGGGCTGCGCCGCATGAAAATCGCCGCCGCCGACGCCGTTCTGCCCGCCGCCTCCAACGCGACCTTGACCGGCGCCGACGCAGCCTACAACGCCGCCGCCCTGCGCGCTTTGCTGGATGATCGATCTCCAAATCCCGCCTATGCCAATGTGGTCGCGCTCAACGCCGCCGCCGCTCTGCTGATAGCTGGGCGCGCAACCACGCTGCGCGAAGGCGCCGCAATGGCGCATGACAGCTTGAAAAGCGGCGCCGCACGCGCGCGCCTCGACCGGCTGATCGCGCTCACACAGGAAGCGCCATAATGGCCGCCGACGTTCTGGAAAAAATACTCGCCTACAAGCGCGACGAGGTCAGCGCCCGCAAGGCCACCCGCCCGCTTGCCGTGCTGATGGAGGAAGCCCGCGCACAAACGCCGCCGCGCGGCTTTGCCCGCGCTCTGGAACAAACCGCCGAACGCGGATTGTCCGTGATTGCCGAAATCAAGAAGGCCAGCCCCTCGAAAGGCCTGATTCGCGCTGATTTCGATCCGCCCGCATTGGCGCGCGCCTATCAGGTCGGCGGGGCGGCGTGCCTATCTGTACTGACGGACGGTCCGAGTTTTCACGGCAGCGATGCGGCGCTGATCACTGCACGCGCCGCGGTCTCCTTGCCGTGCCTGCGCAAAGATTTCACGCTGGACGTTTATCAGGTCGTGGAGGCTCGCAGCCTCGGCGCTGATGCCATTCTGGTGATCATGGATGCGGTTGATGATGCGTGCGCGGCCGATCTTGTCGCCTGCGCCCATGATCTGAGGATGGACGTTCTGGTGGAATGCCATGACGCCGCCGAAATCGCGCGCGCTGTGCGCTTGCAGGCCCGCCTGATCGGCATCAACAACCGCTCGCTGCGGACATTTGAAACCCGCCTGGAAACCACCGAAGTCTTGGCCCCGCTCGTTCCGTCGGATCGGATGGTCGTCGCGGAATCGGGCATCTTCAACCATGCTGATCTGCAACGGCTTTCCGCCGCCGGCGCCCACGCATTCCTGGTCGGCGAAAGTCTGATGCGGCAAATCGATGTGGCGGCTGCCACGCGCGCCCTTCTGAACCCTTGACGGCATACGTGAACGGACATAGAACGGCCTGCGAAAGTTGACGCTTTGTTCGCCTCTTGAGCCGGCTTATTCACAGATAAGGCGGTTTGGCAGGAACTGGTCTGAAAGGTTTCGCGATGCTGACCGCCAAGCAGAAAGAGCTGTTGCTCTATATCAATCAACGCCTGAAGGAGACCGGCGTATCGCCGTCTTTTGACGAAATGAAGGAAGCGCTGGACCTGGCCTCGAAATCAGGGATCCATCGCCTCATTACGGCCCTGGAAGAGCGCGGCTTTATTCGCCGCCTGGCGCACCGGGCGCGGGCCTTGGAAGTCTTGAAGCTGCCAGACGCCGCCGCGCCTTTGAGCGCCCGCTCCCGCGCCAGCGCGGCCGGCTTTAAGCCCAGCGTCGTCGCCAATGCCGGGGCGCCGGCGCAATCGGCCGCCAGCGAAGCCGGCTATGATATTCCAATCCTTGGCAAGATCGCGGCCGGCGTTCCGATCGAGGCGATCCAGCAAGAAGTCGCCCGCATTGCCGCTCCTGCGGACCTGTTGTCGAACGGTGAGCATTTCGCCCTGGAAGTGCGCGGCGAAAGCATGGTTGGCGCCGGCATTCTTGACGGCGACATCGTGATCCTGCAGCGGACGGAAAACGCCAATTCCGGCGATATCGTCGTTGCCCTCGTCGACAATACCGAAGCCACTTTGAAGCGCTTGCGCAAACGCGGCGGTTCGATTGCGCTGGAGGCCGCCAATCCAGAATTTGGCACAAAGATTTACGGGCCAGACCGGGTGAAGGTTCAAGGCAAGCTGGTGGCGCTGATCCGCCGCTATCCGTGAACGCCGCGCGCCCAAGGTCTGTCATACTGCAGCGGGCGGCCGCGGCTGAGGCGCAGGCCGGCAGGTGTGTCAAACGCCGCAAACCCGCCGCGCCCGTCGGAAGCGATCACGGCTGCGCGCAGACATGATAGGCTTGGCGCAGGCTCGGGATCAACGCTGGAGACGACGACTGTGCACTGGGCGGCGTCAGACGGGGCGGGCGAGGGCGGCGCCGGGTCATGCCGCGACCAGCCGCGCGGCGGGTGCTCCATCACGACATCTGTGAGCGTGCGCCGGCCGCAGCCCTTCCCGGATTGGCACGCCATCGGCAAAGCCGGCGCGGGCGCCTGCGGGTTGCGGCCAGCCAGTTCCATCGGACGCAGACGAGTGTAATCGCTGCCCCGCTCTCGCGCGATCATGCGCCAATCAGCATCGCCCCAAATCCACACCAGCACTGTGCGAAGATCAGCCCACGCCAGAACAACCAGCCGCGGCGCAGCCATTATCAGCGCGAGCGCCGCCGCGAGCCCACAGGCGCCAGACCAGCGCACCGGCCCGCGCCAAATCATCATCCACACCGTGCCCAGCGTGACACAGGCCAACGCCACCGACGGGGCGCGCGGCAAGGGCAGGATCGCTTCAGGTCGATCCGCAAACGCCCCACCAATCGCCAGCACCAACTCCAATCCCCAGCGCATGACATTCAGCGGACCCTCAGAAAGGCCAAACGGCGCCGCCAACGCCGCCATCGTCGCAGCGGGCGCAATCACAAACGCGACGATTGGCTTAGCCGTCAGATTGACGGCCAGACCATATACCGTGAAGCGCTGGAAGTGGAACGCAACAAGCGGATCGGTCGCAAGCCCGGCGACCAGCGACGTCAGCAAGACCGCGCCAAGCGAGACCATGGTGGCCTGCAAGATTGCGAGCCGTGGGCCGGGTGTGGGCAGACGCTGAGCCTGCGCGCGCCGCGCTTCAAACAGCGCCACCAACCTCCCGGTGGCGGCAAACGACATCTGGAACCCGGCTTCGAGCACCGATCCCGGACGCAGAGCGATGAAGACCGCGGTCGCCGCAGCCAGCCCCAGATGATCGCCGATCGATCCGCCCAAATGGCGCAAAAGGCCACGGCGGTCATCATAAACGCCCGCTCGGCCGGCACGCTAACGGCGGAAATGATCACATAACTCCCGGCCCCGATCAGCGCCACGACTGCGGCGATCTTGCGCACAAGCGCGCGCAATGCGCGCCACGCGATCCGCGCCAGGCCGCGCCAAACCAGCCCAAAACCATACCCGCCACCAGTCTCACTTACAGCCCGGATTCGCTGATGAGATGGGCCAAACCAGAGCTCTGCAGCGGCTTGGCGCCGGCATTTGACAATAGGCTCAGATCGCCGGTGATGACGGCCGGCGCCAATCCGGCCGCCCAGGACAGCCCAATCAGCGCCGCCCAATCAGCGCCGCGTCGAGCCGCGACCGCGCCACTGCGCCACCAATGCGTCGCGTCCCAATCGCCAATGTCGGCGCCCACACAAAGCCGACGGTCCAAAGCCGCCAATCCGGACCTTGTGGTGCGCTCAGCCAAAAGGCCGCGCCGGCCTCGAACCTGATCGGTCCCCAGAGCCCTCCCGGCCCCGCCTGCGCCGCCCAGCAACCCGCCGCCGCCCGACTAGGAGACCAGCGCGGCCCCATGCTAGGAGCCCCACGTTCCTGCGCCATATGCGATTTGCGATTGCCCCCAAATGACCGTTGTCACCCGCTTTGCCCCTTCGCCAACCGGCTTCCTGCATATTGGCGGCGCCCGCACGGCTTTGTTCAATTGGCTTTATGCGCGCAGGCACGGCGGCGCCTTTCTGCTGCGCATCGAAGACACCGACCGCGCCCGCTCTACCGAGGCCGCGATCGCCGCCATTCTCGACGGGATGAGCTGGCTTGGGCTTGATGCCGACGAGCCGGCGATTTTCCAGTTCGCGCGCGCGGCCCGCCATCGCGAAGCGGCCCTGGCGATGATTGAGCGCGGCACGGCGTTTCGCTGTTATGTGACGCCGGCCGAGCTTGAGGCGCGGCGCAATGACGCGATGGCCAAGGCCCAAGCGGCGAAAGATGAAACCTTGCCAGAAGCTCTGCGCGTGCAGTTGAAGGCCGAAGCGGCGGCAGGCTTATCGGCGTTCCGTTCGCCCTATCGCGATGGCTTGAAGCCGCCGGCGCCGGATGCGCCGTTTGTGGTGCGCCTGCGCGCGCCCGATGACGGCGAGATCGCTCATGACGATCAGGTTCAGGGCCTGGTCAGCGTTGCGGCCCGCGATATCGACGATCTCGTCTTGCTGCGCGCTGACGCCACGCCCACCTACATGCTGGCCGTGGTGGCGGACGATCATGACATGAAGGTTACGCATGTAATCCGTGGCGACGATCATCTGACCAACACGGCCCGCCAGATCCCGATCTATCGCGCAATGGGCTGGCCTGAGCCGGTGTTTGCCCATGTGCCGATGATCCATGGCGATGACGGCGCAAAGCTCTCCAAGCGCCATGGGGCGCTCGCGGTGCAAGAGTACCGCGCCATGGGTTATCTACCCGAAGCGCTGAACGCCTATCTGATGCGCCTGGGCTGGAGCCCCGGCCATGATGAAGTGATCGCCAAGGAAGAGGCTGTCGCGCAATTTGACCTTGCCCAGCTTGGCCGCTCGCCGTCGCGGCTCGACGCCGACAAGCTTGGCCACGTCAATGCGCATTACTTGCGCCTGGCCGATATCGCGCGGTTGAGCGCACTGGTGCGTGAAGCGGGCGACTGGGCGTTGAGCGATGATCAGGCCACGCGTCTGGCTCGCGCCATCCCGTTTGCGCGGCTGCGCGCCCAGACCATTCCACAGCTCGTCCAGCAGACCTTTTTCGCAGTGCGCGAACGCCCGTATCCGCTTGACGGCGCGGCGCAAAAGGTGATGAAGGACGAGACGGTTTCGCGGTTGCGGCGCCTGCGCGCCGCGCTTGCCAACCAAGACGATTGGACCGACGCCGCCTTGGCGCAATTTCTTAAGGACTTTGCAGCCACAGAAGGCGTCGGGATGGGCCAGATTGGGCCGGCTCTGCGCGCTGTGTTGAGCGGCGGTGCTGCAGCGCCTGACCTGGGCCAAACCCTCGCCGCCCTCGGCCCTGCTGAGGCATTGGCGCGGATGGACGATCATGTGTCGGCGGATGGCCCGCCGGCTTGAGGCACTGAGGTGAGGAAGCCGTGATGGAAAACAAGGTTCAACCGAAAGCGCCCGCGCAATTGAGCCTGAATGGCAAAACCGTTGATCTGCCGGTGCTTGCCGGCGTCACCGGCCCGGATGTGATCGATATCCGCAAGCTCTATGCCGAAACCGGCGCCTTCACCTATGATCCGGGCTTCACCTCCACGGCGAGCTGCGAAAGCCAGATCACCTTTATCGACGGTGACAATGGTGTGCTGCTGTATCGCGGCTATCCGATCGAACAGCTCGCCGAAAAATCGACCTTCATCGAGGTTTGCTATTTGCTGCTCCACGGCGAATTGCCCAATGGCGGCGAGCTCAAGCAATTCAGCCATGACATCACCTATCACACCATGGTGCATGAGCAGCTGACGCGCTTCTTCCAGGGCTTCCGGCGCGATGCGCACCCGATGGCGGTAATGGTCGGCGTGGTCGGCGCTCTGGCGGCCTTTTATCACGACAGCACCGACATCGAAGACCCGGTGCAGCGGATGATCGCCAGCCATCGCCTGATCGCCAAGGTGCCGACGATCGCGGCGATGGCGTATAAGTATTCCGTCGGCCAGCCTTTCGTGTATCCGCTCAATGCCCTCGATTACACGACCAACTTCATACGCATGTGCTTTGCGGTGCCAGCCGAAGAGTACAAGCCGAACCCCGTCCTCTCGCGCGCGCTCGACAAGATCTTCATCCTGCACGCCGATCACGAACAGAACGCCTCGACCTCGACCGTGCGGATTGCCGGCTCGTCAGGCGCCAATCCGTTCGCCTGCATCGCGTCCGGCATCGCGTGTTTGTGGGGCCCGCTGCATGGCGGCGCCAATGAGGCCGCGCTGAACCAGCTGCACCGCATCGGCTCGGTGGACAACATCCCCGAATATATCCGCAAGGTTAAGAACCGCGAGATTCTGCTCGATGGCTTCGGCCATCGCGTTTACAAAAACTACGATCCGCGCGCCAAGGTGATGAAGCAGACCTGCGACGAAGTTCTCGCCGAACTCGGCCGCAAGGATGATCCGCTGCTGAAAGTGGCGATGGAGCTGGAAAAGATCGCGCTGAACGACGACTTCTTCGTGCAGAAGAAGCTGTATCCGAATGTCGATTTCTACAGCGGCATCGTGCTGCGCGCGCTCGGCTTCCCAACCTCGATGTTCACCGTGCTGTTTGCGCTGGCGCGCACCGTCGGCTGGATTGCGCAGTGGAAGGAAATGAGCGAAGACGCGACCCAAAAAATCGGCCGCCCGCGCCAGATCTACACCGGCGCCGTCAAGCGCGACTTCGTGGATTTGGCGCAGCGCGGGTAAGGCAATCACAGAAAAGTTGGAGCGCCGGGGCGCCGCCGCTCCGGGACGCCGCGTCGCGCGCGCCGACTTGATAGAGCCCTGGAAGGTGGGAGGGGCGCGGGCCCTCCGCACTTTCAGCGCCCAATCTGGCGCAGAACCGCCTCCGCCGCGATCTCTGCGGCGCGCGGGCCGCCTTTACCCATTCTCGCCAAAGCCTCATCTTGCGCGGCCACCTGCGCGGCGCGGGCCGCCGGGTCGCACAGCAAGGGCATCGCCACGCCCGCCACCGCCGCTGGCGTAAATTCCGTCTGGATAAACTCCGGCGCGATCTCAGCGCCAACCGCGACATTCATCAAAGTGATGAACGGCGCATTGTAGAGAAACGCGCGCGCCAGCGCCCAGGTAATCCAGCCAAGCTTGTAGCCGACCACAACGGGTGTGCGTTGCAGCCCCACTTCGGTGGTGACGGTGCCGGAACAGGCAAGCGCCACGGTGGCGGCGGCGAAAGCGTTTTCCTTCTCGCCGTCCTCGTCGATGGCGGACACGCCGTGAGCCGCAGCGAGCGCGCGCGCCTGGTCGCGCACGGGCGCAGCCACGAGAAGGCGAAGCTCCGTACCCGGACAATCCGTACGCAGACGATCTGCCGCCGCCATAAGGATCGGCCCGGTGCGGCGCAGCTCCGCACGGCGCGAACCGGGCAGGATCAGCGCGAAAGGCGCATCCGCCGCGATGCCATGGCGGGCGCGAAAGGAAGCGCCATCGCCAGGCGTAAAACGCGAAATCGCCGGATGGCCGCACACCGTGCAGCTCAATCCATAAGATGTGTAAAACGGAACCTCGAAATCGTGGATGCAGATCAGGTGATCGACCGTGGCGGCGAGCGTCCGCGCCCTGCCCGGCCGGCTGGCCCAGACCTGCGGGCCGATATATTTGATAAGCTTGATCTCAGGCGCGGCCGCCCGCACGCGCTGGGCAACGCGCAAGGTAAAGCCCCAGCTGTCGATCAACACTGCAGCGGCGGGCTTTTCCGCCAGGATCGCTGCGGCGGTTTGGTCGGCGCGGGCAATCACACGGGCATAAGCTTTCACGCCGTCGATCAGGCCGAGGATCGCCAGGTCATGGATGTCGAACAGGCTTTGGGCGCCGGCTTGCGCCATGCCCGGCCCGCCGACAGCGGCAAACCGCAAACCGGGGTCTTTGGCCTTGAGCGCGCCAATCAAGTCCGCGCCAAGCTGATCGCCGGAACTTTCAGCTGCAACGAGGAATATCTTGGCGCTCATACCCCGACCACAAACAAGCCCTGGGCTTGCGCGGCCGCGATGACGGCGGGGCGATCAAGGATCAGGCTGGCACCGGCCTCTACCGCAACGCCAGCGAGCCCCGCGCGCGCCGCGCCAGCGATCGTCTCAACGCCAATCACCGGCATATCCACGCGGCGGTCCTGGATCGGCTTGGCGCGTTTCACCAAAACGCCGCGCCGCGCGGCCGTGGTTCCGCGCCCGGCTTCGGGCAGCTCGGCCACGCGCCGCAACATCGCATCGGTGCCTTCTGCCGCTTCCAAAGCCAGCACAAAGCCGTCGCACACCACACAACCTTGCGCGATATCGAAGCGGCCCAGTTCAGCGGCCACGTCCATGCCCTTGGCGATGTCGGCCTCGACGTTGGCGTCTGGCGCAGCGCCTGCCAGAACGCCTCTCGGCGCCAGCAAATCGCCCGCAATCGCATCCGCGCCGATCACTGCAAATCCTTCGCGTTCGCATTCTTCAACGATCACGCGAAGGATTGCGTCATCGCCTTTCTTTGCGGCGGCGAGCACGCGCGGCAGCATCAAGGCGGCGCGGGCGTCGAGCTTGAGGGTCGCGAAATCTGGCCGCTTGACCATGCCAACAAGCGCCACAGCCTCCACGCCCGCCGCTTTCAGCGCCTTGAAGCGGGCGCCCATTTCGCCCAAGCCAAACTCCGCGCCTGGATGTTCCTGCAATGCCCTCTCCGCCATGCCAGCAATGCGGGCGATGAAATAGGGCCGGCCGGTCAATCGGCATGCTTCCGCCAGCCGCACCGGCAAAGCCCCACCGCCAGCGATGACGCCAACCTTCTGCGCGCTCATGATTTCGCTGGCCGGCAGATCGGGCGTTTGCTGTCGGCCTGGATGAAGGCGAGGATTTCCTGCATTTCGGCAAGGTCAACATAGTCGTGGACGGCTTGGGCGACGCGCTCCTGAAATGTGCCTTTGCCGTTAAACAGGCCGTTTACGCCAGCGCGCAGGCGCAAGAGTTGCTGCTTGGAGTAGCCGCGCCGCTTTAGGCCAATCACATTGAGCCCGCCAAGATGGGCGTGATTGCCGAACACCGAGCCATAGGGAATGACGTCTTCGACAACCGCGGCCAGCCCACCGACAAAGGCCCCGCGCCCGATGCGGCCAAACTGGTGCATCGCCGACAGCCCGCCCATAATGACGAAATCGTCCGCCACCACATGCCCGCCGAGTGTTGCGCCATGGGCCAGTGTGACCTTGTTGCCAACAATGCAATCATGCGCGACATGGCTTTGCGCCATCAGGAAATTGTCATCGCCAACGCGTGTTTCGTTGCGCCCGCGCACCGTGCCGCGATGCAGGCTGGCGTGTTCGCGGATGGTATTGCGATCGCCGACGATCAGGCGGGTGGGTTCACCCTTATAGGAGGTGTCCTGGGCTGGGGTTCCGAGCACGGCGTAGGGATAAATCACATTGTCGGCGCCGAGCGTCACGCAGCGCTCGATGAACACATGCGCGATCAGCCGCGTTCTGGCGCCGATAATGACATCAGGGCCGATCATGCAATATGGCCCGATCTCCACATCCCCGCCAAGGATCACCGTCGGATCGACCATCGCGGTGGCGTGCACGCGCGCACTCACGGCTGCGGCAGCTCCGCTTTCATCGCGGCGAACTCACATTCGCAGGCCAATTCGCCATTCACTTCCGCGCGGCCGCGGAACTTGAAGATATTGCGGCGGTGAAACAGAACCTCCACCAACATGACCAGCACGTCGCCCGGTCGCACAGGGCGGCGGAAGCGGGCATTGTCGACGGACATGAACAGGATGGTGTTGAAGGCTGGATCGACATCGAGCGTTTTCGACATCAACAGCCCGCCGGTCTGGGCGATCGCTTCAATTTGCAGAACGCCCGGCATCACCGGATTGCCGGGAAAATGGCCGGGAAAGAACGGCTCATTGGCGGTGACGCATTTGATGCCGCGGATCGATTTGCCGGCGACAAAGGCTTCGGCGCGATCAATCAGCAACAAAGGATAGCGATGCGGCAGGCGACGCAGCACTTCATCGGGGCCAATTGCAATTCCTGTTTCGACGCGTCCAACCGAACCGTCAGCTTCCGCCGCCATCCTTGGTTCCTTTCACGGCGCGCGTCAGCCAAGCTTGCTCGCGCATCCATTGGCGCACCGGCTTGGCCAGATAGCCGCCCCAGGTCGCGCCCGCAGGAACGTCATGCATGACCGCTGAAGCCGCCGCAAGCGTCGCCCCGTCGCCGACGGTCAAATGGTCGGCCACGCCAACCCGGCCGCCCATGGTTACACCGTCACCGACCCGGCTAGAGCCCGACACGCCGGAATAGGCCGCGAACACGCCGCCGCGCCCAACCACGACATTGTGTGCGATCTGGCAGAGATTATCGAGCTTGGTGTCTTCGCCGATAATCGTGTCGTCAAAGGCGCCGCGATCGACCGTCGTATTAGCCCCGATGACGACCCGATCTTGGAGAATGACCCGCCCGAATTGCGGCACATCGACCGGCCCGTTTGGTCCGCGGGCGACCCCGAAACCGGCTTGGCCAATGACCGCGCCGGCGAAAATCTGCACTTCGTCACCGAGCAGCGCGAAGCCGACCACGGCATTGGCGCCAATCCGGCAAGCGCGCCCGATCGCCACCCCTGGCCCGATCACGGCGTTCGGCGCAATCAGGGCGCCGGCGCCAATTTCGGCATCAGGCCCAATCACCGCGCCGGGTCCGATGACGGCGCCAGGCTCGATCTTGGCGCTGGCGGCGATCGCTGCACCGTCGGTTTGAAACGCGCGCTCTTGGATCAGCTGCTTGGCGGCTTGGGAAAACATCGCCCGCGGATAGCGCGTGACCGCCAATGTCGCCCCTGGCGGGCAGCGATCGACCTGGTCTGGTTTGACAAAGATCAATCCCGCCGCGGTGTCGACCGGATGATTGCCGCGCCCCTCCAGGAAGGAAAACGCACTGGCGTCTGCCCCCGATAAGGAAGAAGCGACGGCAAGCATGCGCCCGCCGTCGCCCCTGATTTCGCACCCTGGCGCCACCTCCGCCGCGGTCCGCGGCGGGCCGAGCGTGTAGAAGCGCAGATCAATCATTTTACTGTTGCGGCATGCGTTGACGCGTGACCGCAATGGCCGGCGTGCGGCTGTTGAGGCGGCTGATGACATCGCCAGTGATGTCCACGCTGGCGGCATTGGCGATCAGCTGGTCCTTATCGACGATAATGACGGCGCCGCGGGCGGTCATGGCGTCCTGGGCGGCGGCGCGAATGGCGTTGCCGAGGTCTTGGTTGGCCTTCTGGGCGGTCGCTTGCAGCTCAACTTGAACGCGGCGCTGACGCACTTGCTGGGCTTCGATGCGGCGGCTGAGCGCTTCCAAGCGCGTGCGCAAAGCCGGGTTCTTGCCGGCTTCTTCGTTGAGCGAGCGCAGCATTTCATTTTGCACTTGCTGGGCTTGTTCGGCCTGAGCGCGATCCATCTGCTGGGCATTGGCCAATTGCTTGTCCAGCGCGTCAATCCGCTGCTTCAGCGCCGGATTTGCGGAGAGCAATGTGGCGCGGATCGATTGCCATTCGTTATTGATCGCTGCGCCTTCCGGCTTCAGCTCGTTCTCGACTTGCTGCACAACGGCCTGAATGCCGCTTTGCGTGCTCTTGCCGGCAGCCGACTCTTCGGCCACCCGGCCAAGATCAACCACCGCAATCGGCGCGCTCGACTGCGCCGAAGCCGGCGTGGCGGCAAGCAGCGACAGGGCAAACCCGGAGGCCAGCGCCAACGACTTCATAAACTTCATATTAATACCCCAATAATGGCCGCCCGAGACGCCAGTGCGGCAAATCGCGTGAACCGCCCATGCGGCTCTATCCCCTGGACTACCGGCGGTTTAGCCGCTCCATGGCGCCCGAATTATGACAATCTGGCCAGCCGACGCAGTCGGATATCAGAACTTGGTGCGCGTGGAGAAGCGGAACGACTTGGCGCGGTCATACTCTTCTTTGGCCAGCGGGTGGGCAAAGTCGAACTGGACCGGGCCAAAGGGGCTATCCCAGAAGACCGACAAGCCTGTCGTTGCGCGCAAGCCAAAAGTGTCACGCGCAAACAGGGTCGACACCTCGCCCGTGGTCGGATCGGTAAAGGTGCTGACCTTCTTGTCTCGGCTGTCGAGCAGGCCGACGGCCCCAAAATCCAGGAACAGCGCTCCGCCGACGCCGAATTCTTTCGGCAGCGGGGTTGGGAATTCCAGCTGCAAGGAGCCGATGGCATAGGCGTTACCGCCAAGCGCGTCTTGGTTGAACGTCTGAACCGTCCCTGTTGCGGGATCACGCACCGTCAAGATTTGGCGCGGGCCGAGGCCGGCAACGTCAAAGCCGCGAAACGAGGAGCCGCCCTTGAAGAAGCGGTCATTGATCCGAACCTGATCGTCGCCCCAGCCGAGCACATAGCCGGCGCTCATATTGAAGCTGGCAATGACATCCGGCAGCAAGCCCCGATAGACACCGCCTTCCAGTTCCGTCCGCAGATACTTCACTTCACCGCCAAGGCCGGCAAAGTCCTGGCGCAGAGACAAGTCAAAGCCGCGGGTGGCTTTAACCGGGTCGTTGCGGCGGTCCCAGTTGAAGGCGTAGCCCAACACGGACGTCAAGAACTGGCCCTCCTGGGCGCAGATCAGGGCCGGATTAGACGTGATGCTCGGATCGCAGATCAAGCTCGACACTTTGGTGTCGTCCTGGCGCAAGAAATAGGTCAGGCCGAGGCTGGTCGTGTCGGTGATCGGAAAGCCGGCGCGCAGGCCCATTCCCGTCGATTGGTTCTCAAATGAGGATTCGTCGAGGAAGTCGGTGCGCAGCGAGAACGCTTCGATCCCGGCCGACAGATTGCGGCCAAGGAAACGCGGCTCAGTGAAGCGGGCGTCAATCTGCTGGCGACGCTGGCTGGTGGACGCGCGCAGACGCAAAAACTGGCCGCGGCCGAGCAGATTGCGCTGCGTGACCGAAACATCGAACAAGAAACTGTCCGACGAGGAATAGCCGGCGGCAAAGGCCAATTCGCCGGTGGAGTCTTCGGTGACTTTGACTTCCACGACCGAACGATCCGGCTCGCTGCCCGGCTTGTCCTCGACCTCGACATCTTTGAAGAAGCCTAAGCCCCGGATGCGTCCCCGCGAGCGATCGAGCAGAACGCGGTTGAACGCGTCGCCTTCAACCAAACGGATCTCGCGGCGGATGACGGGATCAAGCGTGGTGCTGTTGCCGACAATATCGATCCGCTCGACAAAAACGCGCGGGCCTTCATTAACCTCAAAGGTGATGTTGACCTTGCGGCCATCGCGGTCGCGTTCCACGCGCGGGCGCACCTCAACGCTGGCATAGCCCCCGGCGCCGGCGGCAAACGTGATCGCGTCGATCGATTTTTCAACCGCTTCGCCGCGGAATTGGCTGCCTTCCACAATCGGGATCACGGCCTTGAGCAGAACCGGATCGACCTTGGAAAGCTTGGTTTCGACATTGATTTTGCCGAAATCGTATTTTTGGCCTTCGTCGACCGTGAAGGTGATGAAAAAGTCTTTCTGGTCGGGCGTGAGTTCGGCCACCGCGGAAACGACGCGGAAATCGGCATAACCCTGGTTGGTGTAGAACTGGCGCAGCTTTTCGCGATCAAACTCAAGCCGATCTGGATCATAATTGTCGTTGCGGCTGAAAAATTTCCACCAGCGCGACGGCTCCGTCAGGATCGCGTCCTGCAAGTCGCGGTCGCTGAATTGCTTGTTGCCGAGGAAATTGACGCTGCGCACCCCGGTGACCGGGCCCTCGTCGATCTCGAAGATCAAATCGACTCGGTTCTGATCGAGCTGGCGCACCTGGGGTGTAATCGCGGCGGCAAAGCGGCCGGAGCGACGATAGAGCTCAACGATGCGCTGCACATCGGCCTGGGCGCGGGCGGCAGTGAACACCGAACGCGGCTTGGCTTGGATTTCCTTCTGAAGGTCTTCTTCTTTGAGGGCGCGCACGCCCTCAAACAACACCCGGCTGACAATCGGGTTTTCGGCAACCGTAACGACCAGGTCGCCATTGCGCTCACTGACTTCGACATTGGCGAACAGGCCGGTGGCGAACAGCGACTTGATCGATTGGTCGATGCGTTCGGAATCGATCGGATCGCCCGGCCGAATGGCGAGATAGGACACCACCGTGGCGGACTCGATCCGCTGATTGCCCTCAACCAGGATGCGGCCCACCACATTGGGCGCAACCTGCGCCGGCGCGGGCGCCGGCTGGGCCGGCCGACCTGTCACGGGTTGGCCAGGCGCGGGCTGGGTGTCTTGAGCGAAGGCTTTGGCCGGCTCCAGCACAACGGCCCCGCTGCTGACGGCAGCGACGCTCACAGCGCCAAGGACGACTTCCCGGAATTTATGCTTCATACCGGCCCCAAAGTCTCGCGGCACCCCTCAGCGCCGCGTTGTAGACAGCATCCAAAAACCAAAGACAAGCGCGCTGCGCTGTTCCAAGGCATCTTCATCACGATCCGAGCAGCCGCTGGACGTCGTTCCATGTTGCGAAAAGAAACAAGGAAATCAACACGGCAAAACCAGCTTGGAACCCTATCTCTTGGGCCCGCGCGCTGAGCGGGCGACCGCGAACGGCCTCCACGCCATAGAACAACAAATGCCCGCCATCCAGCACCGGCACTGGCAGCAAATTCACAAAACCAACCGCCACTGACAGAATCGCCGCCCATGTTGCGAGCCCTACAAAGACCGATCCGAGGCGCTCCCAGATAGACAGCTGGGCGTCAGAATCGCCCCACGAACCTTGCAGAACTTTGCCTGATTGGTCAGCGATTCCCAATGGGCCAGACAAGTGTTTGGCCGTCGCCTGGCCCGTCACGATATTGCCAATATAGCTCACCGTGGATGCAATCAGGCCCCAGGTTTCCTGCGCGCCGGCGCCTATCGCTGCGATCGGATTGAGCTTGCGGATATCCAGCTGGTCGCGCGGGATCGGAGCAGGCCCCACGCCCAACAGACCGATTTTGCTGTCCACGCCCGTGCGCGGATCGGTCCGTGTCGCAGATTTCGGCGTGGCTATCAGGCTGACTGCGGCCCCATCGCGGCTGACTTGCAGCCGCATCGCCGTGTCGGCTGAGCCTTGAATGATCTTCTGAAACGCACCCCATTCCTGGATCGATTGGTCATTGACGGCGATGACGACATCGCCGGGCTTCAACCCCGCAGCGGCCGCAGCCGAGCCTTCCGCCACAACGCCAATGCGCGCCGGCTGGGCGGCGTAATCGGTATAGTTCTTGCCGATCAGCATGAATCCAAGGGCAAATACGAGGATCGAGAAAATGAAATTCGCCAGCGGCCCCGCCACAACCACAAAGGCGCGCACGCCCACCGGCTGGGCGTGAAACAGGCCGGCCTTACGGGCGGCGACCAAATCGGCGCCCTGCCCTTCGAGGTCCTGCGGTTTTGAGCTGATGGCGTCCGCGTCGCCCTTAAACTTGACATAGCCGCCCAGCGGCAGTGCGCCGATTTTCCAATCCACGCCGTGCTTGTCGCGCCAGGACAGCAAGGCCTTGCCGAAGCCGATCGAGAACGTGTCTATCGCCACCTTGCTCCAGCGGGCGGCCTGGAAGTGACCGAACTCATGCACGAACACCACCACGCTGAGAACGAGCACGAACGCCCCGGCATAGATCAGGAAGTTCTGAAGCGCGTCGAGCATGGACCATCCTTTGTTGTGTGTCAGTCATTCGTCAAGGCGACGACCTGACGAGCGAATCGCGCGCCATTTGCCGCGCACGAGCATCCACCGCAAGCACGTCACCAAAGCATGAAGGCGGAATTGCGAACCAGCCCCCGCGCGCAGCCTCGTTCAACACGCGGTCAACAATCGCCGTGATTTCGAGAAATCCAATCCGGTTGTCCAAGAAGGCCGCCACGGCCGTCTCATTGGCGGCATTGAGCACGGCGGGCGCAGCCCCGCCAGCAGCAAACGCCTCCCGGGCGAGCCGGAGGGCCGGGAACTTGGCGGTGTCGGGCGGGGCAAACTCAAGGCTCGCCCAGGCGGAAAGATCAAGTCGCTTGGTCGCGACCGGCTTGCGCGCCGGCCATGCCAACGCATAAGCGATCGGCACGCGCATATCCGGCTCCGACAATTGCGCCAACACCGATCCATCGACATATGCCACCAGGCTGTGAACGATGGCCTGTGGATGCACAACCACATCGATCCGGGTTTCCGGCAGGCCGAAGAGATACCCGGCCTCGATCAGCTCAAGGCCCTTGTTCATCAAAGTGGCGCTGTCGACTGAGATTTTGGCGCCCATCTTCCAACGCGGATGATTGATCGCTTGCGCCGGCGTCACCGCCGCCATGGCCGCTGCGCTCAGTGTGCGAAACGGCCCACCCGTGGCGGTGAGGATCAGCTTTTCAACGGCATCGGGATGGGTGAGAACCTGGAAGATAGCGTTGTGTTCACTGTCGACTGGCAACAGTGTGGCGCCCGATTGGCGCGCCGTTTCCAACACCAACGGTCCGGCACAGACGAGGCATTCCTTATTGGCCAAAGCCACGGTGGAGCCGCGCCGGATCACGGCAAGCGTCGGCTCCAAAGCCGCCGCCCCAACGATCGCCGACATCACCCAATCGGCGTTGCGGGCGCCGGCCTCGATCAGCGCCTCTGGGCCTGCGCTGACCTCTGCGTCCAAGCCGGCAGCGCTGGCGGCCGCGCGCAGATCGTCTAAGGAGGCACGGTCAGCGACCGCCAAGAAACGCGGTCGCAACAGCTTGGCGCGCGCGATCAGCACATCAATGCGCCCGCCGCCGGTCAAAGCTTCTACTTCATAAGCTCCGGGCTCGCGCGCCATCCATTCAGCCAAGACCGCGGTGGTCGACTCGCCAATCGAGCCCGTCGCGCCGAGAATGGAGACCCGTCGCGCGTTCATGCGGCGGCCGCAAAAAGCTGGGCTGTCAGCGCCGGCGCAATCGCCGCCAACAGGCCCAAACTCAAAGTCGCAAAGATCAGGCTGTCGAGGCGGTCAAGGACGCCGCCATGACCGGGAATTAAGCCGCTTGCGTCTTTCACGCCAAACCTCCGCTTGCACAGCGATTCAAACAAATCGCCCGCCAGCCCGATCACACCCAGCACCAAGCCGGCCAGCGCCCAGCCGGTCGCCGTGGCCTCGATCTGGGCGCCAAAGACTGATCCTGCCACGCCTGCGGCGAGTGCGCCACAAATCACGCCAGCCCATGTCTTGCGCGGCGACAAGCTTGGCGCCAGACGCGGTCCACCGATGAACCGGCCACCGAAATAGGCCGCAATGTCGGCGGCCCATATAACGGTAAACAGGCCAAGGACAGCGATCAAACCCAGACCCGGCTCGCCGCGGATGGCCACCAGCGCTGCCGGCGCAAGCCCGATATAGGCCACCCCGAACGCTGCTTGTGCCCGCACCGTGACCCCGCCGGCGCGGCGCATAAAGCTCACCAAAGCCGCCAGCGCCAAAGCGGCAACCGACACTTCAAACCGCCCCCAACTCGCCGCCATCACCGCCGCCAGCGCCCCGATAGCCGCGATCGCCCACGCCAAACCGCGCGGCGCCGGCTCGCTCATACGCACCCATTCAAAGCTCATCGCCGTCACCGCCGCGGCCGCCGCCGCCGCCAGCCATGGCCCGCCTGCGACCGCTGCAGCTACGCCCAACCCACCCAGCGTCAGCCCGGAGGCGACACGGATCAGCAGCTGATCGGCATGGGGATCGGCCCAATCGCTCATCGGCCGGCGCGGGACCTGCTAGCCATTCACAGCGCCAAATCGGCGATTGCGGCCATGATATTCGCGCAAGGCCTGCTCGAAAGCGGCGCGGTTGAAGTCTGGCCACAGTACGTCCAGAAAGACGAACTCGGCATAGGCCGCCTGCCACAGTAGGAAGTTGGAAATCCGCTGCTCGCCACTGGTGCGGATGACCAGATCGGGATCGGGAAGATCGGCGGTGTCAAGATAGGCTGACAAAGTGGCGGCGGTGATTGCGTCGGGGGCCAAGGCGCCGCTTGCGGCGGCCTGGGCAATACGGCGCACGGCGCGCACGATCTCACTCTGTGCGCCGTAATTGAACGCGATGGTCAGGTGCAGCGCCTGATTGGCCTGGGTGCGGGCTTCGGCGCGTTCGATAATGTCGATGATGTCGGGGGTAAGCCCGTCGCGCTCTCCGATCACGCGAATGCGCACGCCTTCGCGGGCCAGCCGCTCCAGATCGCGCCCGACATAAAGCCGCAAGAGATCAAACAGCGCATTGACCTCATCGGGCGGACGGGTCCAGTTCTCGGTCGAGAAACCGTAGACGGTGAGGTAACTGACGCCCAATTGGCCGGCGGCCTCCACCGTCCGGCGCAAGGCCTCCACACCTTCGCTATGGCCAAAGGTGCGCGGCCGGCCGCGTTTCTCGGCCCAACGACCATTGCCGTCCATGATGATCGCAACATGGCGCGGCCCGGCGGGGGGTGGGGTTTGGGCTGGCGCCTCGGTCATAATTCACCTGGGCAAGCGCAGGCCTACACCTGCATGATCTCTTCTTCCTTTGTCTTGAGCGCGTCGTCCACGGATTTGATGTGTTGATCGGTGGCCTTTTGCACTTCGTCGGTATGCTTTTTGTGCTGGTCTTCGCTGATCGCGCGCTCTTTTTCGAGCTTCTTGAGCTGCTCCATGCCGTCGCGGCGGACATTGCGGATCGCCACCCGGGCGGCCTCGGCATATTTGGCGGCGAGCTTGGCCAGCTCCTTGCGGCGCTCTTCGTTTAAGGGCGGAATCGGGATGCGCAGCATCTGGCCTTCCACGATCGGATTGAGCCCAAGGCCGGCGGCGCGGATCGCCTTGTCCACCGCCGTCACCATTGCACGGTCCCACACTTGGACGCTCAGCATCCGCGGTTCCGGCGCGGTGATGGTGGCGACCTGGGTGATCGGAGTGCTGGAGCCATAGGCGTCGACTTGTATCGGCTCGATCAGGCCCGAAGACGCCCGCCCGGTGCGCAGGCCGGCGAATTCCTGCTTCAGGGCCACAAGCGCGCCATCCATGCGCTTCTTGATGTCGGCGAGATTGAACGGGGGTGTCGCGGGCATGGGACGGTTTCCTTCTATGCAGCGATGACAGTACGGGTGCCCTTGCCGCTCAAAACGGCGCCAAGTTCGCCCTTGGAATGAATCGAAAACACCACGATCGGGATGCGATTGTCGCGCATCAGAGTGACCGCGGAAGCGTCCATGACGCGCAAATCCTGCACCAACACGTCCTGATAGGAGAGCTGCTCATAGCGCTTGGCGTCGGGGTTCTTGCGCGGATCGCTGTCATAAACGCCATCGACCCCGGTGCCCTTGAGCAGCGCGTCGCAATTCATCTCGGCGGCGCGCAAAGCGGCGGCGGTGTCGGTGGTGAAGAACGGGCTGCCAATGCCGGCGGCGAAAATGACGATCCGGCCCTTCTCCATGTGACGCACGGCGCGGCGGCGAATATAAGGTTCGCACACCGCTTCCATCGGGATCGCCGAACACACCCGCGTCGGGTAGCCGATATTCTCGAGCGCATTCTGCATCGCCAGCGCGTTCATCACGGTTGCGAGCATCCCCATATAATCGGCGCTTGCCCGCTCCATGCCTTTGGCTGCGCCCTGCAGGCCGCGAAAAATATTACCGCCGCCGATCACCAGGCACACTTCCACGCCCTGATCGACCGCCTCGCCGACCTCTTTGGCCATGCGCGCGCAGACATCCACATCGATGCCATATTGGCCAGCGCCCATCAGCGCCTCGCCGGAGATTTTCAGAAGCACACGCTTGTACGGCCCGTCCGGGATCGGCCGGTCACGCTTGGAAAGCGGTTCGGGATTGGTGGTCATGGGGGCGGCCTGTCGCTGATTTGGCCCGCTTTTACGCGGCCCAAAGCATCAGCGCCAGTCCGCCCCGGTTGAAACCGTCACGATTTGGTCATCGCGGCCACTTCGGCGGCGAAATCGTCCTTCGGCTTTTCAACGCCGTCGCCGAGCTGATAGCGCAGGAACGCCGCCAGCTTGATCGGCGCGCCGACATCTTTTTCCGCCGCCTTGACCGCCGCTTCCACAGTCAGGTCAGGGTTATGGACGAACTTCTGCTTCAGCAGCACGATGTCTTCCAAGATCTTGCGCAGCTTGCCGTTCACCGCCCCATCGAGGACGTTTTGCGGCTTACCGGCCAGCTTGGGATCTTCCTTCACCTGCTCCAGAATGATTGCCTTTTCGCGCTCGATGCGGTCGGCGGGCACTTCGGCTTCCGTCAAGGCCGCCGGCGCGGTCGCCGCGATATGCATCGCAATCTTGCGGCCGATCTCGTCCAAGGCCGGGCCGGGCTTGGACGATTCCAGCGCCACCAAAACGCCAATGCGGCCAGCACCCTCAACCGTTTGGTTGTGGATATAGCTGACCACCGCGCCTTCGGCAGTGAGATAGCCGGTGCGGCGCAGCGTCATGTTCTCGCCGATCGTGGCGATCAGGCGGGTGATCTGATCCTGCACTAGGCCATCGCCATCCGGCGCGCGGCTGGCGAGCGTCTTGGCCAGGTCGCCATGAGCGTCGAGCGCGATTTTCGCGAACGCCAGGGCGGCCTTCTGGAAGCCCTCATTGCGCGCAACGAAATCGGTTTCGCTGTTGAACTCGATGATGGCGCCGCGGGCATGACCGCCATCCTTGGCGACCGCAATCGCAACCAGCCCTTCGGCGGCGGCGCGGTCAGCCTTTTTAGCGGCTTTCGACAAGCCCTTGGCTCGCAGCCAATCGATGGACGCTTCCAGGTCGCCGTTGTTTTCTGCAAGCGCCTTCTTGCAGTCCATCATGCCAACGCCGGTCTTTTCGCGCAGCTCTTTCACGAGCGCGGCGGACACTTCGGCCATGTGATGCTCCTTTTAAATAACTTCAGTTCACTTCGCCACCGGCCGCTTCACGCTCAACCGCGGCCAGCACCGGATCGGCCAGCGGCGCTTCGGAAGCGCCGATATCCACGCCCGACGACACCTGCCCTTGCGTCAAGCCGTCCAGCACCGCGTCCGCGATCAGATCGCAATAGAGCTGGATCGCGCGCGCGGCGTCGTCATTGCCCGGGATCGGGAAGGTGACTTCATCGGGATCGCAGTTGCTGTCGACCACGGCGACCACGGGGATACCCAGCTTGCGGGCTTCCTGGATCGCAATCGCTTCCTTGTTGGTGTCGATCACGAACATCAGGTCCGGGATGCCGCCCATATTGGAGATGCCGCCCAGCGAACGGTCGAGCTTGTCGCGCTCGCGCGTTAGCGTCAGCAGCTCCTTCTTGGTCCGGCCCTGGCCCTCGCCGCTGGTCACTTCTTGCAGCTCGCGCAAGCGCGCAATCGACTTCGACACCGTCTGCCAATTGGTCATGGTGCCGCCCAGCCAGCGGTGATTGACGTAATATTGCGCGCAGCGCTTGGCCGCACCCGCGATCACGTCGCTAGCCTGGCGCTTGGTGCCGACAAACAAAATGCGCCCGCCCGAAGCGGCCACCTCACGCACCTTCACCAGCGCCTGATGCAACAGCGGCACGGTCTGGGAAAGGTCAATGATATGAATGTTTTGGCGCACGCCGAAAATGTATTTGTCCATCTTCGGGTTCCAGCGGTGGGTCTGATGGCCGAAATGGGCGCTGGCTTCGAGCAATTGGCGCATGGAAACGTCTGGCAGAGCCATGATTATTGTCCTCAAGTCCGGTTAAGCCGCCGCGGGAAGGGGTGAGCAATAGCCCACACCGGACAAGCCCGCCTCGGCGCTCGCGCACTTCGACAGTCCAATCCCGCGTGTGTGATGTCGGCGCAATTAGGGGATCAGTGAGGTATTTGCAAGCGGGGCTTGGGGACGCCACAGGGTAATCGCTTCGGATTAACGGCGTCGGCCTGTGAGCGGCTAGGGGAGTCCCCGGACGCCCGAACCGTGATTCACTGGATGCTCCGTTGCCGCGAGGCGTTCCATGTCCGGTTCTGTTGGTTTTCTTGATCATTTCACCGCGCTTGAGGATCCGCGCCAGTCTTGGCGGGTGGTCTATCCCTTGCCCGAGATCCTGCTGGTTTTCCTCTGCGCAACGCTTTCGGGGATGGGGGACTTCACCGAAATGTCGCTGTGGGGCCGCGAGCGACTGGCCCTCCTGCGGCGCTTTCTGCCGTTAGAGCGCGGCGTGCCTTCGCATGATGCGCTGAACGACATCGTCAATGGCCTCGACGGCGAGCAGTTCAAAGCGTGCTTCACCCCCTGGGTGGAAACGCTCAGGGATGACGATCCCGAGATTGTCGCGATCGACGCCAAGACCTCGCGTCGCACCCATGCACGGGCCAAGGGCGTCGGCCCGTGCATCGGGTCTATCGGAAATTTCAAGTACCGGGCTTCATACTGCGATCTCAGAAGGATTCGCATGCCCCAACGCAAAGCGCCCCACATTCGAGGCGCCATTCTCGACCAGTTGCTGGCGGGTGGAGAGGCCAAAGACGCCTTCGGGCGCGACGGCTTGCTCGACAGCTTGAAGAAAGCCCTCGCCGAGCGATCGCTGAATGCGGAGATGGATCATCATCTGCGCGCCGGCGAGCCTGACGGGGCAACCAATTCGCGCAATGGTTTCGGCGCCAAAACCGTCCTTACCGACAGCGGGAAAATCGAGCTTGAAATTCCTCGCGACCGGTTGGCGC
>JBEIHY010000020.1:0-46980 GCA_040381035.1 Hyphomonadaceae bacterium
AACACCTGCGACCGACCGGCCAACCCGGGCGCGCGCAGACTCTTGCGGTCCGCACGCCCGTGTCGGCCTCACCCAAGCGACGCGAAGTGGGGGTCAAATTTGCAGGCCGATCGGGGTCATTTTTGGACGCCGATTGACAGTCCGGCATGTTCAAAGCGCCTTCCCCACAAGTGTCCGCCGCCGATGAATCTGGCCGGTCATCGAAATTGTCGTTGCACAGCGCCTTTCGCAATGCATAGCAGGCGCGTTGGTTCGATGGACCCGAGAACGCCTTCGCTGCGTTCGGCGACGCGCCGTCGGGGGGCCTTCGATCCACCGCCCGCAGGAGCAGTTAGTTTTGGTCAAGGGCAAGCAGCGCGAACGTCGCCAGCCAATGCTCTCCCATATAGTCGCGCGCGACATGCGGTAGACTTGCCGCCAAATGGAGTTGGGCCGCTTCTTCAGCTCTGCGCGCCAACGCGCTTTCGGGCAAGTGCGCGAGGGCGACTTCCCGCCAGCACCAAGCCCGCGAAAAATTCAGGCCGTCGAGGTGCGCTATCTTGCCGTCTGTGCGGTCACTGACGCGCGCTGGCCGAAACAGCGATGCGGGGAGCCCCGCAACCGCATGCGGCAGAAAGTCGGCGAACCAATCGCGGAAGGCGTCCGTTGGCATGAAACGACGCATGCATGAAGCTTCCACGAGCGCCGGCGAAAGGAAGTCATCCTGACTTGGCTCCCATGCTTGGCTGTCCCGGTCGCCGCCGTACCAGGCTATCGCCTTGTCTTTCATCAGCGCAAACACGCCTGGTGCGGCAGTCTCGGCGAAGTCGGCGGAAAGCCGAAGCGCGAACGCTGTCGACGAATGGACGCCAGTGCGGACGGGATAATCGCAAAGAGGCAGAAAATCGGCGAAGCGTTGAGCGAATTTCTGGCTCAACGGGCGCAGGCGTATCGCGGCGGAGGCGACAGCGCCGTTGGCGTGGCGATCGAGTTCTGCTTGGAGTGCGAGCAGCCAAGCCCAACCATAGGGACGCTCGAAGCCGCGCGCGCTTGGGCGATCGAGGTATACGCACTCGCCAGCGACATTGGTCTCGGTAAAGCGTTCGTCGAACAAAGCGGTGATGCGCGCAGCATGGGAAAGGTCAGGGTATCGTCGAACAAGCCGCGCCAACAACCAATAGCCGTGCACGCAGGAGTGCCAATCAAAACTGCCGAAGAAAATCGGGTGCAGCGCGCGAGGACCAACCGCGTCGGCATCGCCGCTAAGCACGTGGTCTAACTTGTTCGGATACTCACGGCTGACATGCGCCAGGGCGAGCGCGGCAAATGTTTCGGCGATGTCATGGGTCAAACGGGTCATGAGAACGCCAGGACACGCATGAGCAGGATACTGACGGCGAGAAGCGGCAGCGCGGTTGGAATCTGAGCGCGGATCACGCCGTTGAGCGCCGATCTTCGATCCGGCAATTCCAGCAGGTTCGCCGGCACGACATTGAAGTTCGCGGCCATCGGCGTCATCAGCGTGCCGCAGAAGCCCGCCAGCATCCCGATCGCGCAGACGATTGCCGGGTCGCCGCCAAAATGTTGGACGACGACGGGAAGCCCAATGGCCGCCGTCATCACGGGAAACGCGGCGAAGGCATTGCCCATTATGATCGTGAAGAGCGCCATGCCAATGCAGTAGGCGGCGACCGCGATTGTCGCAGTGTCGAGCGGCATGACGTCGCCGAACACGCGGCCCACTTGTTCGCCGACCCCGGCGAGAAGGAAGACGGCCCCGAGCGAAGCGAGCATTTGCGGCAGTATCGCGGCCCAGCCGACGGCGTCGAGCAAGCGCCGCGCTTCCTGAAATGGGGCCAGCACTGGCGGCCGCAACCAGATCATCAATGCGAGCACGGCGATCAACGCACCGAGGATCAAAGACACCAGCGTCGCTTGCGCCGGATCAATGAGGAGGGATCCCCATTCGGTTTCCTTCGCGATCAGAGTGCCCCCCAGCGCGACGGCGGGAATTATGAGCGCCGGCAAGAAGAGGAGGTCGCCGCGCTTGAGCGCGCTCGCACGCCGCTCCTCGGGCGAAGTCGTCTTGGGGTGGCCTTGGCCAAAACCAAATGTAGCGACGGCGACAAGGCCGAGCGCGAGGAGCCCGTTGGCGAGATCGCCAACATAGCCGCCTGCGAGAAAGCTGGCGGCGAGCATGCCCCAGAACAGAAAAGTCGGTATGCGACGCTTGTTCGACGCATCTCTTATGGAGAGCACGGACATTGCTGCGAAAAATAGACCAGCGACGATGTAGGCATGGGCGAGCGTGATCATTGTGCGGGCTCGCCCGGTTGCGGCGTCTGCGCGCTGAGGGAGCGTTTCAGCCTCGCGTCCAACAGCCACAGGCGGATGCTGTGAATGACGAGCGCGGCGATCGCGGTCGGAATGGCCCAGATCGAAAGTTCCAAAGGGTCGACGATGATTCCATTCTGCTCAAGGAACCCCTTGATCAATAGGATCGAGGCGATCGCGATGAAGATATCCTCGCCGAAAAAGAGGCCGATATTATCAGCCGCCGCAGCGTGCGAGCGGATCAGATACCGCTCACGGTCAGGAAGGGCGCCGTAGTGGGTTTCAGCCGCGCCCTCGGCCATCGGCGCGACAAGCGGACGGACCATCTGGGCATGGCCGCCGAGCGAGGTAAGCCCAAGCGCTGCGGAAATCTGGCGGATGAGCAGATAGACCCACAGCACGCGCCCGACGGTCGCGGCTTTCACCGTGCCGATCAACCCACGCGCACGTTCCTGCAAGCCCGCACGCTCGAGAAGGCCGATCGCCATCAATACACACCAGACGAGGCTCACATAGCGGTTGTCGTTGAAGGCTCTGCCGAAAGCGGCAAGCGTCGCCAAGCCGACCTCCCACATCGTTTGCAGATCGGCCTGCGGCGTCCACGCCGCCGCCAAGCCAGTGGTCAGCGCAGCCGCCATGACCACGAGGAGAGGATTGGCGCGGACCACAAAGCCCAGGATGACGACACCGATTCCCAACAATACCAGCATGTTTGCCCCTCTTTCGCCTCAGGTTTCGCCGTAACCGCCGCCGCCAGGCGTTTCGATCACAAACACCTCGCCTGCCGCCACACTTGCTTTGCCAGTCGCCGTAAGCGTTGTGACGGACCCATCGATACGCTCGATCCAGTTTGCCCCAACGTCGCCGTCGCTCCCGCCGTTGAGACCAAACGGCGCCGTGCTTCTCCTATTGGAAAGTATCGCCGCCGTCATCGGGGCGCGGAACCGAATGCGGCGCAGGGCGCCATCTCCGCCCTTTTGCTTGCCCCCGCCGCCGGAGCAACGGCGCACCGAAAACTGTTCGACGATAACGGGAAAGCGGGTTTCCAGGACTTCCGGATCGGTGAGGCGCGAATTGGTCATATGCGTCTGTACGACGCTTGCGCCGTCGAAGGTCGGGCCAGCGCCCGCGCCGCCGCATATCGTCTCATAATACTGGCGGGCTGCGTCGCCGAACGTGAAGTTGTTCATGGTGCCCTGGCTTGCCGCGAGCGCCCCGAGCGCGCCATAGAGCGCATCCACCACCACCTGGCTCGTTTCAACGTTGCCGGCAACGACGGCCGCTCCAGGGCTTGGGTACAACAACGATCCTTCGGGCACAACGAGTTCTATGGGCCTCAGGCAGCCTTCATTGAGGGGAATGTCATCGTCAACGAGCGTGCGAAAGACGTAAAGCGTCGCGGCGCGGGTGATGGCGAGCGGCGCGTTGAAATTGTTGCGTTGCTGTGGGCTTGTTCCGCTGAAATCAACGCGCACTGAGCGCGCCTGGAGGTCTGGCGTGAGAGCGACCTTCACGGTAGCGCCGTTGTCCATAGCGACGCTAAAGGCGCCTGGCTTCAACCGGTCGACCACGCGCCTGATCTGCTCTTCTGCATTGTCTTGGACGTGCGCCATATAGGCGGCGACCCCAGCGCGACCATAGTGGGCGACAAGTCGCTCAAGCTCCTGTGCGCCACGCATGCAGGCGGCGATTTGGGCTTTTAGATCGGCGATGTTGCGATCGATGTCGCGGGCCGGATGCGGCGCTGCGGCGAAGAGCGCCCGCACGTCCGTCTCGCGCAAGCGGCCGCAATCGACAAGCTGAAATGCTTCGATCAGAACGCCTTCGTCGTCGATGTGGGTGCTATCGGGCGGCATAGATCCGGGCGTCAGCCCGCCGACGTCGGCATGATGGCCGCGTGCGGCGGTATAGAAGGCCGGCTCGCCATCGCCCTCCAGAATGACAGGTGCGACAACGGTGATGTCAGGTAAGTGCGTTCCCCCGGAATGTGGCGCGTTGAGCATGAAGACGTCGCCGCGCCGAAGCGCGCCTTTGCGCGCCCGCATGATCTCGCGGACGCTTTCACTCATCGAGCCCAGATGGACGGGGATGTGCGGCGCGTTGGCGACGAGCCCGCCGGTTTCATCGAACACGGCGCACGAGAAGTCGAGCCGCTCCTTGATGTTGACGGAGGAGGCGGTCGTCTGCAGGGCGAGACCCATCTCCTCGGCGACGCCCATGAAGCGATTGTTGAACACCTCGAGCAGGATGGGGTCTGCGTGCGCGTCAATCGTGCTGCGCTCGACGCGCGTGACGCGGGTAAGCACCAGGTCGCCGCTGCGATGGATGCGCCCGGTCCAGCCGCCGGCAATGTATGTCGTCGCGCCGTTCTCAAGAATGATCGCTGGACCGGGTTGTTCAAAACCGAAGGGAAGCGTCTCACGCCGATAGACTGGCGCTGTTGCAGCGGCGCCATTTTCGATCAGGGTGGCAAATTGCAGTGGCTCAGGCGCAGCCTCCGGCGCGGGCGGCGAGGTGGCGCCATCGGTGTGACCGAGTGCTTGAATTGCTTCAGCCGAGAGGGACGCGACCACGATCGGCCGCGTGGGGTCTTTGAAGCCGAAGCGTCTTTGGTGTTCGGCTTCGAATTCCGCCGCCAGCTCCGAGGCGGCGCAGAGCGGCACGGGCAGCGTCGAGTCGGCGCCATCATATTTGAGATTGGCCGTAACCGAGACCGTGAATTGGCTCTCGTTGCGAACATGAAGCGCCGCAGCTGCGCGCTGGACGAGGTCACGCGCGCGTGCGTTGAGTTCAGAGGCTTCTTCCAGCTTTTGTTCGATCGTGCTTTCGACCACCGCGCGCACTTCGGCGTGGCCAATACCCCAGGCCGAGAGCACCCCAGCCAGCGGATGCAACAAGATCGTTTCGACGCCGACGGCGTCAGCCACCGCGCAAGCGTGCTGCCCCCCCGCACCTCCAAATGCGACAAGAGCGTATTGGGTGGGGTCATACCCGCGCTGGATCGAGATCTTCTTGATCGCCTCCGCCATGTTGAGGTTGGCGATCCTGAGAAATCCTTCAGCGGCTTGGACCGGCGACATGACGCGACCGGTTGCGCGCTCGACCTCGGCGCAAAGCTCAGTGAACCTTTGTTCCACCACCGAGCGGTCGAGCTGTTGATCGCCGTCGGGGCCGAAAAGCGCTGGAAAGAATTCTGGGCGAACGCGTCCGAGCAGCAGATTGCAGTCGGTAATGGCGAGTGGACCGCCGCGGCGATAACAGGCCGGACCTGGATTTGCGCCGGCTGAGTGCGGGCCCACGCGCAGGCGCGCGCCGTCAAAGAAGCAGATGGAGCCGCCACCAGCCGCCACGGTATGCACGTCCATCATCGGCGCCGAAAGCCTCACCCCAGCGACGACGGTTTCGTTGGTCCGTTCGAACGCGCCAGCGTAGTGCGACACATCTGTCGATGTGCCGCCCATATCAAAACCAAGCGCCTTGCCAAAGCCAGCGCGCTCAGCGGCGCGCGCCATGCCCACAACACCGCCGGCCGGACCGGAGAGGGCCGCGTCGCGTCCGCGCAAGGCATGCGCCGGCGCCAGGCCGCCGTTTGATTGCATGACCAAGAGTTGCGTTGCGCCCCCGCCGCCGTGGTGTTTGAACGCGCGCGTGAAGCGATCGACGTAGGCGCGTACGACCGGCGAAAGATAGGCGTCGGCGACGGTCGTGTCGGCCCGTTGCACGAATTTGATGAGGCCGCTGACCTCCGAACTCACGGAGACTTGCGTAAACCCGATCTCGCGCGCGATTGCGGCGAGGCGTTGCTCATGGGCAGGGTGCGTCCAGCCATGCACGCAGGCGATGGCGGCGGCGCGGTAGCCTTCGTCGAACGCGGAGGCGAGTTGTGACCGCGCGCGGGCTTCATCGAGAGGTATGAGAACCTCACCCTCCGCGCTTACGCGCTCCTGCACCTCGATGACGCGCTGATGCAGGAGAGTGGGCTTTTTGATGTTCAGCGCGAAAATCTTTGGCCGCGCCTGAACGCCAATTTCAAGCGCGTCGCCAAAACCCGCGGTGACGACGAGCGCAACGTTTTCGCCCTTGCGTTCCAACAGTGCGTTCGTAGCGACCGTCGTACCCAGCTTGATCGCGGCCACATCGGCAAACGCCGCGCCGTTTGCGTCGAGGATGCGCCGCATCGCCTCGAGCGCAGCGTCTTCGTAATGCTCGGGGCTTTCAGAAAGCAGCTTTTCAACAACCTCGCGCCCGTCGGGCGCAAGCGCCAGCACGTCGGTGAAGGTGCCTCCCCGATCGATCCAGAACTGCCACGACGCCATGCCGCCCATCCGTTGGTTCAATTGCTGGGCATGTGTTTGGCGCCAAGCGGATTGGGGCGCAAACAGATCGCGTGCGGAGGGGCAGAGTGCGCGTGAGCGTCGGCCGTTCGAAACGAGAAAGCGACGAAAGAATTACTTAAATTTGAATGTCGGAAGCGCGGCCGCCTCGTCTTGTTCAGCGGTTCTTTAAGTGTCCAAGCGCATGTGAACCGCCCATGGCTCTCCGGAAGACTAAGCTTGTTTAGTCTGGCGATCGTGGCCGTCTTTTGAGGTGCGGTACGCGCAAGAATTTGATTTTATTGAAATGAATGAAATCATCTTGCTGCCTGCTCGCAGCGACGTCCCAAATGGCTGGTCCAACGATCCAAAACCTCGAGGACGACGCCAAGGCGCCATTCCGTGATCGCGCGGCCCACAACGGGCGCTCCATGGAGGGGAAAGTGGGGTTCATCATGCATGCAACGGTTGGCGAGCCGTCCGGGGCCACCCTCGTCGCCCGGTCGCAGACCCTGCGCGAAGGCGTTTACGGCGCGTCTCGATCTGCCACGCCGCGCCGGTCAAAAGTCGCACGCGCTCGACACGGAGCTATGCCTGAATCTTGGTGACGGCCATCCGGATCAAGCGGCGGCGGGTTTGGCTTGCGGGTCGGGGGAGCGTTCCCCTTCCTCGATGCCGTCTTTGAACTTCACGCCATAGGTCACCTTTGGCAACAGGTCTGTTGCGTCCAAGCGTCGCCACGAGCGCTACGCGGACGACATCATCTGCCACTGCTGAAGTGAAGCAGAAGCGCAGGCGTTGGGGCGAGAGCTGGGAGCGCCTATTGTCATGGGCTTTTCCGGCGCAGCCGCGCGAATTGCGGCCTCGGCCGCTTCAAACGAAAACAGACATCCTGTCGTTGCTTAGCTTTTCGGGCGCGGGTCGGGCGCGCGCGGCGTGCGACTTCCAGCCTTCAATCCGGCTCGAATGGTGCGTTGAACGGCCGGCAAGCCATCGTCGCCGATGTGGCCATTGACCTCTGCGGCTTTGAGCAAGCCAGCCTCAACAGCGCAGATTGGCAAAACACCGCCAGCGACCAGTTGACCGAGCGAAAAAGCAGCCTTGTTCAGCGCCTGATTGCGCGCTCCAACGGGCGCACATTCGACGCCAACCAGTTCTTCCAGAAGCGCCCTTCGTCCGTATCCGGACAAATCACCAGAAAACATCGTGATCGGCGCAAGCTCTGGCCTTGTTGGTTTTGGCCGCGCGACCATCGCCGCCAGCCAATCCGGCAATGGCGGCAGCTGATCGATCGGGCAGGGCTTATTTTTCTCATCGTTATACCAACTGTAACCCGGCGTCGGTGGGCAGGTCGCGCAATGGCGCCCGGCTTTGATGTCGATTCCCGGCGCAAGCCAGCCGTTGCCCGATCGGACCTCCAGTCCGGCAGGAACTCCGAACCAGAGGTGAAGACCGTTGCGCTTGGTTTGCACGGATGCGCCTGGCTTTGGCCCTTCTCCGCAGCCATAGCCTTCTTCATTGCCTCTTTTGTTTGGGCTGTGGATGTCCAAAAGCTTTTGAAACGCGCGAATGCCGTCCACGCCTTCCGCATGGTTTCGATCAAAATCGAACACGACCAATGGTGCGGCGGTGATAACGGCAATCCCCGCCACGCTAGGCGTCGCAAAGCGCCAGGCTGTTTCTTCCGGGTTCGGACCATGCTCCGGCCAGCCTTTCAAAAGCGGCTTGCGATTGGCGCCAAGCGGTGTTGTCGCATAGCCAAGATCGGCAAGTTCAAGTGCAGCCGCTGCGAAGCGATTAACGGGAGCGATCATAGCGATGCCTCCCGTTGAGCCCGCTTATTGTGCTCCATTCTATCCGCTTGTATTTCTGCCGGACCAGCCATTTGAAAAACGCAATCACGTCCTCGATGGCAATGTCGGCGGCAAGCAGGGTCTGATACAAATCGCGCGTTGGCGCCTTCTCGCTTGGCGCCTTCTCGGCTTGCGCCTTCATGCAAAGCGCCAGTTCGCGAACTCGGCGTACGTGCTGTTCCAATTTGATCGTGCAATAGTGACTTGGAGAATGATTGCTTCCTGTGGCCTCTCGCAGCGCAGCCCCATCCGCGCCGCCCCGCGCGCCGGGATGTTCTTTTTGGTGGGTCATAGCTCAGCCTCCAACCTTAGCGGTTTTGTCGGCGCGCCGAGCTCTTTCTTTCTTTTGTGGCTCGGCGGCGTGCTTCCAGGCCGGCAGGCTGGCGATGTCATCATCCAGCGTCTGGCTCAGGATCTGGCTTCGCGAGCCAGCCGTCACTGCGCCGCACTTGCCCGGAGCCAGCAGCGTAGAGCGCCGCGCTTGCGAAATGCCGCTGCGTTGCGTTGCATGTTTGGTGGTTTCAGAAAGCTTAGGGTCACGCATGTGGTAAAGTCTCCATAGCTGCGCATCGGGACTTGGCCGCGTCTGATAGAAATTCGCACGTCTGATCTTGCTGCGCTTATCAAGCCGTTGCCGGATTTCGGCGCGCAAGATTTTCCATTCGGCCCTGGACGTGACGGCGGGGGCTTCTTGCCGCGCGATTGGTTTGTCATTCCGCGCCCCATGCGCAGCCCATGTGAAGGATCGGTGCGGCGGCCCGCATGGGGTCGGGTGTTCGGGGACGAGCCGCGCCGCGTTGAAGGTTACTTATCACACTCAGAACGATGAGGGAACAAAAGAAGAATTCGTCGCATCCGTTTTGTGGATATTCTCGCCCCGATGTGTGGATAAGTCGGCTTTTGGCTCCTTTTGTCGGTTCCGCCCCAGGGGATGGCGAATTCTTCGCGCCGGTCTTTCCGGATCGGGGCCCCTTCAATCCAGGTGATCATGCCGCACCGAAGCGGCGTTGATCAAAAGGCCCAAGGGTCGAGGACAAAGGATTGGGCAAGGTGCTGTGCATCCAGCTTTGCCTTCGTCGCGGGCGCGCTGATCGCCGGGGGCATCGCCAATGCCTGTTCGGTGTCCTCCACGGGGTCGCCGGCCGCGTTGCGCTCTGCGAACAGTTCGGCCAGTCGAAAGCGCGACGCGGCCACGCGGGCTGTTTCTGGCCATGTGCCGGCGTCTGGTCCGTCGTTGAAAGTCAGGGCGAGCAAGGCGGCGTCAAACAGTCAAGAACGCGCTGAAAGGGGGCGTCGTCCACTGGCCGTTCGGTGCCTACGAACCTTGTATGGCCGACTTTATTCGAGTTCTAAAGCACGCGACTGATCCGACCTATCTTGCGCTGGTGGAGAAGGCTGCGCAAGCTTATGGCTCCAGCGTGTCTGCGAAGTTACCCCGTTTGCACGTTTTCGACCCGCGCCAGCGCCGAGACCTTGAACGCGCTTGACGCAAGAGCGCGCGACAAGCGGATGACGGTGGCGGCGTTGATTGCGGAAGCGGTTTAGTTGTTGGTCCGAAGCCGGGGAAATACATGTTAGCTGGTTGGCTGAGGTTTGGTTCGCCATGGCGCTCAGCGCGCAGCTTTTTGGGCCGCGTGTCTGTTGGGCGCCCTCGCCGGGTGCGTCAGCGCCGCGCCCCAGGCGCCGATTACCCATGCTTGGCGGCGGTTTCGGCTTTGTCGAGGCCAGTGAGCGCGCCGGAGCGGCGTTCATTCAAGCGCCGAGCATTGACCGCCGGCAGCAAGGCTAGGCCGGTTGGTTCGAGCGCCAGGGTTCCGGCGCGGATCGCGCGGGTTAGAACGGAGTTGTAAGGGCGGTCGAAAGCGGTCCCTGCCTGCGGCTGATATCCCCTATCCCCGCAACGCTTCAGCCGCCGCTTCGGCGAAGTACGTGATGACGCCGTCGGCGCCGGCGCGTTTGAAGGCGGTGAGCGTTTCCAGCATGGCGCGGCGCTCATCGAGCCAGCCATTGGCGGCGGCGGCTTTGATCATGGCGTATTCGCCGCTTACTTGGAAAGCGAAGGTCGGCAGGGCAAAGGACTCCTTCACGCGGCGGATGATGTCGAGATAGGGCAGGCCGGGTTTGATCAGCAGCATGTCAGCGCCTTCCCCAACGTCCAGTCCGCACTCGCGCAGGGCCTCGTCTGTGTTGGCGGGGTCCATCTGGTATGTCTTTTTGTCGCCGTCGAGGCGCTTGACGCCGATCGCTTCCCGATAGGGGCCGTAAAACGCCGAGGCGTACTTGGCCGCATAGGACATGATCATCACATCGGCAAAGCGATCGCTTTCCAGCCGGGCGCGGATTGCGCCGATGCGACCATCCATCATGTCGGAGGGGGCGATCACATCGGCGCCGGCGCGGGCGAGCAGGGCGGCCTGATCGCACAACCGTGCGACTGTCTCGTCATTGAGAATCCGGCCATCGCGCAGAATGCCGTCATGGCCGTGATCGGTGAACGGATCGAGTGCGACGTCCACCATGATTCCAACCCCAGGTGCGGCCGCCTTCATCGCCGCAACCGTCCGCGGCACGACGCCATCTGGGTTGAGCGCTTCGCTGCCGCCATTGTCCTTCTTGGCTTCAGCCACATGTGGAAAGATCGCGATCGCGGGGATGCCCAGATCGGCGGCGCGGGCGGCGGCCTTGGCGGCCTCAGCGACCGAATGACGGGCAACGCCCGGCATGGCCTTAACCGGGTCGAGACCTTCGCCGTCATGAACAATCATCGCCCAGATCAAATCGCTGGCTGAGAGGCGGTGTTCCTGGACCAGAGACCGCACCCAGGGCGTGGCGCGCAGCCGGCGCGGACGGGCTGCGGGAAACGGAGCGAGCGGAGGCAGGGCCATGGTGTTCCTTTGTGGCGGGCCGGCATTGCGAATGTGTCGCATTTGCGCGTATATGTGCAAACTCCGGTGATCGGCACCGAAAGACGATGTTTTCGCATCGCCGAAGCGGCACTATAACGCTATCTCACACCGCTCTGCCCAGATTTGTCCATGGGCGGAACGTCCCACCCGCCGCGCCTGTCGCGCCCTGAGATTGAGCCGCCCGCATGAGAGACGAAGACGCCAGAGCGTTTGAACGGGTGGTGGC
The DNA here is from genome assembly GCA_040381035.1 of Hyphomonadaceae bacterium. Classification (GTDB taxonomy): domain Bacteria; phylum Pseudomonadota; class Alphaproteobacteria; order Caulobacterales; family Aquidulcibacteraceae; genus REEB506. The sequence goes on from JBEIHY010000020.1 coordinate 11,612, forward strand.
GCAGGTGCGCAAAGAGGGCCGTTACCGCGTGTTTGCCGACATCAAGCGCGAGCGCGGGCGGTTCCCGCACGCCACGCTGCGCCTGCCGGACGGGCGCGAGCGGCCGATCGTGGTGTGGTGCTCGAACGATTATCTCGGCCAGGGCCAGCACCCAGACGTGATCGCGGCCATGCACGCGGCAATCAATGATGTCGGCGCGGGATCTGGCGGCACACGTAACATTTCGGGCACTACCAGCTACCACGTCGATCTGGAGGCCGAGCTTGCTCAGCTTCACGGCAAGGAAGCGGCTTTGCTGTTCACCTCGGGCTATGTCTCGAATGACGCCACGTTGGCGACGTTTTCAAAGGTGTTTCCCGATCTGTGGATATTCTCGGACGAGAAAAACCACGCCTCGATGATCGAAGGCATTCGCCGCGCCGGCTGCGAAAAGCGGGTGTTTCGCCACAATGACCTGCAAAGCCTGGAGTCGCTCCTGACCGAAGCGCCGGCCGGCGCCGCCAAGCTGATCGCCTTTGAGAGCGTTTATTCGATGGATGGCGACACCGCGCCGATCCACGATATCTGCGATCTGGCGCAGAAATATGGGGCCATGACTTATCTTGATGAGGTCCATGGCGTCGGACTTTACGGCGAAAAGGGCGGCGGCGTGGCGGAACGCGACGGCGCAATGCACCGCGTCGATTTCATCGAGGGCACATTGGCCAAAGCCTTTGGCGTGATGGGCGGTTATGTCACCGGCCCGGCGCCGGCGATGGATGCGATCCGCTCCTTGGCGGCCGGTTTCATCTTCACCACTTCGCTGGCCCCCTCCTTGGCGGCGGCGGCTTTGGAAAGCGTGCGGTTGGTGCGCGCGTGCCCGCATATGCGTGAGCGTTTGGCCGAGCGGGCCGAGACCTTGAAGACCAAGTTGCGCGCCGCCGGTCTGCCGGTCATGCCGTCAACGACCCATATCGTGCCGGTTCTCGTTGGCGATGCGGCCAAGTGCAAAGCGATCACTGATGCGCTTTTGTTCGACCATGGCGTTTACGCCCAGCCGATCAATTATCCGACTGTCGCGCGCGGCGGGGAGCGGATTCGGCTGACCCCTTCGCCCTTCCATGACGACGTCTTGATGGATCGGCTGGTGGCGGCGATGGTCGACGTGTGGGCTGTTCTCAAGGCCGGGAAGGCGGCATGAGCGCGCGCGAGACGCTGATCGAATTCATTGTGCTGGGCGATTTCGCCAAGGTCAGCGCCATTGACGCGGCAACCGGCATTGAGGTGGCCGTGATCGGACCGGCCAACGCCGCCCGCGCCGATCTGGAGCGGTTGGCCGTGGGCAAACTGGAGCGCAAGCTGAAAGGACCGAAGGGCGGTCCGGGCGCGCGTCGGCGCCGGCCTGGAACGATCGCTTAGGCGGCTATTCGTCGTCGTCTTTGCGGCGCACTCCGCGGCCAAGCCCGATTTGCTTAGCGAAGGCTGAGCGTTGCGCTGCGTAGGCCGGCGCCACCATCGGGTAATCCGCCGGCAGGCCCCAGCGCTTGCGGTATTCTTCCGGCGTCATGTTGTAGGTTGAGCGCAAATAGCGCTTCAGCATGGTGAGCTTTTTGCCGTCTTCCAGGCAGACAATGTGGTCGTTCTGAACCGACTTGTTGATCGGGACAGCCGGACGCGGCCGCTCAGCGGCCTTTGGATCATCGACATGACCAAGGGATTGCAAGGTCTTGTGGACAGTTCGGATGAGCTCAGGCAGCTGATCTGCAGCGATATTGTTGTGCGTCACGAAGGATGCAACGATATCGGCCGTGTATCGGAGAGTGTCTTCGTTGTCCAAAACGGGGTCGTTCACCGGCGCCACCATTCCAAATTCTTGCAGTGATGGCCGTGACACCCCAACGAATGCCGGCAAAGTTCACCTGCCCTTCGTTTGACAGCCACTTTTCCTTCTGTAAAGCCAAATCGTTGCGCTTGAGTATCTTGAGTAAAAAGTAGAGCGTTGGGCGCCGACGCCGCTATGGCCGATTGCCCGGTTTCATTTCAGGGGCCGGCGGCGTATGTAGGGGCGACTCTTGGACAGGATTGACGGATGACGATGCGCGCGCAGGGCGCCGCCAGCGGGGCGGGCAGTTTCTTCAACGAAGACTTGGCCTTGGCTGATCCGGACCTGGCCGGCGCCATCGCCCATGAGCTCGCCCGCCAGCAGCGTCAAATCGAACTGATCGCATCGGAAAACATTGTCTCCAAGGCGGTGATCGAGGCTCAGGGCTCGGTGCTCACCAATAAATACGCCGAAGGCTATCCGGGCCGGCGCTATTATGGCGGCTGTGAATATGTCGATGTCGCCGAGACCCTGGCGATCGAGCGGGCCAAGCGCCTGTTCAACTGCGCTTTCGCGAACGTCCAGCCGCATTCTGGCGCCCAGGCCAATCAGGCGGTGTTTTTTGCTCTGCTGCAACCGGGCGACACGTTCCTGGGGATGGACCTTGCCGCCGGCGGCCATCTCACCCACGGCGCGCCGGCCAACCAGTCGGGCAAATGGTTCAACCCAGTGTCCTATACTGTGCGCCCTGACGACCATCTGATAGACTATGACGAACTCGCCCGCATCGCAGAGCGTGAAAAGCCCAAGCTGATCATCGCCGGCGGCTCAGCCTATTCGCGGGTGATCGACTTTGCCCGCTTCCGCCAGATCGCTGACAGCATCGGCGCTTATCTTATGGTCGATATGGCCCATTTTGCCGGCCTGATCGCTGGCGGGGTCTATCCCTCGCCGCTGCCGCACGCTCATGTCGTGACCTCAACGACCCACAAAACCCTGCGCGGTCCACGCGGCGGCATCATCCTCAGCAATGACGAGGATCTGGGCAAGAAGTTCAATTCCGCCGTGTTCCCCGGCTTGCAAGGCGGGCCGCTTATGCATGTCATCGCCGCCAAAGCGGTCGCGTTTGGCGAAGCGCTTCGGCCAGCCTTCAAGCTCTATGCGCGCCATGTCGTCGACAATGCCCGCGCCTTCGCCGCGCGTTTGATCGAGAATGGCGCGGCTGTGGTCTCGGGCGGCACCGATAGCCATTTGATGCTGGTCGATCTGCGCCCCCTCGGCGTCACCGGCAAGGCGGCTGAGGCCGCGCTCGAGCGCGCTTCGATCACTTGCAACAAGAATGGCATCCCATTCGACCCCGCCAAACCGATGATCACATCCGGCGTGCGGGTCGGCACGCCCGCCTGCACGACGCGCGGCTTTGGCCCGGCCGAGTTTCAGGAGGTCGCCGATCTGATGATCGAAGTGCTCACCGCACTCGGCAAATCCAATGGCGACAATAGCGCCGCCGAACAGGACGTGGCCAAGCGGGTAGAGGCCCTCACGGCCCGCTTCCCGATTTATATCTGACCCATGCGCTGCCCGTTTTGCGGCCACGAGGATTCGCAGGTGAAGGATTCCCGTCCGACCGAGGACGGGACCAGCATCCGCCGCCGTCGCCAATGCCCCGCCTGCGGCGGTCGCTTCACAACGTTCGAGCGCGTCCAGCTGCGCGAGCTGATCGTGATCAAACGCTCCACCGGCAAGCGCGCGCCATTTGAGCGCGAGAAACTGCTGCGCAGCGTCAAGATCGCGTTGAACAAACGCCCGGTCGAGCCCGATCGAATCGAGCAGTTGGTGTCGGGAATTGTGCGCCAGCTGGAAAGCCTGGGCGAAACCGAGATCCAATCCTCTTCGATCGGCGAAATGGTCATGGCCGCGCTGGCCCAGCTCGATCCGGTCGGCTATGTCCGCTACGCTTCGGTCTATCGTGATTTTCGCGAAGCCGGCGATTTTGAGCGGTTTCTGGAAGACGCCCATTTCGGGCGCGACCGCGACGGCGCCGTTAAAGAATGAGCCTGCGCCCGGCTGTCACGCTCAAGCTGGCGACATCGCTGGACGGCAGGATCGCGACCGCTTCTGGTGAAAGCCGCTGGATTACCGGGCCCGAGGCGCGCGCCGAAGTGCATCGCATCCGCGCCGCCCATGACGCCGTTCTGATCGGCGCGGCGACCGCCTTGACCGACGATCCCGAACTCACCGCCCGAACCGATCCGCCCCCGCCGCGCCAGCCGCTGCGCGTGGTGATCGACACCCGCCTGCGCCTTGCGCCTTCCAGCCGCTTGGCGCAAAGCCTGGATCGCGGCCCGGTCATGGTGATCGCCGGGCGCGACGCCGATCGCGGCGCGAAGGCCGCTTTGGACGCAATCGGCGTGCAAGTCGCGCTGGTTCCGCGCGGACTGGACGGGGTGGATTTGGACGCCGCCTTGGCGCATCTGGCCGGAGCCGGGGTGGCGCGGCTGATGGTGGAAGGCGGCGGCCGGGTGGCGGCGTCGTTTCTCACCGCCGATGCGGTGGATCGGCTGGAATGGTTTCGCGCGCCGCTGCTGCTCGGCGCGCAAGCAAAGCCCGCAGTGGCGGAACTGGCGTTCGCTGCGCTTGCCAATGCGCCGCGCTTTGCCCGTCTTGCCTTCCGTGAGGTCGGCTCTGATTTATGGGAAACACTTGAGAGAGTTCGCTGATGTTTACCGGCATCGTCACCGCCCAAGGCGAAATCACGGCCATCGAGCGCCGCAACGGCCTCATCCGCTGGACGGTGGAAAGCCCCTTTGACGCTGCTGGCGTGGCGATCGGGGCGTCCATTCTGCACGCTGGCTGCTGCTTGACGGTGGTGGAAATCCAAGGCCTTGGCGGCGGGCGGATGCGCCATATCGTTGAGATCGCCGCCGAGAGCATCGGGGTAACGACGCTGGCGCACAATCAGGTCGGCGACCGCGTGAACCTGGAGCGGTCGCTCGCCATCGGCGATGAGTTGGGCGGGCATATTGTGTCTGGCCATGTCGATGGCCTGGGCGAAGTGGTCAGCGTTGCGGCCGACGGCGAAGGCTGGCGGGTCAAGATCAAGGCGCCGGCCAATGTCGCGCCCTTGGTGGCGCCGAAGGGGTCGATTGCAGTCGATGGCGTGTCGCTCACGGTCAATGAGGTCGAAGGCGATGTTTTTAGCGTGCTGATTATTCCCCACACCTGGCGCGTCACCAGCCTCAATGCGCTTCAAGCCGGCGCGCGCGTCAATCTCGAAGCCGACATGCTGGCCCGCTATGTTGCGCGCATCCTCAGTTACCAAGCCGACGCCCGGAGCGCCGCCCGATGATCCCGGTTCCCGCAAATCTTGACGATCTCAGCCGCTATATCTCGCCCATCGAAGAGATCATCGAGGACGCCCGCAACGGCAAGATGGTGATCTTGTGCGACGCCGAAGACCGCGAGAATGAAGGCGATCTGGTGATCCCCGCTCAGTTCGCCACGCCGGCCCAGGTCAATTTCATGGCCAAGCACGGTCGCGGCCTGATCTGTTTGGCGATGACGCCAGAGCGCGCCGGCGCCTTGAAGCTGGAGCCGATGACCGGTCGTAACGGCACGCGCCATCAAACCGCCTTTACGGTGTCGATTGAAGCGCGCGAAGGCGTCTCCACCGGGATCAGCGCCCATGACCGCGCCCACACGATCGCGGTGGCGATTGACCCGACCAAAGGCGCTGACGATATCGTTACGCCCGGCCATGTGTTTCCGCTGGTGGCGCGCGGCGGCGGGGTCTTGTTCCGCGCCGGCCACACCGAAGCCGGCGTCGATATCGCGCGCATGGCCGGTCTCATTCCGGCGGCGGTGATCTGCGAGATCATGAGCGATGACGGCACCATGGCGCGGCTGCCGGAGCTGGTTGGCTTTGCCCAACACCACAATCTCAAGATCGGCACGATTGAAGACCTGATCGAACATCGCCGTCGCACCGAAACATTTGTTTCGCGCGTCCATGACGGCGATTTCGACAGTCGCTGGGGCGCAGGTCTGCGCATGGTTTTGTTCCGCAACGCGCTCGACGGGGTGGAGCATGTGGCGCTGGTCAAGGGCGCGATCCGGCCCGACCGCGCAACACTCGTGCGGATGCACCGTGTCGACTTCGCCGCCGACGTGATGGGCGAGGCCGGCGGCCGCTCCAGTCTGGTTGCAGCCGCCATGGCCGAAATCGCCGCCGCCGAAGAGGGCGGGGTGCTGGTTTTGCTGCGCGATCCCGATCCGATCGCGCTTGGCAAGCGTTTTGGCGCGCACGCGCCCGATCCCGAACCTGCTGAGGCGCGGATGCTGCGCGAATATGGCGTCGGCGCGCAAATCCTGCGCGACCTCGGCGTCGGCGCGATGCTGCTGTTGTCCAACCACCCGCAGAAGATCATCGGCCTTGAAGGCTATGGCCTGACCGTCATGGGTTGGCGCCCGTTTAAGGACCACCAAGCATGAGAACCGATCCCAAGCCCTTTGCGCCAGTCGATATTGCCGGCGCGCGCGTATTGATTGTCGCCTCGCCCTATTATGAAGACGTTGTGGAGCCGATGGCCCAAAGCGCAACGGAGGCGCTCGCCAGAATGGGCGCGACCGTGGAGCGCATCGATGTGCCCGGCGCGTTTGAAATTCCCGGCGCGATTGCGCTGGCGGAAGAAGAGTTTGACGGTTTCGTCAGCCTTGGTTGCGTCATCCGCGGCGACACCAGCCATTATGATTATGTGTGCGGCGAAAGTGCGCGTGGGCTGATGGACTTGTCGCTCAGCGGGCTCGCCATCGGCTTCGGCATTCTCACCGTTGAAAACCACGCCCAGGCCTGGGTACGCGCCGATCCCGCCCAGGGCGACAAGGGCGCGGAAGCCGCGCGCGCCTGCGCTGCGATGATCGCGCTAAAGCGCCGGTTCTGCGGCTGACAATGAGCGATCCGTTTTCCGCCCCCGCTCGCCGCGCCGCGCGGCTTGCTGCGGTGCAGGGCCTGTATCAGATGGAAACCGCCGCCGACACGCCGGCCCAGGTGATGACCGACGCGATGGATGGGCGCCTGCCGCGGCTGGAAGACGAGCGCTACGACGGCGAGATTGATCTTGATCTCATGCGCCGGTTGCTGACGGTGGCGGTGGAAAACCAGGAAGCGCTCGACACCACAATCGCCCGCAGCCTCAGCGAGAACTGGCGCCTGGAGCGGCTCGATGCGGTTGCGCGCGCCATTCTGCGCGCTGGCGCGGCCGAGCTTTGGGCGCGCCGCGATGTGCCTACGGCCGTTGTGATCGACGAATATGTCGAGATCGCCAAAGCCTATTTCGACGCCCCCCAACCGGGCTTTATCAATGCAGCGCTCGACGCCTGCGCCAAGGCCATTCGTGAGGCGGCGTGATGGCGGGCATCGACGAATTTGACGCCATTTCGCGCTGGTTTGCGCCGCTTGCGGGTGAAGAAGGGCGTGGGCTTAAGGACGATGCGGCGGTTGCGGATCTGGAAGGCGCTTATGTCTTCACCTCTGACATGATCGTGGAAGGTGTGCATTTTCTGCCAACCGATCCGATCGCCACCGTGGCGCAGAAAGCCTTGCGGGTAAGCCTGTCAGACCTCGCCGGCAAAGGCGCCAAGCCGATCGGCTATCTGGTCGCATTGGCCTGGCCGCGCGGGCGCGACGGCGCTGAGATTGAAGGGTTCGCGGCTGGCTTGCAAGCCGACCAACAGCTCTTTGGCCTTAAGCTTTGGGGCGGCGACACCACGGCGACCGATGGACCATTGTCTGTTTCCGTCACAGCGATTGGCAAGGCGCTGTCGCCGCGCCCGCCGGATCGCGCTGGCGCGCGGGTCGGCGATGACCTTTGGGTTTCCGGCGTGATCGGCGACGGCTATCTGGGTTTAGCGGCGGCGCGCGGGGCAGCCCCTGTTTGCGTTGCGCCATACACGCACGATCTGATCGCGCATTATCGCACGCCTGCGCCGCGATTGGACTGGGCCGATCTCGTTGCCCGTTGGGCGACGGCGGCGATGGATGTGTCAGACGGGCTCTTGGCCGACGCGGCAAAACTCGCAGCCGCCTCAAGCGTGCAAATCCAGCTTGACGCCGAAGAGGTTCCCTTGTCGCCGGCAGGACGCGCCTTTGTTGGCGCCGGCGGCGCATTGCAGGACTTGTGCGCCGGCGGCGATGATTATCAGCTTCTGTTCACAACCCCGCCCGGCGCGCGGGCGGTGATCGAACGGCGCGGCGCGGTCGCGCGCGGGCCGGTGCGGATCGGCGTGGCGGCGTCTGGGGCAGGGGTCAGCGTGCGCGGGGCGAACGGGGCGCCCCTGGATTGGCTCAGGTCTGGATTCAGCCATCGCTTGGGTTAAGGAACCGGCAACGCTTTTGGCGCTTCTTGTGCGGCCGAGGAGCCAGTCCGATGCCCATGCTTGTCTCGTTACTGCTGGCGCTCTGCGTCGCTGTTTGGCCGGCCCAGGCCGCAGACAAAAAACCGCCCGCAGCGGCGACGGCCGAGACGATTGAGTTAAGCAATTTGCCCTTTCCAGTGGTTCGTGAGGGGCGGCTGGAGAATTACATTTTTACGACCGTCAGCGTCGAACTCGGCCAGGGGGCGGATTCTGAAGCGCTGCGCAAGAAGGCCCATATTGTGCGCGATTCGTTTCTGCGAGTGTCGCATGAGCGTTCGCTCGCGCTCGCCGATGATCCTTACAGTCTGGATCCGGCCGCAGCGATCGCCGCGCTTGGCCCGGTCGCGGTGTCAGGTTTTGGCGCCAAAGCCGTCAAAGAGCTGAAAATCGTTGCTTGGACTTCGCTTCGTACGCGAACCGACGCAGGAAGATCGCAAAGCACGGCTGCGGCCGTTGCGCGGAACTGATCGTTTTGGCAGTGTCCGCGCCACTTTGGCGGGGGGCTTCACTTCCGAATCGGCGCCTCGGCGCGATTGGGACGGTCGGCCCTGAAACGCGCGCACCCGGCTGGGTGACGCAAGGGAAAATATGATGGACCTGAACACAATCACTTGGGCGGCGATCGCGTGTGGCGTGCTCGCAGCCCTTTATGGCTGGTTACAAATCCAGTCGATCAAGGCTGAAAGCGCCGGCACGGCGCGGATGCAGGAAATCGCAGCAGCAATTCAAGAAGGCGCGCGCGCCTATCTGAACCGGCAATACACGACCATCCTTTGGGTCGGCTTGGCGGTGACTGTCGCGCTTGGTTTGCTGCTTGGGCCGTATGAAGCGGTCGGCTTTGTCATCGGCGCGGTCCTGTCGGGCTTGGCCGGCTATATCGGCATGAATGTGTCGGTGCAGGCCAATGTGCGCACTACCGAAGCGGCGCGCACCAGCCTCGCCAAGGGCCTCGACATCGCGTTCAAAGCCGGCGCGGTCACCGGCATGCTGGTGGCGGGTTTCGCGCTTCTGGGGGTGGCGGTGTATTTCGTCGCGCTGACCCAGTGGATGGGTCTGGAGCCGAAAAGCCGCTCTGTGATTGACGCGCTCGTGGCGCTGGGTTTCGGCGCTTCGCTGATTTCGATTTTCGCCCGTCTCGGCGGCGGCATTTTCACCAAGGGCGCCGATGTCGGCGGCGACATGGTCGGCAAGGTCGAAGCCGGCATTCCCGAAGACGATCCGCGCAACCCCGCCACGATCGCCGACAATGTCGGCGACAATGTCGGCGATTGCGCCGGTATGGCGGCAGACCTGTTTGAGACCTATGCGGTGACCACGGTCGCCACCATGGTGCTCGGCTCGATCCTGTTTCGCGACTCCACCGATGGCGTGATCCTCGCCATGATGACATTGCCGCTGGCGATTGGCGGCATGGCGATCCTTGCCTCCATCGCGGGCACTTTCTTTGTGCGCCTCGGCGCTGACAACAACATCATGAACGCCCTCTACAAAGGCCTGATTGCGGCAGGTCTGTTCAGTGTGGCCGGCCTGGCGGGGGCCATCTATCTCGTCAATAACGGCTTTGGCCCGATTGCCGAGATCAATGGTCTGACCATCACCGGCGCCAATCTCTTCTGGTGCGGTGTGATCGGACTGATCGTCACGGCCGCGATCGTTGTGATTACGGAATATTACACCGCAACCGGCAAGCGCCCGGTGGTGTCGGTAGCGCAGGCTTCGGTCTCTGGTCACGGCACCAATGTGATCCAAGGCTTGGCGGTGTCGATGGAATCGACAGCGCTTCCGGCCTTAACGATCGTTGCCGGCATCATCGCCTGTAACGCGCTGGCGGGCCTGTTCGGCATTGCCATTGCGGTGACGACCATGCTGGCGGTGGCCGGCATCATCGTTGCGCTTGATGCGTTTGGTCCGGTTACGGACAATGCCGGCGGCATCGCAGAAATGAGCGAAATGCCGCCCGAAGTGCGCAAGACCACCGACGCGCTCGACGCCGTTGGCAACACCACGAAAGCAGTGACCAAGGGCTATGCGATCGGTTCGGCCGGCTTGGGCGCGCTGGTGCTGTTTGCCGCCTACTTCGAGGACTTGAAGTACTATGCGGCGAACGCGGCGACCTATCCGTTCTTCGGCCAGATCGACGCCAGCGAATTGAACAGCGTGTTTGCACTGTCCAATCCGTATGTGATTGTCGGCCTCTTCATCGGCGGGCTGTTGCCTTATTTGTTCGGCGGCATGTCGATGACGGCGGTCGGGCGCGCGGCGCAAGCGGTGGTGGAAGAAGTGCGCCGTCAGTTCCGCGAAATTCCCGGCATCATGGAATACAAGAACAAGCCCGATTACGGCAAAGCCGTCGACATCCTGACGCAAGCCGCCATCAAGGAAATGGTCGTGCCGTCCTTGCTGCCGGTTCTGGCGCCGATCGTGCTGTTCTTCGTGATCTTGTGGATTGCCGGCCCAAGCCAGGCGCTCGCCGCGCTCGGCGCGTTGCTGGTTGGCGTGATCGTGACGGGCCTGTTCGTGGCCATCTCGATGACCTCGGGCGGCGGCGCCTGGGACAATGCCAAGAAGTCGTTTGAAGACGGCTTCACCGACAAGGACGGCAAGATCCATTACAAGGGCTCAGACGCCCACAAGGCGTCCGTCACCGGCGATACGGTGGGCGATCCCTACAAGGACACTTCCGGCCCGGCCGTGAACCCGATGATCAAAATCACCAATATCGTGGCGCTGCTGCTGCTGGCGGTGATCGCCAAGCATCTCGGCTGACCGATCGTTCCATGCGAAACATCAACGCCCTGGCCGCAAGGCCGGGGCGTTTTTAGACTACCTTCAACGAAAATCGGTTCGTTGAAGGTGGTCTTTTTTGAGTTGGGACCGCATTCCAGCGAAAGCGTCACCGCGACCTGGCAATTGTCTTGCTTGCCCAGTCGGCCGCAATATTGCCGCCCCACGCCAACCGAATGCTTGGCCTTCTTCGAAAATCCCGTGTCATCGATTATCCACGCCCGGATTGGGCCAGATCGCTCGAGCGCCGGCAAGACCAAGTCGCAAACCTTGGCCATGACGGCTTCGTCCGACCATGGCGCTTTGCCCACGAAATGCAGCAAGGATTGGTGTTTGGCTGAGACCTGGGCCGGCGCGGTCGCCGCCGCCATCGGCTCCACACGCTTGCGCTCCAAGGGCAACAACATCCCGGTGCAATAAGCCCGCAACGGCTCGGATCGGCTCGATCAGCGTGGCCGATTACCTGAATCAAATCCTCGACGTAGCGCGCAAATCGCGCTTTCCTGCTCGAACTTGAACGATCCATACGCGCCGCCCTTCGTTGATGCACGAATTGTCAGCGTATCAAATCTCGGCGCGGTCCGAATCCCCCTGCGGTTTTATGACTCAGTAAGACTAGTCGTCCGTATCTGGATCATTGGCCTTGGCGAGAAGGCGCAGCGTGCGCCCACTCGCCACCGCCCCAGCGCCAAACTTGTCGCGCGCTTTGGCCACGGCGTCGGCGATGGCGGCGCGTTTGGGCAGTGCGGTGTCCAAGAGGTCGCCGCGATCGGCTTCGGCGGCGTCGACGAAATCGCTGACGCCGACGCCAATCAAGCGAAACGCCGCGCGGCCATTGGCTTCGACCCGCAACAGCGCGGCGGCTTCTTCAAACAGCCGCACCGCCAGCGCGGTGGGCGGATCACATTGGCGCCGGCGCGTGAAGCTCTGGAAGGCGGCGGTCTTCAGCTTCAACGTGATTGTGCGCCCGGCCAGACCATTGGCCCGCATCCGCCCGGCGAGCTTTTCACACAACAGCCAAAGCTGATCCTCCAAATGCTTGGGATCGCCGATATCGGTGTTGAAGGTGGTTTCGACCGAGATCGTTTTGCGTTCCCCGCCAGTCTCCACCGTCCGCGTGTCGACGCCATCGGCAAAGCCCTTGAGCTTTAGTCCCCAAGCGCCCAGCGCGCCGGCCAGCGCCTTCACGTCCGTGCGGTGCAGATCGCCAATCTGACACACGCCGATGGCGGCGAGCGCCTTGACGCCTGCAGGTCCCACGCCTGGCAAGCGCCCAATCGGCATCGCGGCGAGCAAGGTTTTGGCTTCCGCGCGCCCGATCACGCAAAAGCCGATCGGCTTGTCCATGTCAGACGCGATCTTGGCGAGAAGCTTGTTGAACGACAGCCCGATCGACACCGTGAAACCCAGCTCCGCCTCGGCTTGAATTTGCAGCCGCGCCAGCAACTCGCACGGCTGGGCTTTGTGCAGCGTGGCTACGCCGGAGAGATCGAGATAGGCCTCGTCGATCGAGACCGGCTCCACATCCGGCGTTAGCGCCCGCATCAAGACCCGCAGTCGTTCCCCTTCATGCGCATAACGGGCGATATCGGGTTTGATCACGACCGCCTGCGGGCACAGCGCCAATGCCTTGAACATCGGCATCGCGGAGCGAACGCCATAGGCCCGCGCGACATAGCAGGCCGTGGTCACAACCCCACGCACGCCGCCGCCAACAATCACAGGCTTGGCGGCAAGGCTTGGATCGTCGCGCTTTTCAATCGTGGCGTAAAACGCGTCGCAGTCGATATGCGCCAATGACAACGCGGCCAGTTCCACATGCGCCAACGTGTCTGCGCCGCAGCGCTCGCAATGTGGGCATGCGCACAGCTGTGCGCAGGGGCGGCACAAAAATCTCACGCGCTGGTTTCCGCGGGCGACCACAGCCAGGCCGCGCCACGCACGCCGGAGCTGTCGCCATGCACATTGACCACGACCCGGGTGGCGAACTGGCCGGTGAACATATGGGCCGCCATGCGCGATTGGATGGCGCCAGCCAGTCCGGCAATATTGGACAAGCCCCCGCCCAACACGATCACTGCCGGATCAAGCAGGTTGCACACCACCGCCAAGCCGCGCGCGAGCCGATCGGCCAGCAGGTTGATGGCTTGTCGCGCACGGTCATCGCCGGATGCGGCCAAAGCTGCGATCTGCGGTGCGCTCAGATCACGCCCGATCATGGCGCAGGCCCAGCGCGTAAAGGCTGGCCCCGACACCCAGTTTTCCAGGCAGCCGGTCTTACCGCACCAGCAGGATGGACCGGGAAACTCCTCCGGCGTCGGCCAGGGCAGGGGATTATGGCCCCACTCGCCGGCGATGGCGTTGGCGCCGCGATGCAGCCGGCCGTTCAGCGCAATGCCGCCGCCGCAGCCGGTGCCGATGATGACGCCAAACACGCTCGCCGCGCCCGCGCCGGCGCCGTCCACCGCTTCCGACAGGGTAAAGCAATCGGCGTCATTGGCGACCCGCACCGGCGTCGCCAAGGCCTGGCCGACATCGCCGAGAAAGTCGGTCCCGTTGAGCCATTGGCTGTTGGCGTTGCGCACCCGCCCGGTCGCCGGCGACAGCGAGCCGGGCATGGCGATCCCGATTCGGCGCGCCTTGGCCCCGACAGCGGCTTCGATCTGCCCTTTCAGTTCAGCCAGCGCGGCAAGGCAAGCGCGATAATCGCCCGGCGTGGCGCAGCGCTGGCGGGACATGATCTCGCCCTTGGCGGACATGGCGATGGCCTCGATTTTGGTGCCGCCGAGATCAATTCCGATGCGCATGGTCCGGTTCCGCCCTCACTTATACACAGAGACCTTCAGCATGGCTGGCGTCGCGGGCAAGGCTCGATTAACGATCTTTGCCGACATAGGGTCGCAACGCAGCGGCAGCTTCGCGCGCCCGTTTCTGGCGGGCGCCACAGAATGACGGACGGCGCAGACATGGCCAAGACGGTTCTTATCGTTGAAGACAACGAGCTCAACATGAAGCTCTTCAACGACCTTTTGGAGGCGTTCGGCTATCAAACGATCAAGACGGGCGAAGGGTCAAAAGCCGCCCCCCTGGCGCGCCAACACAAGCCGGACCTGATCATCATGGACATCCAGCTGCCCGACATTTCTGGCCTGGATGTGACCCGGATGCTCAAGGCCGACGCCGAGCTGAAACATATTCCGGTGGTGGCGGTGACAGCTTTCGCCATGCGCGGCGACGAACAGCGCATTCGGGAAGGCGGATGTGAAGCTTATCTGTCTAAACCGATTGCGATCGGCTCTTTTTTGGAAACCGTAAAGAAGTTCATTGGATAAGTCCTGCGCATGAGTGCGCGGGTCCTTCTGGTTGATGATCTCGAGGCGAACCGAAAGGTGATCGCCTCGAAGTTAACCCAGGAATATTATCAGGTTATCGAAGCCGCCAATGGCGAGGAGGCGCTGCGCCGCGCCGTGGCGGACGCGCCCGATATCATACTTCTGGACGTCATGATGCCGGGCATGGACGGCTATGAAGTCTGCCGGCGCTTGAAGGACGACCCCGAAACCAGCGATATCCCGATCGTTTTTGTCAGCGCGCTGGATGAGCGGATCGACCGCTTGAAGGGCTTAAGTCTTGGCGCCGATGATTTTCTGACCAAGCCTGTCGACACAGCCCAGCTCATCGCGCGAATGCGCAGCCTGGCCCGCATGAAGGTCGTGATTGACGAATTGCGCGGCCGTCAGGCCAGCGGGCGCCGGATGGGGGTGATTGAAGGCGAAGAAGTCGCTGACAATGGTTTGGGCGCCCAATTGCTGGTGATTGACGATTCGCCCCGCCAACTGGAATTGCTGCAGCGCGCTTTGGGGGCGAGCAATACGGTCGTTACCCTGGAGACCCAGCACGTCAGCGCGCGCCCGGATGTGGTGCTTGTGTCGCTGGCCGCCAAGGCTTTTGACGGACTGCGGGTGACCGCCCATCTGCGCTCCTCGGACGCCACTCGCCAAACGCCGATCTTGGTCCTGTGCGATCCCGATGAGACCGACAAGGCCTATCGCGCTTTAGATCTTGGGGCCCATGACATTATCCATCGCCCCCTGGACGAGGACGAACTGCAATCGCGGGTGCGCACCATTGTGCGGCGCAAGCGCCAAATCGATTCCATGCGTGCAAGTCTTGACCAGAGCATGGAGCTGGCTGTCACGGATCAGCTGACCGGCCTGAACAACCGCCGCTATCTGATGTCGCAGCTTGGCCCGTTGGTGCAGCGCGCCGCCCGCGGTGGCGATCCGGTGTCTGTCATCATTGCCGATATCGACCATTTCAAGCGCATCAACGACAATTTCGGCCATGATGTCGGCGATGAAGTGTTGAAGGAGTTTGCCGCGCGCCTGGCCAGCAATTTCCGCCCGATCGATATTGCCTGCCGCTTTGGCGGCGAGGAGTTTGTCGTCCTCATGCCCAATACCCGCGGCGACTATGCTTGTCTGGTGGCGGAGCGCCTCCGCCGGCACGTGTCCGGTGCGCCGTTTGCGATCAAGGCCAGCAGTGACGCCTTAAGCGTGACGGTCAGCTTAGGCGTGGCGGTGGCGTCGAGTGTGGGCGACACCGCTGATAAGGTTTTGAAGCGCGCCGATGAAGCGCTTTACCGGGCCAAACAAAGCGGCCGCAACCGCGTGATGGCGGCTGCGGCCTGAAGCGGCAAACGTGAAACGGCCGTTTACTTAATCTTGCCTTCGACGAATTCGACATGCTTGCGCACGACAGGGTCGTACTTTTTCAGCTTCAGCTTCTCAGTCTTGGTGCGCGGGTTCTTCTTGGTGACATAGAAGAATCCGGTTCCCGCCGACGAGTTCAGGCGGATTTTGATCGTGGTCGGTTTGGCCATGGCGGCTTAAGCCCTTCAAGGGGACAAAATCGAAGGCGGGTGTTTGGCGGAGCGCGGCGGTAAAGTCAAGCGCGGCGGTCGCGACGGCTTTTGGCGACCGCCAAGCCCGCAAGGTAAAGCGCGCTGAAGCCCGCCAGCGCGGCGATAAAGCCTGGCGGACCATTGGCGGCGAAGGATGGACCCGCCACCGCCGGCCCCAAGAGCTGACCCATGCCATAAGCCAGCGCATAGGCTGCATTTGCGCCGGCAAGGTCGCCGCCCTGGAAGCGCTGGGCGAGCCAGATGAGGCCAACCGTATAAAGCCCGGTGACAGTCCCGGAATAGAGCGCCGTCAACGCCAAAGCCGGGCCGGGCGCGGCCGCTACAGCCAAGAGCGCGATCGGCAGGCCAACGCCGCAGGCTGCACACAAAGCGAGCGTCAGTCGAACGCCCAGCCGATCCGCGAGGAGCCCGATCAAGGGTTGCAGCAGAAGGACGCCCACGCCCGAAGCGGTGACCATCAAGGCGGCGGTGTCGTCACCCAGCCCAACGCGGCGGGCATAGATCGGGATCAGATTGTATTTGGCGATTTCCACTGCGCCCATGATGAACGGCGCCAGCATCACCGCTGGCGCGGCCGCGATCCGCGCCAAAAGCGCACTGGGTCGGGCAGCGGCGCCTTCTGGAGCGGTGAGGGCCGGACCCGGCAACAGCGCAAACGCCATGCCCGCGACCGCAAGCCCCGCGCCGGCCAAAAACGGCGCGGCGCCTGTGTGGCCAAGCAAGCCGATGACGATCCCGCCCACCGCCATAGAGCCGGCCACAACGGAGGCAAAGATGCCGATGATGAGGCCGCGTCGCTGTGCTGGCGTGCGCTCCAAAATCCATGCCTCGCACCCGACGAACAGGAACGCAAACGCCATCCCTCCAATCGTGCGCAAGCCCATCCAGGCCCAGAAGTCGCGCGCAAAATGATAGCCGACGAACACCAGAGCCAGTGCCGCAAGTGCGGCGATAAGAACGAGCCGCAACGGCGCCCGCGCCAGCACCGGCGGCACAAGCGGGGTTGCGATCAGCGTGGAGATCGCAGCGGCGAGCGTGAAGAAACCGATGCCGGCGGGATCGACGCCCCAATCATCGAGATTGAGCGCGAGCAGCGGGAACGCGAGGCCGAGCGTTGCGCCCGCGATCCCGGCAACGCCCATCGCTGCAACGATCGACAGATCGGGTTTGCTCACAACCGATCCGTTTGATGCCCGGCGCGGGTGAAGCGCAGGAAGGGCGGCCCGCGGGTTTCTTCGCCGGAAAGGCGCGCCTGCACCTCGCCAAGAACGAAACGCGTGACGCTCGGCAGGTCGAGCTTCTCGGCGTCCTCGAACGCAAACCAGCGCGTGTGGAGCAATTCATCGTCGCCGGCGACCGGGCGGTCGTCGAGGAGTACGGCGTCAGCGTCGGCCAGAAAGAACCGCGCATCAAAGCGCCGCGGGCGGTAGGGCGGTGTGATGGCGCGGCACACAAAGCTGAGCTTATCGAGTTCAGGCGCGACGTGATGGCTGGCGTATGAGGTCCAGACGGCCGGCGGTTTGCCTTTGCCCTGGCCGCGCACGCCAACGATGAGGCCAGTTTCTTCAAACACCTCGCGCACCGCACACAACGCAAAGGCGCGCGGCGGGCGGCGGACCTTGCCGGCGCGCAAGCGCTCCGCGTCTTCTTCGCGCAGTTCGGTGGCGGCCGGCGCGAGCGCATCACCCGCATCGAGGCGCCCGCCAGGAAACACCCATTTGTCGGGCATGAAGACGTGGCCGGCGGCGCGCTGGCCCATCAGAACTTCCGGCGCATTCTTCCGGGTTCGGACCAAAATGAGGGTGGCGGCGTCTTTTGGGCGCGGCGCGCGCGCGGGCCGCGTCGGGTCGCTGGGATCGAAGGGATTGTCGTCAGGGTCGGGTCGGGGCGGGTCGGCCATGGCGGATCAGTTCTTGCGCTTGCCGCGCGGGCCTTTTTTGCCGGCGCTGCGCAGATCAGGGCGGCGCGATTTCGGTCGTGGCGCGGTGAAGGCGCCAAGCGATTTGCGCCAGCCGGGCGCGGGCGCCAGCGGCGCGCTGAGCAACTCAAACACCAGGCCGCCATTGATCGGCGTGGCTTCCTGCAAGGCCACGCGCACGCGCTGGCCAAGCTGGTGGCGCACGCCGCTGGAGGTTCCAACCAAAGCATGCGCGGCCTCATCATGCACGAAGCGCTCCGCGCCCAAGGATGAAACGGGAACAAGGCCATCGGCATTGGTTTCATCGAGCTTCACGAACAGTCCAAAGCGCGTGACGCCGCTGATCCGGCCGTCAAATTCGTGGCCGATGCGATCAGCCAGATAGCTCGCGATATAGCGGTCATTGGCTTCACGTTCGGCCGCCATCGAGCGGCGCTCGCACATCGAGATATGTTCGGCGGTGGCCTCCAACTGGCCAGCCTCGCCGTCGCTCAAGCCATCTTCGCCGAGCTTCAGCGCGCGGATCAAGGCGCGGTGGACGATGACATCGGCATAGCGGCGAATGGGCGAGGTAAAATGGGCGTATTTGGCGAGGTTTAAGCCGAAATGGCCGACATTGGCGGGGTGATAGATGGCTTGCGATTGCGTGCGCAGGATCACTTCATTGACGACATCGGCGTGTTCGGTGTCAGCGGCCATTTCCAGGATGCGGTTGAAGCGCGCCGGATCAACCACATTGCCTTTGGCCCAGCGCAGATTCACCGTTTCGAGAAACTCCTGAAGCTGGGCGATCTTGGTCTCGCTTGGCGGCTCGTGAATGCGATAGACCAGCGGCGTGCGGCGCTTTTCCAGTTCTTCTGCGGCCGCGACATTAGCCTGGATCATGAACTCTTCAATGAGCTTATTGGCCTCCAGAGTCTGGCGCTTGCGCACGCCGGCGACGCGGCCATCGGGGCCAAACACGATGCGGTGTTCGGTGCTCGACAATTCCAAAGGCGCGCGCCGGTCGCGGCCCTTTTTGGCGATCTGATAGGCCGCCCACAGCGGCTTGATGATCTGATCCATCAGCGGTTTGCACTGATCGTCGGGCCGATCGTCAAACGCGGCTTGCGCCTGGGCGTAGGACAGTTTGGCGGCTGACTTCATCAGCCCACGGACGAATTGGTGGCGCGTCTTGGTTCCGTCCGCGTTGAACACCAGCTCCACGGCCATGCAGGCGCGGTCTTCGCCTTGGCGCAGGGAGCAGAGATCGGCCGACAGGCTTTCGGGCAACATCGGCGCGACGCGATCGGGAAAGTAGGTGGAGTTGCCGCGCTTCAGAGCGCCTTTGTCCAGCGCCGAACCCGGCTTCACATAGGCCGCGACATCAGCAATCGCCACCCAAACGCGCACGCCGCCCCTGTTCTTGGGATCATCATCGACCACGGCAAACACCGCGTCGTCATGGTCGCGGGCGTCTTCGGGATCGATGGTGATGAGCGGCAAATGGCGCAGATCGGTGCGCCCGCTCAAGGTCGGCTTTTGCGCGGCTGTCGCTTCGGCTTCTTCTGCGGCGCTGAAGCCATCAGGAATGCCGTGGGCGTGCAAAGCCAGGATGGAGGCAGCGCGGGGATGGTCGATGCGGCCGACCACTTCGCGCACCAGGCCGCGCTTGGGTCCGTGGGGGCGCCCGCCAAGGCTGAGCTCGACCACGACCAGATCGCCATCGACCGCCCCGCCAGCCTCCGCGCCAGAGACCATGATGTCGTATTTGGCTTTGCGATCGGCGGGTTGCACGCGCCCGGCGCCGCGGGCGCGCGGGTCTTCGATGGCGTGGAACACGCCGAGAATGCGATGGGCGCTTTGGCCGAGGCGCTTGACGACGCGCGCTAGCGGCTCATCTGCGTCGCGATCAAGCCGCACCAGCAAACGATCGCCGACGCCTGGCGCGGGGCCAGGCTCACGAAGCCGGCCTGGCGCGATGGGCACCATGGGGCCAAATGCGCCGTCCTCATTGCGAAAGCGGCCGAGCAGTTCGCCGTCGCCATCGCGTTCGATAACGTCCATCACGCCGGAATCGGGCAGGGCGCCGACCGCGAGAAATCCGCGCCGGCCGTGGCGGCCAACCGCGCCGTCTCCTTCCAGCTCCCGCAAAATGCCGCGCAGGATTTTGCGATCGTCGGGGCTGACAACCAAGGCCTTGGCGAGCGCGCGCTTGTCGGCGGCGCCGCCGAGCTTGGCGATGGCGGCCAGCACCGCCTCGCGCGTCAGCGCCGCGGGTTTGTCGTCGGCGCCGCGGCGTTTGCTCATGCTTTTTTCGCCGCGGGCTTTTTCGCGGGCGTCTTTTTGGCCGCGGTTTTCTTCGCAGCTGGCTTCTTTTCGGGCTTATCCGCCGTTTCCGAAGCCGGCTTGGCCTTGGTTTTGGCTGCCGGTTTTTTCTTGGCCGATCCGCCGCCTTTGGCCGCTTTTTCTGCAAGCAGGCCAAGCGCCTGATCGAGCGTAACGGATGTGGGTTCAGATCCGCGCGGCACGTTTACGATCGTGACGCCATCGGTGATGAACGGCCCGAAGCGGCCATTGCGCACGCTGACCGGCTTGTTGGTGACGGGGCTCTCGCCCAGTTCGGCCAATGCTGCCTGCTGGCCGCGCTGGAAGCGGCCTTTGCCCCCACCGGCGGCCTTTTCGGCGAACAGCGCAACGGCCCGGTTGAGGCCGATTTCAAACACGTCGTCGATGCCGGGCAGGTTCACATAGGTGGACCCCTTTTGGATATAGGGCCCGTAGCGGCCAAGGCCGGCGAGCACCATGATCTCATCATCGGGATGCTTGCCCACTTCGCGCGGCAGGTTGAGAAGCTTCAGCGCCCGATCGAGATCAATGCTGTCCGGCGGCCAGGTCTTGGGCAGGCTGGAGCGCTTGGGTTTGTCGTCGGTGGCCAATTCCACATACGGCCCGAAGCGGCCATTCTTCAACGACACCGCCATGCCGGTGACGGGATCAAGCCCAAGTTCTTGATCGGCGGCGGCGCCTTCGGCTTCGCCACCCAGGGGGCGCGTATATTTGCATTCCGGATGGTTGGAGCAGCCGATAAAGGCGCCGTAGCGGCCAAGCCGCAGGGATAATGTGCCGGTCTTGCAGGTCGGGCAGGAGCGCGGCTCGGTTCCATCTTCGCGCGGCGGGAAGATATGGGGGCCGAGGCTTTCGTTCAGCGCGTCCAGCACATGGGTGATGCGCAGTTCGCCGATATCGCCGATGGCCTTGGAGAAGTCGGCCCAGAAGTCACGCATCAGCTGCTTCCACGGCAGATCGCCGGACGAGACCAGATCGAGCTTTTCTTCCAACGCAGCGGTAAAATCGTATTCGACATATTTGCGGAAGAAGTTTTCCAAGAACGCCGTCACCAGCCGGCCGCGGTCTTCCGGGATGAAGCGGTTCTTGTCCATCCGCACATAGTCGCGCTCGCGCAATTTTTCCAGGATCGCGGCATAGGTGGAGGGCCGGCCGATGCCCAGTTCTTCGAGCTTTTTGACCAAAGTGGCTTCAGAGAATCGCGGCGGTGGCTGGGTGAAGTGCTGCTCGCACTTGGCGTCTTTCACCGCCACCTTGGCGCCCTTGGCGAGCTTGGGCAGGCGGCGGCTGTCTTCGTCGGCTTCGTCGTCGCGGCCTTCTTCATAGATGGCGCGGTAGCCGTCAAACAGCACAACCTGGCCGGTGGCGCGCAACTGGGTTGGGCCGTTGGCGTCAACAAAATCGATCGAGGTTTTCTCGAGCAGCGCAGCTTCCATCTGGGAAGCCACCGTGCGCTTCCAGATCAGCTCATAGAGCCGCTGCATGTCGCCTTCTAGGCGCAGCTTGTCGGGCCGGCGAAACGCATCGGTTGGGCGGATCGCTTCGTGGGCTTCCTGGGCATTCTTGGCCTTGGTGGCGAAGCGCCGCGGGCCCTCGGGCAGATATTTGTCGCCGAAATCGGTCTGCACCAGGCGGCG
The DNA here is from genome assembly GCA_040381035.1 of Hyphomonadaceae bacterium. Classification (GTDB taxonomy): domain Bacteria; phylum Pseudomonadota; class Alphaproteobacteria; order Caulobacterales; family Aquidulcibacteraceae; genus REEB506. The sequence goes on from JBEIHY010000020.1 coordinate 33,418, forward strand.
CAATTGGGTATAGGCGCTTTCGTCCATCTGGACGCCGTCGGTGCGCATATAGGTGATCAGGCCGACGCGCTCGCCATCGATGTCGACGCCTTCATACAAACGTTGCGCCGCCTGCATCGTGCGCGAGGCCGCAAAGCCGAGCTTGCGGGCGGCTTCCATTTGCAGCGTGGAGGTCATGAAGGGCGGTTTGGGATTGTCCTTCACCGGCCGGGCTTCAATGTCTGAGACGCTGAACGCGCCGGCGCGCACGGCGGCGAGCGCGCGGTCGGCGACGTCCTTGTTCGGGATATCGTGCGGCTTGAGCTTCTTACCTTCAAACGCCGACAGCCGCGCCATCAGCTCTTGGCTGTCAGCGGTCTTCAACGCCGCTTCCAGCGTCCAATATTCCAGCGGCTTGAACTTTTCGATCTCGAGTTCGCGCTCGCAGATCAGTCGCAGCGCCACCGATTGCACCCGCCCCGCCGAGCGCGAGCCCGGCAGCTTGCGCCACAGCACCGGCGACAGCGTGAACCCGACCAGATAGTCCAAAGCCCGGCGCGCCAGATAGGCGTCGACCAGCTCCATGTCGATCTGGCGCGGCGCGGCCATGGCCTTTTGCACGGCTTCCTTGGTAATCGCGTTGAAGGTGACGCGCTCAATGGTTTTGCCTTTGAGCACGCGGCGCGATTGCAGCGCCTCCAACACGTGCCAAGATATGGCTTCGCCTTCGCGGTCCGGGTCGGTGGCGAGGATCAGGCGGTCGTCATCTCGGATTGCGTCGGCGATGTCGCGCACGCGCTTGACGGAGCCTGGATCGATTTCCCAATCGAGGGCGAAATCCTCATCCGGGCGCACCGAACCGTCCTTGGACGGCAGGTCACGGATATGGCCGTAGCTGGCCAGGACCACATAGTCCTTGCCGAGATACTTATTGATCGTCTTCGCCTTGGCGGGGGACTCGACGACGACGACAGGCATATTTCAGGTTCTCGCGAATACGGGCCGGGGACAAGGCGGCGGAAAGTGGGGGTTCGCCTTCGGGGAGTCAACAGAAGCGGGTCGCGCCAAGCGGGAGTTGACGGCAGTCGCTCAACTTCTGATGGAGAATCACTGACGTTGTCTCATTGTGCTGACGGATACTCGAAATATCCTCATAGAGCTGGAAGATCTCGGGCTCGAGGCTGAAGCGCTGAAATTATCAATGCTTTGCCGAATGACCGTCAAGGCCGCCGGCGATGGTTTGCTGGCGCGCGTTCCGGCCGCAGCGCCGCCCGATCAAGAAGACGCCGCCGCCGCATAGCCGCCTGGCTGGGACGACGCCCGGCCGCTCAGTTCCAGCTCGGCGACGGCCGCGGCCAATTGCGCGATGGGTGCGCCTGTCTTCCGCGCGCGTTCATGGATCTGCACCGGCGCCAGCAACAGGAGCCGCTCCAGGCGCCCGGTCAGGGCGTCGCTGGCGACTTGCTCAGGCTTATCGCACAGCGGTTCGGCCGGGCGCACCCGGCGCGGGGCGGCCTGCGGCAGGGCGATGACGGCTCCGGCGGTTTCGATCCAGACGGCGGCTTCCTTAACCAAGGCTTGGCGCCTGCGCGTGCGCGGATCGCGCGGTTGGCCCGGTCCGGCCATGACGCAGCGCCCCAAGTCTGCAGCGGCGCGCGCGGTGATCAGCGACCCGGACCGCCACGCCGCCTCCATAACAATCACGCCGCGCGCAAGGCCTGACACAACATCAAAGTGGTGCGGAAAATCCTTGGCCCTGGCCTGCGCGCCAAACGCACCCAGGCCGCCCGTTCGCGCGCAGGCTGAGCGGGCGAAGGCGGCTCACGCTTCCTCCGCGGTTTTGGTTTTGGCGCCGATCTTGGGCTCCTGGCCTTTCAGAAGGCGTTCGATATTGGCCTGATGGCGCCAGAAAATCAGCGCCGCCAGAAGCGCGCAAAATCCCACGCCCCAAGCGTCATTTTTCAACGCGAAGGCGATCACCGGGGCAAAGCCTGCGGCCATCAAACTGCCAAGCGAAGAATAGCGAAAAATCGCCGCGGCCAAAATCCAAACCGCGCCGGACGCCAGGCCCACCAAAGGCAAGCCGGCAAACAGCACGCCAAAAAAAGTTGCAACGCCTTTGCCGCCTTTGAACTTCAACCAGACCGGAAAGCAATGGCCCAAAAACGCAGCCGCCCCGGCAACGAAACCACATTGTGCGCCAAGCCCGGAATTGCCCCACAGCGCCGGCCCAAACACCCACACCGCCGCCAGGAGCGCGAACGCGGCTTTGCCGCTGTCCAGCAGCAGCGTGGCGAGCGCCAAATCTTTGCGCCCGGTGCGCAAGACATTGGTCGCCCCGATATTTCCAGAGCCGATGGCGCGAATGTCGCCCAGGCCCGCGGCGTTCACAATCACCAGCCCAAACGGGACCGAGCCGAGCAGATAGCCGAAAACGGCCGAGGCAAGATAAGCTAGAAAGTCCATGGCGGTGTTTTAGCAGCCCGCACGACGGATGGAAGTCATGCCGGCGAAACCTGCGCGCCGCCTACCCACACCCTCTTGACGCGCCCCTGGAACAGCCGCCCGTCAAAAGGACTATTCTTGGATTTTGACTGCAGCATGTCAGACTGGAAACGAAATGGCGCACCGGCGTCAAACAGGATGAGGTCGGCTGGCGCGCCTTTGGCAAGGCGGCCTTGCGGCAAGCCAAGCAGCTCAGCTGGCCGCAACGTCATGGCCCGGAACAAGATCGGCAAAGGCAGGCGGCCGTCATGGTGCAGGGACAAAGCCGCCGGCAAAAGCGTTTCAAGTCCCGCCGCGCCAAAGGCGGCCTCATCAAAGGGCAGGCGCTTTTCTTCCGCAGGGCGCGGATCGTGGCCGGACACGATGACGTCAATCAGGCCCGCACCAACGGCGTCGATCAGGGCCTGGCGGTCGTCTTCGCTGCGCAGTGGCGGGGAGAGTTTGGCGAAGGTGCGATAGGCGCCAATCTCCAACTCGTTCAAAGTCAGATTGTGGATATTGACGCTGGCAAAGGCTTGCGCCCCGTCGGCTTTGGCGCGCGCCCAAGGGGCAAGGGTGGCGCCCGCCGACACCATGTCGAGCAACAAACGGCCGCGGGTGAGACGCGCCAAAGTCAGATCACGCTCGGCCATGATCGCTTCGGCCGCTGCTGGAATGCCGGCAAGGCCAAGGCGGGCGGCGAAGTCGCCCTCATGCATCATGCCGGCGGCGGCCAGAAACGGATCTTGCGGGCGGTGCGCGATGAGCGCACCAAAGGCGGTGGCATAGCTCAAGATCCGGCGCATCACGCGGCTGTCGACAATCGGGGCGTCGCCATTGGAGAACAGCGCAGCGCCTGCTTCCTGAAGCAATCCCAATTCGCTCATGGCCCTACCGGCCAGGCCCTTGGTGGCGGCAGCGCACGGCAAGACCCGCACGGGGCTGCGCACAAAGCCGCGGCGCAGAACGAAATCGACAAGGCTGACATCGTCGATCACCGGATCGGTTTGCGGGGTGACGACCATGGTGGTGACGCCGCCAGCGACCGCCGCGCGCCCGGCGCTCTTGAGTGTTTCCTTGTGCTCAGCGCCGGGTTCGCCGATCGTCACGCGCATATCAATCAGGCCGGGGGCAAGATGCTGGCCGTCGGCTTCGATCACGTGAATGTCGGGCGCCATGGCGTCAAGGCGCGGACCGATATCCAGGATCGCGCCGCCGGGATCGAGGGCGCCGGTGCGCGGTGCGGACTCAAACAGGACATCGCCGCGCGCGATCTCGTCGCCTGCGGGATCGACGAGCCAGGCGCCGCTGATCAAAGTGCGCTGGCCGTTCATGCGTTTTTGCCGCCGGCGCGATTGAGCGCTTCAAGCACCGCCATGCGCATCGCGACGCCCATTTTGACCTGCGTTTCAATCAGACTAACGCGGCCGTCATCGGCGACTTCGCTGTCGATTTCCACGCCGCGATTCATCGGGCCAGGATGCATCACCATCGCGCCGGGTTTGGCGAGTGCGAGCTTTTCGGCGTCAAGCCCATAGAACCAGAAATATTCCCGCGGGCTCGGCACCAGCGCGCCCTGCATGCGTTCCAGTTGCAGGCGCAGCATCATCACGACATCGGCGCCGGCCAAACCGGCGCGCATGTCGGTGAACACTTCAACGCCCCAGCGATCAACGCCGGCGGGGGTGAGCGTTGGCGGCGCGATCAGGCGCACACGGGCGCCGAGCATGCCCAACAATTCGATGTTGGAGCGCGCCACCCGCGAATGCAGAACATCGCCGCAGATCGCGATTGTCAGCCCTTCAATCTTGCCCAATGCCTGGCGGATGGTCAGCGCGTCGAGCAGGGCTTGGGTGGGATGCTGATGGGAGCCGTCTCCGGCATTGATCACGGCGCAATCGACTTTTGCGGCGAGCAAAGCGGCCGCGCCCGAAGCGCCATGGCGCACCACCAAGAGATCCGGGCGCATGGCGTTCAGCGTCGCGGCAGTGTCGAGCAGGGTTTCGCCCTTGGCGACCGAGGAGGTCTTGACCGACATATTGACGACATCCGCGCTCATCCGTTTGCCGGCGAGTTCAAACGAGGATTGTGTGCGGGTCGAGTTCTCAAAAAACAGATTGATCAAAGTGCGCCCGCGCAGGGCGTCGGACTTCTTCGTCGCCAATTCGGTGAAGGCGACAAAGTGTTCAGCCCGCGTGATCAGCGCTTCCGCTTCCTGTCGGCTTAAATCCATCACGCTCAACAAATGCCGGCGTGACAGCGCGACTGGAGCGTCGCCCGAACCCGTAAGAGGCCCGGCGGGGAAGGGCTTCTTGGCCACGAAGTTGCATTAAGCCCTGCGGCGAGGGCGTGGCAAGTGTGGCGCTAATGTGTCCACAGCTTATCCACAGCGCCTTATTCACGCCGCCGACTCGCAAGCATTAGGAAACTTATCAGCTTCAGTTGAAGGTGATAAGAAACAGTTAATGGAGGGGGCGATGGAAGACCTTGTGTTCAAACCAGCCGGCGCCGCGATGGCGGCCTTGCTTGCCGGGATCAGCGCCGGCCAAGCCGTTGACCTGGTGGCCCAAGGCGAAGCCGAAAGCGCGCAATTGGCCGCGGACCTGAACGCCTTGCCGACGGCCGAGCCTTTGGCCCCGGCCAAGCCGCAACAGCTCGACCTGTTCGCCGACGTGCCGCTCGGCTGAGGCCAACACAGGCGCCCGCGCTTGGGGCTCCCAAGGCGGCTTTGGCTTTGGCGTTTGCGCTGGTGCGGCGGGGGGCTGCGCTTGGGCGGTTGGGGCTGACTTGGCGAGAGCAAGGCCGGCTGGAAGCCGGAGGTTAAAAAAGTTGATCGGCTCTACGGGCCAGAGCCGGTTTGGAGGCGGTGCGGCACGGGCGCCGGCGCGCCCGAGCGAATGCCGTTGCGTTGGGCAAAGGCGATGTGCGTTGAACCAGCAATCAGCGCGGCGGCGCCCATTTTGGGCGCGCCGCGCCCAGCGTGCGCAAGCATGGCGCAGATCGCATGGGCCAGTTCGCGCGCTCACGTCATCAGGCACGCGCTTGCAGCGCGCGGGGCGGGCGCGATCAACCCTACCAGCCGTGCACTGAGGAGGCCCAGACAGGCAAGCGTGCGGCGGGATTGACCCTGCCCGGACGATGCTCGCCCGATGCAAGCCGGGCGGGTGAGTTCTTTGCGCCGCCATGGCGCGTTTGCGCTGCGCCGAAGTCGGGCAGGGATTGCGGCGGCGACGACCCGGCGCCCTCACGGCGCCGTCAGGATCAAAACCAAGGGCATGGTCAGAAACGACGCCAAGGTCGTCACTGAAACGATCGCCGCCATCAGCTTGGCGTCGCCGCCCATTTCGCGCGCCAGGGTATAGGCCGCCGCCGCCGTCGGCGAGGAGCCGATGCCGGCAGCGACCGCCGCGCCGAGCGGCCCAACGCCCAACGCCAAAGCCGACCCGTAAAGAACCACCGGCGCAATCAGGAGTTTCAGGCCAACCCCACCGGCCAAAGCCGCGCCGCCGGCGCGGGCTGCTTTCAGGTCAATCCCGGCGCCGACGCAGAGTAGAGCGATCGGCATGGCGGCATTGGACAAGAGCTTGAGCGTTTCAGCCGGCGGGCCGGAAAAGTCCAAGCCGGTGAGCCGCCAGGCAAGGCCGGCGGCGCAGGCCAGGATCAACGGATTGGCCAAAATCTGATCAAAGATAGCCCGTTTGGACGTCGTGGCATTGGCGCCCCAGCGCGCCAGCACCGCCACGCACAGCACATTGACCATCAACACGATCGGCCCGAACGCCAGCGCCAAAAGCCCTTTGCCTTGCGGCCCAAATAAGGAATCGGCCGCCGCCAACAGCGCAAACCCGTTCCAGCGCGACGCCGCTTGAAAGAAGCTGGTAAAGGCCGGCCCTTGATCGGGCTTGAACGCCGGCTTGAACAGGAGCGCCAGCCCACACATCGCCAAAAAGCCAATCAGAACCGCGCCCACAAAAGACCCGGCGTCGGCGGCGTCCACCTGAGCGCCGGCGACAGTCGAAAACAGAAACGCCGGATAGAGGACGAAATAGCCAAAGCGATTGACCGCTCCGAACGCCTCCATGCTGACCAGACCGCGTGCGCGGGCCGCCCAGCCGATGAGGATCAGAAGAAACACCGGCCCTAGCGCGCTGAGGATCGCGGTCATCCGGCGCGGGCCCTGTCTTCCTGCAGCCGGTCGATCAGGCCCTGGAGCAGATAGGCGGCGGCCAGCTTGTCGATCACTTCGCCGCGGCGTTTGCGGCTGGCGTCAGCTTCGATCAGCGTGCGGGTGACGGCGCTGGTGGTGAGACGCTCATCCCACATCAGAATCGGCCAAGGCGTGAGCTTGGCAAGGTTGGCGCCAAACGATCGCGCCGATTGAGCGGCTGCGCCATTGGAGCCGTCCATATTCAGCGGCAGGCCGATGACGAAGCCGATGGCGGCGCGCGCCTTGGCGAGGGTCAAGATGGCTTGCGCGTCAGCGGCGAACTTGCTGCGGGTGATTTGCGCCAGGGGGCTTGCGATCATCCGGCTGGAATCGCATACCGCCACGCCCAGGCGTTTGCTACCCGGATCAATGCCGATCAGGGCGCCGGCCGAACCAATGGCGGCGACAAAGTCAGAAAAAGCGAGCAAAGCCACGGCCCACCTGTCGCCCGCGTCGGCGGCGCTGGCAAGGGCGGGCGCAATTGGGCCGCATTTGTGGGTGATTGCGGTTCAGTCGGTTTACGGAGGCGGCGATGAAGCTTTGGGCAATAGCGGCGGCGTTTGCGGCTTTGGCGGCGCAACCGGCATTGGCGCAGAAGCGGCCGGCCAAGCCCGCGCAGCAGAGCTATACAAGCCTTGTTTCGGCGCTGACGCCGGGCGCGCCGCCGTTGTCATGTCAGGCCAACAAGATGTTTACTTGCGGCCCGAGCGGCTGCGAGGTTGAGGACCATCCCACGGGTCTGCCGGTTCAGTTTGAGCTGAAGGGCGCCGACGCCAAGGGCTATCTGTGCACCTATACCTATTGCCGCTCCTTTACGCTGATGGGATGGCGCGGCCGGCCTAAGGGCACGGGGCTGACATGGTCGAGCGCATCGGGCTCAACCCCACCGAACGACAAAATCCCTGACTATGATTTCACCCTCACCATGGCCGAAGACTGGAAGAGCTTCACCCTAGCCAGCATCGGCAATGGACAGGTCGGCGGCTATAGCGGCCAGTGCAAGGCGCCTGATCAACGTTGAACCTGCGGGCGTTCGCCGACGCTCATCGCCGTGCTGAGCAGGTCCTGCATGCGCCAGACCCCGCGATTGCTCCAGGCGATGCCGGCATAAATCGCGATCTGGCCCGCCAGCGCCGCGATCAAACCCGCCGCGACCAATGCCCGCCTGCGCTGCCCATTCATGCCGGCTTGCCGAACAGGCCGCCAAGATAGAACCGGCGCGGATGCGACAGGATCAGAAGCGTCGGCACGACAAAGCCGCCGATGACATCCCCGCCTGGGCCCAGATTGGCCGTTAAACCAAGTCGCAGCGCATCGTTCAGCATGACACAGCCATGGACGATATTGGCCACGATGGTGAAGTCGATCAGCGGCGGGAACTTGATCAGATCACGCGCCGCCAAAGCCAGAAACAGGCCGTTCACCACAAACATCGCGATTAACATGTTCTCCATCGGGAGATTGCGGGCCGGCTTATCCCACATCCAGCCTTCGCGCCCGGTCCACTGATAGGTCGGTTACAGCACCACTTAAGACAGCGCACACAGGATCAGCACAATCCGCGTCCAGCGGTGTTCGCGGGCGAAGGAACTGGACAAAACGCGGCCTCCCGGTGTATACTTACTGGTATATATACATGGATGGGGCGATGACGCAGGAGGCCGACACCCGCACGCTGCTTTTGAGCGCGGCAGCCAAGCTGTTTGCGGCTCAGGGCGTGCAAGCGGTCAGCATGGACGGTGTCGCGGCCGCGGCCGGTTTCACCAAACGGACCTTGTATTATCACTACAAAACAAAGGACGATCTGGTCACCGCCTGGCTTGCGGCGCAATCGGCCAAGATCGCCGCGGCCATGCCGTACAAAGGCGGGCCGGCGGCCGACATCCTGGCCGTGTTTGACGCGCTGGAGACGATCACGCGGGCGCGCGGCTTTCGCGGCTGTCCGTTTGTCGCAACCGTCGCTGAAACGGCGGGGAGCAATGCTTCGGCCACGGCCGCAGCGCTGCGCCACAAGGAAAGCCGGCGCGCTTGGTTTGCGCAGCGCTTGACCGATATGGGCCTTGCCGATCCGGACTGGCGGGCCGCAGAACTGCTGACGATCTGGGACGGGGCGCTGGCGAGTGCGGTGATCGTAAGCGATGGCTCGCCGGCGCGGGCCGCCGCGCGGCTGGCGCGTCGGGTGCTGGAGGCTTAGGCCGGCTTGCGCGGGACTGCCGGCGCTGCTAGCCGTCCGGGCTTCATGCGAGAGGCCGTGACCCGTGGCGATCGACGAAAAAACCGTCCGCAAAGTGGCGCATCTGGCGCGTTTGGCGCTGCCGGAAGCGCGCGTGGCCCCGATGGCGCAAGAGATATCCGCGATTCTGGCCTGGATTGAGCAGCTGAACGAAGTCGATATTGAGGGCGTTGAAGCCATGGCCAGCGCCGTGCAAACGCCGCTGCCGATGCGCGAAGACGCGGTGACGGACGTAGCCAATCCAGCCCGCGTGCTTGCCAATGCCCCCAAGAGCGAGGACGGCTTTTTCGTTGTGCCCAAGGTGGTCGAGTGAGCGATTTTTGGCTCGACCGACGCGCCTGTGCGGTTGGCGCCGCCGCAATCGGCTTAAGCGGATGCGCGGCATCACAGGGGGAAACGCCCATGCACGGTTTGATCGGTAAAATGACTGCTGCGCCCGGCCAGCGCGACGCCTTGATCGCGGTTTTGCTGAAAGGCGTATCCGGCATGCTGGGCTGTTTGAGCTATGTCGTGGCCAAGGATCCGGCCGACGCGGAAGCGATCTGGATCACCGAGGTGTGGAAGGACGAAGCCAGCCACAAGGCCTCCTTGTCGATGCCTTCGGTGCAGGAGGCGATCAAGATTGGCCGGCCAATGATTGCCGGTTTTGGCCTTTCCACTGTGACGCTGCCGGTCGGCGGCCATGGTCTTCATTCCTAGAGTTTCCAAGACAGCGCTCCATGACCAACCTTACATCGCTCACTCTCGCCGAAGCCCTCGATGGCCTGGCCAAGAAATCCTTTTCGAGCCTGGAGATCACCGACGCGTTCAATGCCGCGATCGAAGCCGCCAATCCCCAGCTCAACGCCTATGTGCTGACTACGCCCGAAAAGGCGATCGAGATGGCCAAAGCCTCAGACGCGCGCCGCGCCAAGGGCAAGGCCGGGCCTCTCGACGGCGCGCCGCTTGGCATCAAGGATTTGTTCTGCACCGAGGGCGTGCGCTCGACCGCGTGCTCCAAAATTCTCGCCAACTTCGTGCCGACCTATGAAAGCACCGTCACCGCCAATCTGTTCCGTGACGGTGCGGTGATGCTGGGAAAGCTGAATTTGGACGAATTCGCCATGGGCTCGTCAAACGAGACGAGCGCCTTTGGCCCGGTGGCTAGCCCCTGGCGGCGCGAAAGCTCGAATGTCACGCTGACGCCCGGCGGCTCCTCGGGCGGATCGGCCGCTGCTGTCAGCGCCGATCTGTGCCTCGGCGCCACCGCCACCGACACCGGCGGCTCGATCCGCCAACCGGCGGCGTTTACTGGAACCGTGGGCATCAAGCCGACCTATGGCCGCTGCTCACGCTGGGGGATCGTGGCGTTCGCGTCTTCGCTCGATCAGGCCGGCCCGATCGCCAAGACGGTTGAGGACAGCGCCATCCTGTTGCAATCCATGGCGGGCCACGACCCTAAGGATTCCACCAGCCTGCCGATCAAAACGCCCGACTTCCGCAAAGCGTGCGCGAAATCCATCAAGGGCATGACGATCGGTATTCCGAAAGAATACCGCGTCGATGGAATGCCTGCCGAGATCGAGAAACTCTGGCAGGACGGCATCGCTTGGCTGAGGGCCGAAGGCTGCAAGATCAAGGAAATCAGCCTGCCGCATACGAAATACGCGCTGCCAACTTATTACATCATCGCGCCAGCGGAGGCCTCCTCCAATCTCGCGCGCTATGACGGCATGCGCTATGGCTTGCGCGTCGATGGCAAAGACCTGACCGACACCTACGAACAATCCCGCGCCGCCGGCTTTGGCGCGGAAGTGCAGCGCCGCATCCTGATCGGCGCCTATGTGCTGAGTGCGGGCTATTACGACGCCTATTATTTGCGCGCGCAGAAAGTCCGAACACGGATCGCCGACGATTTCCGTCAAGCCTTTGCGGGGTGTGACTCGATCCTCACGCCCACCGCGCCTTCGGCCGCGTTTGGCCTCGGTGAGCGGAGCGGCGATCCGGTGCAGATGTATTTGAACGACATCTTCACGGTGACGGCCAACCTTGCCGGCCTGCCGGGCATTTCGGTGCCAGCGGCGTTGAGCGCAGAGGGCCTGCCGCTTGGCCTGCAGGTGATCGGCAAGGCGCTGGATGAGGAAACAGTATTTGCGGTTGGCGCGGCTTTGGAGCGTGCGGCCGGGTTTGCGGCAAAACCAAAAGCATGGTGGGCGCGAAGCGGCTCTTGATCGCGTTGATCCTGCTCGTCGCTTTGCCGGCGGCGGCGCAGGATTGGCAGCGCGTGCGCCCGCAAGGTGTGGGGCTGCGCCCGGCCGCACTCGATCTCATTGCGGTGGCCGTGCAGGCCGGCGGTTTGCCGGAGACGCAGGCGATCTTGATCGCGCGGCACGGCCTTCTTGCGTTTGAATATTACGCCAATGGCGCCAATGCCCAGACCTTGATTGACGGGCGCTCAATGGGCAAAACCGTCACGGCGCTGGCGGCGGGTGTTGCGATGTCTGAGGGCAAGCTGAAGCTCTCCGATCCGGTTTTGCTTGAGCGAAAGGACGCCGACGTCCGCGTGCGCGATGTGCTCACCATGTCGTCGGTGCTCGATTGCGATGACGACGCTTCCGCCAGCCCCGGCAACGAATACCGCATGTATTTTGACCTCGATTGGGCGGCCTGGGCTGCGCGCCTGCCGGTCAAGCGCGCCTGGGGCCGTGACGGGGCAGGGCTTGGGCCGTTTTCGTATTGCACCGCCGGGGTCATGCTGCTCGGCGGGGCGGTGGAAAAAGCGGTCGGCCAACCGCTTGACACATATGTGCAGGCCCGCCTGTTTGGGCCGCTGGGCATCACCACGAGCCAATGCCGGCGCTCTCCAACCGGGGCGGTGATGGGCGGCGGCTCTTTGGCGCTGAACGCGCGTGACTGGGCCAAAATCGGCCAGCTGCTGCTGGATCGCGGTCGCTTCGGCAAAGGCCAAATCGCGCCGGCCCATTGGGTGCGCGAAATGGTGAAGCCGCACCGGATCGTGGATACTGAAACCAGCTATGGCTATCTCGTCTGGCGCCGGCCCCTGCGCAGCGCCTGCAGGCCCGTCGACAACGTGTTCCTGATGGGCGCTGGCGGCAGCGGCGTATTCATCTTGCCCGACCGCGACGTGGTGATCACCGTGCTGCGCCAGGACTTCGATCAGCTGATGATGCACCGACGCACCCGCGCCTTCATTGAATCCACCATCCTGCCGGCGATTCCGTGCTGAGGCCCGACTCAGATTAAATGGGGCGACGGGCGATCGCCCCCCTCGGAGTTTGCCCATGTCCGGAAATCGCGCCCGCATCGACCGCCGCTATCTGCTCGGCGACACCCTGATCAAGACCGGCGCGGCGCTGTTTGTGTTCCTAGGCTTTCTCGCGCTGATCGGCCCCGTTGCCTTGCGCCTGCAGGGCGAGGAAGCGGCCGGCTATGGCCTGCTGCTGGCGGTGTTTGCCGTGCTCGCCGCGGGGCTTGCCATCTATGGCCGCGTGATCCGCAAGCAGGCGGTGCGGATGGATCGGGGTTAGGGGGCATAGGCCGGCGAAGGCATCGTCCCAAAGGCATGTTCGCCGATATCCGTCACGTTTCATCAAGCGCCGACAGCAGGTTCTCCGCGCCGTGCACGATCCGCTGGACGTGCGCGATATCGCCGTGCATTTCAAACAAGATCGGATGACGCTTTGCGACGAGGCGAGGGATTTCGATCGGCAGGTCCGGACGCGTTGCAACGTCAAGCGATTCTCCAGACTTGAGCTGAGTGAGGGCTTGCTCGATCGATCGGAGCTTCTTGGCGGCCGCACCCGGTCCCAATTCGTTCCTATACTATGCGCGAATGCGGCGCAGGTCCGCGCGCGCCGCCGGGCTCAGGCGAAAGCCGGCTGTTTGCATTTGGCCGCGGCGTTTTCGGCCTCGTCTTCGGCGATCCAAGCTCTGAGCTCGGCGAGCGCGTCATCGCCGGCGATCCAGCCGTCCCGCTCCGCCTCGGCGCGCGCCGCGCAGAGGCGGGCTGCGACGGCTTCCTGTTGCGCCTTCACGCTCGCCAGCGCCTCAGCGGCGAGCGCATCAATGCTGGCCGCGCGGCCAGCGGCGATTTGGGCTTCGGCCCAGGTTTTCAAATCGGCGGGGCGTGCGGCTGTATCCATGTTGAAAGTGGAGCACATTCACCCCGCCGCATCACCCCGCCGCATCACCCCGCCCCCAGCGCATGTTTAGGCTCTGTCTAGATCAAGCTGAAGACTTCAGTCAGCCGCGCTATCGAACAGGCGCGGCAGATCTCGCCGGCCATCTACGACGCGAATAACGCGGACTTCATCGGGATCGTTGACCCGATACATGATCAATTAGGTCACCGACTCATAAACCGCATCCACAATCTGGCGGAAGCGAGTTTAACGAGCGCGAGATAGTTTGCAGCTTGCTTTTCGAACCGGTTGGCGATGGCGCGAAAGTGCTTCAGCCTGTTGAAGAAGCGCTCGACAAGGTTGCGTTTGGCGTAGGTGGCTTTCCGCGGACGATAGAGAGCTATGCTTGAATCTGGGTGACGGGGCCAAATGAGCAAATCGGCGTATCGTGGCTGGTGTCCAATCCGCCATGAACCCTCTCAAGGAGAGCGATACGCCATGAAAGAAGCTAAAGTTGTTCGCCTGGTTCAGCCAGGAGA
>JBEIHY010000021.1:0-45802 GCA_040381035.1 Hyphomonadaceae bacterium
AAACCGGACATCTGTGCGTGTCGTTGACAGGCGTCATCGTTGAGATGATGGGTCATCGCGTCGATGAAGGTGACGTCGGCAAAGCCATTGGCCTTGAGCGCCCCGGTCAGATAGGCGGCCCAAGCCGGCGGCCAGGAACCGGCGATCTTGGCGCCGCCGGAATGATAGTTGGGATGGATCAGTACGATCTTAAGGTCGCTGCGGGCTTTGGCGACGGGGCTGGGCATGGCGGCGCCTTTCGGTAAACATCCGCCCCTTACCTGCGCGCAGCTTTGCGCGATCGCAATCACGCCAAAAGCAGCATGACGCCGTGACGCATGCGACAAAAGTCGTAACGAAGGGACGACAGCGTTGGACGCAGCGTTTATGACCCTGGCGAGAAACATGCCGCCCGTTGCATCGTCATCTCCATTGCACCTGCGGCCGAAAGGGAAGGGATGCCGACGCCAGCATCAGGCGACGCGGCGGCGAACAGCGGGAGCAGCTCATGCACTTTGACGATGTCATTCTCGGCCGGCGCAGTATTCGCGGCTACAAGCCTGATCCCGTGCCGCGCGCACTGATCGAGGAAATCCTGACGCTAGCCATGCGCGCGCCGTCTTCAATGAACACACAGCCGTGGAATTTCTACGTCATCACCGGCGCACCGCTGGATCGCATTCGCCAGGGCAATACCGAGCGCAATCTCGCTGGCGTGCCGCACTCGCGCGAGTTTCGCATCGGTGCGGCTTTTGAGGGCCAGCACCGCGAGCGCCAGATCGGCGTCGCCAAACAATTGTTCGCCGCCATGGGCATCGCGCGCGAGGATGCCGAGAAGCGCCACGATTGGGTGATGCGCGGCTTTCGCCAGTTCGATGCCCCGGTTTGCATCATCATCACCTATGATCGGGCTTTGCACGGCAGTGATGATGCGCCATTCGATTGCGGTGCGGTGACGACGGCGCTGGTGAACGCCGCCTGGTCGCGCGGGCTTGGCGCGGTAATCAACAGCCAAGGCATTATGCAATCGCCGGTCGTGCGCGAATTTGCGGGCGTGGCTGAGGATCAGGTGATCATGAAGGCCGTGGCGCTTGGCTGGCCGGACCATACCTTTCCGGCCAATGCGGTCATTTCCCAGCGCAAGAGCGTGAAAGACGCGGCAGTGTTTGTCGGATTTGAGGAATAGAGAAAGCCGTTTGCGTCACATCTGGCCGCCATCGGTCGCAGCCGGCTTTGGCCGCGCGCCGATCGGCTCGGCCCCATCCGGGCGCTGGAGATAACGGCGCACGCTGGGCTCGTGCTCCGCCAACAAGGCGCGCACCCGGTCGCGCACGGCTTCGTCAGCCTTGGTGAACCGCTCCACGCGACGCAGATGATCGGCCCAGGTTGGGCTGAGATACCGTTCGATCCAGATGTCGGGCGTATCGATGTCTTGGGCCAGAGACCAGCCGATCGCGCCGTTGCGTTGGCGCGCCCGGCCGAGCGCATTGGCCGCTTCGACAAAGGCGGCGGCGTTGTCCGAAGCGACGCGATAGGCGATTTCAATCACGATCGGCCCGGCTCGTGGTTCAATGGCCGCCGCCGCCGGCTTGACCGGGCCAGCGAGGGCCGCGGCGGCCTCCGCGGCGGTGAGTTCGGGAATGCGTGCGAACGCAAATGCCGCGAGCGACGCAATCAAGGCGCCGGCCGAAGCAAACAATGTCGGCGACAACCCAATTTCGCGCACGCTGTGGCCCCATACCGCGCTGCCGGCTGCAATTCCGGCAAACGCGGCCATTTGGAACAGCGCGATGGCCCGGCCCGCGACCCAACGGGGCGCGGCGGTCTGAACTGCAATCGTCATGGTGGAGTTCGTCACCATCCACGCACCGCCGCCCAGCGTCATGAACGCCAGCACGCCGGCCATTGCCCCACCGCTCATCGCCACGCCAGCGGCCGCCATTGCGAAGACGATCACGCCCAGGCTGGTCAGCCGGTCATAATCGAAGTGCGCCCGCAGGGCGCCGCTGCCAAGCGCGCCGATCATCGCGCCGACGCCAAAGGCGCCGAGCACCAGGCCAAGCGTGGCGGCGTCGCCCTTCAAGGCGTCGCGTGCGACGATCGGGATCAGCGCGAAAAGGCCCGCGCCGGCAAAGCCAAATAGAATGCCGCGGATATTGATCGCCATCAAAGTCGGCGACAGGCGCACATAGCGAACCCCTGCGCCGATGGCGTCCCACAGCGGTTCGCGCGCGACTGCGCCCGCCATGCGCGGCGCCCGCTTCCACTGCAGCAGCACAACCAGCAACGCCAGATACGATGCGGCATTGGCCACAAACGCCGCCGTTGCGCCGGCCAAACCGACCAGCGCACCGCCTAAAGCCGGGCCAACGCTGCGGGCGAGATTAAAGCCCAGGCTGTTGAGCGCCACCGCCTGGGCTAAGGTCTCTTCCGGTGCCACTTCGCGCACCGAAGCCTGCCAGGCCGGCGCAAACAGCGCCGCCCCGGCGCCGAGCGCGAAGGTAAAGGCCAGCAGCGCCCATGGCGTGGCCGTGCCGAGCAGCGTCATCGCGCCGAGCCCGGCCGCGGCGACGAGATTGAACCCAACCGCCGCCAGCATTACGGTTCGCCGATCAAACAGATCCGCCAAGGCGCCGGCCAGCAGCGAGAACAGCATCAGGGGCAGGGAGGCCGCGGCCTGCACGAACGCGATGAAAGCGGGGTCTGGCGTCAGCTTGCCCATCAGCCAAGCGGCCCCGACGTTCTGAATCATGCCGCCGAGATTGGAGACCAGGCTGGCCAGCCAGAAGGCGCGGAACGTGTTGACCTGCAGCGGCGCCAAGGTGTCGGCGCGCCAACGGGCATAGGCGTTGGCGAAACCTGTGGGCGCGGGGTGGGGGCGGGCGTCGTCCGGCATGGCGGGCAAACATTTAAGCGCCGTTCGCCAGTCGATGCATCCGTCTATTTCGGTTTCTTCAGCCGCAAAACGAATTGATCGGTTTTGCCGCGGATGGCCGAGTCAAAGGCGGACTGCGGGCGTGGATCGGCCGGGTTGGCAAGGAGCCCGTCGCGGACTTCCAGTTTCAGGCCTGCCGTCGTGGCGATCTGGATCATGATCGCCGGATCGATGCGGTGAAAAACATTGCCGGTGGTCGAGGGTGCGCCGGGCTGGGCGGCGTGGTCGATGCTGATCAGTTTGCCGCCGGGTTTCAGGATAGGATCAATCTCGCCAAAGCTCTTGGCTGGGTCATCAAGGCTTGCGCCGCCGGGTTTGAAATAGAGATCGTGTGGGCCTTAGGAAGCGTTCTGGGCAACATTGGCCAGCCGCCCGCCGGTAAATCGCTTGTCGAGCGTGGCCTTGACTTCGGCCATGAAGCCCGCGGGATTTTGCATAATCACCTTGCCGCCCGGTCCGTCGGCGCGGGAGAAAAGCTCAGTCCCATAACCACCGCCTGCCTCGATTTCGAACACGGTTTGACCGGGCTGCAACTGCATGAAGTTAAGCGATTGGGCGGTTTTGCGCGGAATGTCCTTGGCGTTGTTGCCGGCGAGGCGGTCAGGCGCTGCAAGCAGCTCTGCGGACGCGATCGGCGTCGGTGTGGGCGTTGTCGCGCAGCCGGCAAGGAGGGCCAAACTTGCCAAAACCAAAAGGGGTGCGGCGGATCATGGCATGGCCTTTCGTTTGGATGCTGGAACCGCTGCCCATGTGCGAAAGCGCGCACCCCTTCGCACACGGCGACAGATGAACGCCGCCGATCTTGAAACCGGCGCGCTTGTGGCGCCCTTCTATGGTCGTCGAAGCGCACGTGGCTCGGCGGCTCGGCGCGTCGGCAAAAGCGAACTGGCTGTCGCGTCAGGAGGGCGCTGCGGCGCCATCGTCTGATACGTCAGGCCGCAATCCTTGCCCCTTGGCCTCGCGCATCGTGTCGGCGACGCTTGTCAGTGATGGGCTTTGCGCGCCTTTCCGGCCCGCGGCCGACTTGATCGGGAAAATCAATCCGACCGGATTGTTGGCCCCGCCACAGTCACGGCCATGGACCACGCCGCTTCTCCCCGCCAACATTCGCGCTCGCTGCTGAAGCTGGTTGAGCTACTCTTCGCGCTGCTTTGCGAGCTCGCGGCGCAGAGAAGG
This sequence comes from Hyphomonadaceae bacterium, assembly GCA_040381035.1. Classification (GTDB taxonomy): domain Bacteria; phylum Pseudomonadota; class Alphaproteobacteria; order Caulobacterales; family Aquidulcibacteraceae; genus REEB506. The sequence continues at coordinate 4,091 of JBEIHY010000021.1, forward strand.
GTCTGCTCGCCTTCGCGCACGGCGGAAAGGGCGCTGGCGCGGTTGGCGCGGAGGTTTTGCGATTATATGCGGCGGGAATTGGTCAAGCAGGGCTTTGCTCACGCCGCCGATTTGGCCGACGAGTGGTTCCTCGCGCGCCTTCACGGAAAACGTCCGAACACCGACGATGCGTTTTCTCCCAAACCGAAAAAGCAAAGAACCGCTCCGCCCTCCCCTTCCAGCAGCAGGCCGGGCGGAGGGGGGCGCCGGCATGCCAAGCGCACGATATCCAATCCCCCCTAACCCCGCCCGCTTGGGCGGGGAATGCGCGCGTACGCGCACCGCCTCAAGCTCCGCCGAAAATCGCAAACCTGAGCCGCGTTGGGAGCCCGCAAGCCCGGCCGCTGGCTTTGGCTGCATCTGTGGCGCGCTTTGCGTGCCCTCACCGACATGTGCGCCCAAGGGGCATGGCGGCGTCAATCGGTTTTGATCTGCGCCATGAAGGCAGAGATGAAGGCGGTTTTGCCTTCGGTATAGGCTTCACGATCGGTGAAATAGCGCACCGCGCGTTCGGTTTTCAGCGCGCCATAGGCGCGCGCGATGCCCGGGTTGGCGGCGAGATGGCGAGCAAAGCTGATCTGCACCCGCATCGGGCTCTGCGCCGGCACAACATGGAGGTGATGCGTGCGCTTGGGGCCAAATGGCGCCAGACCTTTGACGAAGGACAAACGCTGGGGGTTCGGATCATCGCGCCAAAACACATAGCCATGGGTTTTGAGCACATCGGGAAACCGCGCGCGGGCGCCTACGAGGTCGGTTGTGGTGAGCAGGATGTCAATGATCGGCTTGGCTGCAAGGCCCGGCACAGCGGTGGAGCCGAAATGGTCGATCGCCGCGCTCAGGTCTTGGCCAAGCGCTGCGCGCAAAACGCCGCCTCTGCGGCAAACTGCGCGGGCCATGTTGGATCGTATGCGAGCAGTTCGATGTCGTCGGCCATGGGCGTTGCAAACCGCTTGGGGCCGTTGGGGCAATCGCCTACGGCAGGCTTGCTATTTATTCAATCCGTCCGTGCCCGGATAGGGGGCGGTGTCTTTGAACCGGCGCTCCGGCATGGTGACCGGATTGCCAGCCAGCAGCTTGCGTTTGCCGGCCTTGTCCTTGGCCAGCTTGAAGCTGTCATAGAGCAGGCCGTCGGCGGTATAGGCGTCGTAGGCGAGGGTGGCGGCGTCGATGCGGATTGTTTGGAAGAACTGGGTGTTCTCACCCAGCCGGTCGAGCGTGACGCCTTCGTCGGCGTAATTCGCCCAACGACCTTGGCTCCACTCATATTGCTTGGCGCCGGAGACTGAGTTGACAAACATCGGGCCGACCGCGCCATCGCTGAGACGCGCTGTGCGTTCTGGCGTTTGGGCCCGGATGGCGCCGCGGGCATAGGTGTGGTCATGGCCCTGCAGAACCAGATCAACATCGTGCTTCTTCAAGACCGGCAACAGGATCTCGCGGCGGGATTTGTTGTCGCGGTCGCGCCCGGAAGAAAAGATCGGATGGTGAAAGCTCGCCACTTTCCACCGCGCCGTCGAAGCCGCCAGGGCCGTGTCGAGCCAGGCCGCTTGCTGATCCAGGGATGGCCCCTGGGTGTCGAGAACGAAAATTTCCAGATCGTCCGAATACCGCACATTATAGACGGTCTCTTTCAACTCCGCCGGCAGCGCAGCGATTTCGGGCAGCCGGAATTGCGGCCGCCACAGGATCGAGAGCAGGCGCTGGCTGTCTTTCACGCGGACATCGGGGCGAAAATACTCGTGATTGCCAGCAACGGGGATGGCGGGAACCATGCCATGAATAAAGCCCACGGCTTTGAACCATTGCGCCCATTCGTAATCGCGCGAAGCTTCATCGACGAGGTCGCCGGCGTGCAGGATGAAGCGGGCATCCGGCGCTTTGGCGTAGGCTGCACGGATCGTGCGCGCCCAATGCGACAGGATGCCGTTCTGCGCATCGCCGAGATAGAGAAACGTGATCGGCCCCTTTAGCGGCGCCGTGCGGACCTGGAACCATTCGCTCCACACGCCTTCGCCGCCGCTGACGCGATAGGCGTAAAGCGTATCGGGCTCCAGCGCATCGAACATCACCGAGTGATAATGCACCGGCTTCAGGTCGGCGTTCTGTTTAATGTCGAACACTTTGGCGGCGAGCTTGACGTCGGCCAAGCTGATCGGTTCGGTGCGGGCGGTTTGCGCACGGGCGGCAAGATCAAAGCGGGCGTCGGGCGTGGCCTTGGCGATTTCGGCCTGGGCGATCGGGACGCTTGTATCGGTGCGCCAATTCACCGCCAACGTGCGGGCGGGATCGCCGGCGAAGGTGACGACGATCCGGTCTGGCCAGAGCGAGGCTTGTTGCCACGGCGGCAGCGGCTTGGCGGCGCCATGCTCAGGATGGGCAAGGGCCGGCCCCGCCGCCAGCGTCGCAAACGCGAAACACATTGCCAGAAAACGCCGCATGCTTGTCCCCGCTCTTTTGTCGTGGTTGCTTAGCGGCGAGCCGTGACAGTTTGGCAAGTCTTTTGTTGTGCAGGAAGGGCTGCGTATCGTCACCGCGTTGTCATGAACATCCGATAGGGCCTATCCATGTTTCGCCGCTCCTTTCTTGCCTTGGCAGCTTTCGTCGCGTTTGCCGCGCCTGTTGCTGTCGCCCAAATCCAGGACGCGGTGGCATTTGCCGCGATTTCGCCTGATGGCGCGAATGTCGCCATGGTGCGGGTGGCCGGCGACAAAAAGATTTTGATCATTGCGCCCACTGTTGGCGATGCAAAACCCAAGGCGATCGATGTCAGCGATCGCGTCGTGCGCGCGCTGCATTGGGCAAGCAATGGCCACGTCATAACCAGTTTCGAGACGCCCAATCCCGAAGCGCGCGAGGCCAAGTTTGTCGATCCGGCAGCGCGTGACACCGCTCCGCCGAAGGTGCTGCGGGCGGCGTTCAGCTTGAATGTTGCCACGATGAAGTCGGTCCAGTTGCTTGGTGCGCGCAATGCCGGGCTCGGGCAGACATCGCGGCTTGACCACATCTTGACAACTCTCAACGACACCGAGGTGCTGATGGCGGCGCCCGTTCGCGATGACGACGTCCAGTTCGAAGGCATTCGCGAAGAACAGCGCACCACAACTGCCAATGAACGCTCAATCGTTCGGGCCGCGTTGTCAATTTGGAAGGTCAACCTCGATACTGGCGTCGGCATTCCCCAAACCCGCGGCGAACCCGCTACGCGCGCCTGGTTCGTGTCCGCATCGGGCGCTCCCTTGGCCCGGATCGACCGCGACGGCGATGGGCCTGCGGAGATCTGGTCCTATATCAGTGGTGGGCCGAAGCGGGTTTTCTCAGCACCGAATGCGGTCGGCTTGTTTGGGCAGGGTCGTCAAGGTCAAGGGGCGGCCTTGATCGTCAGTGGCCGATTTGATGGCGCCGCTGGCCGGAGCGCCCGCGCGCTCGATCCCGCGACAGGCGCACTCGGCCCCGATCTGACTGCGCCTGAGGCGGATGTGTTCAACGCGATCATTGGGCGCGAAGGCAGCGTGCTTGGCATGTTGACCCGCCCAGGCGGCGCCGTGTGGCTTGATCCCGGAATGGCTGCATTGCAGAAAACTCTCAACGGATTGTCCCCGGGCGCGACGATCGCACTCCACGAAGCGAGCGACGACCGGACAAAGGCGATCGTGAAAGTCACGCGCGCTGGCGCGGCGCAGTGGTTCCTGTTTGGCGTCGCGACCAACAAGGCCGAGCTGCTCGGCCCCGACATTACCCGCACTGACCCAATGGATTAAGCGCGGCGGGGATTTAGGCTGGGTCTGGCCCGATCATCTTTTCCGGCCGTACGATGTCGTCGAAATCTTCCGCCGGAATGCCGTCCAGGATTGCTTCTTCGCGCAGGGTGGTGCCGTTCTTGTGGGCGGTCTTGGCAATCTTGGCGGCGCGGTCATAGCCGTATTTTTCCTTCAACGGCGTGACCAACATGAGCGAGTTCTGCAAACCGCGTTCGATATTGTCCAAGCGCGGCTCAATGCCTTGGACGCAGTTCTCAGTGAAGCTAACGGCCGCGTCGGCCAACAGCTGCACCGATTGCAAGAAGTTGTAGGCCATCATCGGATTGAAGACATTGAGCTCGAAATGGCCCTGACTGCCGGCAAACGAAATCGCGGCATTGTTGCCATGCACATGAGCGCAGACCTGGGTCAGCGCTTCGCATTGGGTGGGGTTGACCTTGCCCGGCATGATCGAGCTGCCTGGCTCGTTCTCCGGCAGCGCCAATTCGCCAAGCCCCGAGCGTGGGCCTGAGCCAAGGAAGCGGATGTCGTTGGCGATCTTGAAGCAGCTCATCGCCACAGTGGTAATGGCGCCGTGTGTCATCACCATCGCGTCATGGGCGGCGAGCGCTTCAAACTTGTTCGGCGCGGAAGTGAAGGGCAAATGCGTGATCGTCGCGATCCGATCGGCGACTGCCTTGTCAAAGCCGGCGGGGGAGGCCAAGCCGGTGCCAACCGCGGTTCCACCCTGCGCCAATTCCATCAGCATGGGCAGCGTCATCTCGATCCGCTTGATGCCGTTTTCGATCTGCTTGGCATAGCCGGAAAATTCCTGGCCCAGCGTGACGGGCGTGGCGTCTTGGGTATGGGTGCGGCCGATCTTGATGATGGCCTTCCAGGCCTGCGCCTTGTCGTTCAGCGCATCTTGCAGCACATGCAGCGCCGGCAGCAAGCGGTGGTGAATTTCTTCCGCGCAGGCGATGTGCATGGCGGTCGGGAAGCAGTCATTGGACGACTGGCTCATATTCACATGGTCATTGGGATGGACCGGCTTTTTCGAACCCATCTCGCCGCCCATCATTTCAATCGCGCGATTGGAAATGACCTCATTGGCGTTCATGTTCGACTGGGTACCCGATCCGGTCTGCCACACCACCAGCGGGAAATGGTCGTTGAGCTTGCCTTCAATCACTTCCTGGGCGGCGCGCACAATCACCGTGCCCAGGGTTGAATCCAGCTTGCCAAGCGCCATATTGGCCTCTGCCGCCGCACGCTTGACCACGCCCAGCGCCCGCACGATCGAGGCCGGCTGCTTTTCCCAGCCAATCTTGAAATTGCCGAGCGAGCGTTGTGCTTGTGCGCCCCAATAGCGGTCAGCAGCGACCTGAAGGGGGCCGAAGGTGTCGGTTTCGGTGCGGGTGGCGGTCATGGCGGGCTCCGGAAAATGGCCGGGCGGGCATAGCTGGCTTTGGCCAGCCGGGGAAGCCTAAGCGCTGTCGCCCGATCCCAAGAAGTCGCGCTGCAACAAATACATCCGCAGCGCATCCTGATAGCGGCCATCGACAAACACTTCCTCGACCAGATGGCCCTCTTCCTTGAAGCCGGTGGCGCGATAGGCTGAGAGCGCGGCATCGTTCTCCATGGCCACGATCAGATACAACTTGTTGAGATTGAGCACCCGGAACGCGTAATCGCAGGCCAGCCGCGTGACGTCGCGGCCAAAGCCCTGGCCCTGTTGTTCCGGCGCGATGATGATCTGAAATTCGGCTCGGCGGTGGATATAGGAAATCTCGACCAGCTCGACGAGGCCGACGCGGACATGGTCGCGGTTCTCCACAATGAACCGCCGCTCGGATTGGTCATGGATGTGCTTCATGAACAGCTCTTCGAGTTCCACGAAGGATTCGTAGGGCTCCTCAAACCAATAGGTCATGACCCGTCGATTGTTGTTCAGGTCATGGACGAATTTCAGATCGTCGCGCTCCAACGCGCGCAGGCGGACATTCATCGGGCGGCTCCTGGGCCGGTCTAACCGGCTGGGTTATACAAGCTACCACGTCCATTGGTCGCGATCACCAGCCCGTCAAATCGTGCCGGTCGGCGCACCGAATCACTTCTCAGCTTCCCCCGCGCCGCGGCCGCGCATCAGGGCGTCAATGTCGCGGGCGCCATGGGCAATGCGCAGAATGACCAGTCGCGATGGCTCGACCGCGTGCATGACGCGGTCGGCCACGATCCGTGCGTGACGCACGCCGGGTCCCCACTGCGGCCGCGCCTCCCACAGCAATGGGGCATCCGGCAATCGGGGGATGACGTCCAAGATGCGGCGGAGCATGACACGCGCGGCGCGCTCGTGCGCGCTAGATTTCAGATCGTCTTAGACCCGTTCGAAATCGGCGCGTGCTGATGGGCTCCAAACTGCGCGCGAGGGTCAAGCCTCAGGCGAGGCGTCTAGGCTTGCTTCCAGGTCGCGCATCACGGCCACACCATCAAGCCATCCTTTGGCCTCACCGGCGTGACGTGCGTCATCGGCAAGCGCTCGATAATGGGCGTCACTCATGCGATGCTGCTCCACCGCTTCTTCGACCAAAGACTGGATGCTCGGCGCATGGCCTGCGCGCACTTCGGCTTCAGCCCAGGCTTGTCGATCGGGGGGAGTGAGGCGTTTGACATGGCGCTTCGTTAGCATAAGGCTCCAGATCGGTCATCTGCGCCCCTTGCCGGTCACGCCGGCGCAAGCCATGAACAGGGCCATGACCGAGATCGCAACTTTCGCCGCCGCCGCCAAAGCTTGGCCGTTCGAGCAAGCCCGGCTGTTGTTGGAGCGAGTGGAGAAAGCCGGGAAATCCGGCCCGGTGGTATTTGAAACCGGCTATGGCCCCTCCGGCCTGCCGCATATCGGCACTTTCGGGGAAGTGGTGCGCACCACGATGGTGCGCCACGCCTTCCATGTGCTGACCGATTTCAAAATCCCCACCCGCCTGATCTGCGTCAGCGACGACATGGACGGGATGCGCAAGATCCCTGACAATGTGCCCAACCGGTCGCTGCTTGAGCCGCATATGCAAAAGCCGCTCACCGTCGTGCCCGATCCGTTCGCGACCCATGAGAGTTTCGCCCATCATAACAATGCGCGTCTGCGCGCGTTCCTTGATGGCTTTGGCTTTGACTACGAATTCTTGAGCGCCACCGAGCTTTATCGCAGCGGCGCCTATGACCCAATGCTGCTGCGCACATTGGAGCGTTATGACGCGATCCAGAAGATCATGCTGCCGACATTGGGCGAGGATCGCCGCGCCACCTATTCGCCCTTCCTGCCGATCAGCCCGAAAACCGGCCGCGTGCTTTATGTGCCGATGAAGGCGATCGACGCCAAGGCCGGCACAATCACGTTCGACGATGAAGACGGAACCGAAACCACGCTTGCCGTCACCGGCGGCAACACCAAGCTGCAATGGAAGCCAGATTTCGGAATGCGCTGGGCCGCACTCGGCGTCGATTTCGAAATGTTCGGCAAGGACCACCAGCCGAATATGGGCGTCTATTCGGCGATCTGCCGGGCGCTTGGCGTCGAGGCGCCGGTGCAGTTCGTCTACGAACTGTTCCTCGATGAGGTCGGCGAAAAGATTTCCAAGTCTAAAGGCAATGGCATTTCGGTGGAGCAATGGCTCACCTACGCCACGCCGGAAAGCCTGTCGCTTTACATGCATCAGAAGCCGCGGGCGGCGAAGAAGCTCTATTTCGATGTCATCCCCAAGGCGGTGGACGAATATCTCAGCTTCCTCGACGCCTTCTCGCGCCAGAACCTCGCTGAGCAGTTGGAAAACCCGGTCTGGCACATCCATCAGGGCAGGCCGCCGCAATATGGTTCGCCGGTGTCGTTTGCGCTGCTGCTCAATTTGGTCAGCGCGGCGAACGCCGAAACCAAGGAGCAGATTTGGGCCTTTGTGGCCAAATATGCGCCGGGCGCAACGCCGGCCGATCAGCCGTTGCTGGATGCGCTGATTGGCTATGCGCTGCGCTATTACGAGGACTTCGTGAAGCCGTCGAAAAAGTTCCGCGCCGCGACCGAGAAGGAGCAGGCCGCTTTCGCCGATTTGGCCGCCGCGCTTGATGGCTTTGACGCCAGCGAAACCGATGGCGAGAAAATCCAACAAGAGGTGTTCGAGGTCGGCAAGCGGCACGGCTTTGAGCCGCTGCGCGATTGGTTCAAGGCGCTTTATGAAGTGCTGCTCGGTCAAGAACAGGGGCCGCGCTTCGGGTCGTTTGCGGCGATCTTTGGCGTGCGCCAAACGGCAGAGCTTGTGCGCAAGGGCGCGGCCGGCGCGATGCTGAAATCAAGCTGATCGCTGCGCGCGCCTCTTGCCGACCGGCGCAATCGGTCCAATCTCTTTCTATGGTTCGACGGCGCGGGTTTGTGACGCTTATGTTTGGCGGTGCGCTGTGGCTGCGCGGGCCGGCCGGCGCAGCGCCGCTGCCGGATGCGTCCAGCGCCGTGCGCGCTTTGCTGATCGACACCATTGCATCACCTGACAAAGCCGCCCGCGGACGCCTGATCGCGGAAGCGGAAGCGCGCGCGCGCGTCATGCTCGCGCAGACGCCAGACGATGTGCCCGCCCGCCTGTTGCTGGCCCTGGCGATTGGCTTGAAGGCGCGCCGCGCAAAACCATTGGAGGCGTTCCGCGCCGGCTGGGCCCAGGAAGGTAAAGCGCTCATTGAGTCGGCCGCGCATGACGCGCCGGACAATGCCTGGGCGCAGGCGCTGCTCGGCGGCTGGCATTTGGAGGTGCTGCGCCGCGGTGGGCCGGCCGGCGGCGTGCTGCTCGGCGCACGTGAATCGGTCGGCCTCGCAGCCTTCGCGCACGCGCGTGCGCTGGCTCCACATGACGGCGCCATTGCCTTGCACTACGCTGCGGCTTTGCTCGGCTACGCCCCGCAGCGCTTTGCAAAAGAGGCCGCTAGCCTCTTGGACATTGCCCTCTCCACTGGGCCGAACGCCGCCGACTTCGCGCCCCCGATCCGCGCCGCCGCCGCCTTAATCCGTCAGACGTTGGCTGATAAAGGGCCGGCCGCAGCGAAGGCTTTTGTTGACGGTTTGGTCTGAAGGCGTTGTGCGTTGTGGGTATCTTGAAGATCTCAACACGCTCCTTCGCACGCTAGCGAGAATGGCAGCCCACGCCGACATGCTCGCCCGCACGATCCGCGCCATCCAGTGAATGTCGGCGGCGGGCGGAGTGCGCACCGGATAGCCCGAATTGAGCGACACGAGCTCAACGGCTTGTTCCGTGCGCCGGCCGAGCACTTTGGCCATGGCTTCGTGGGCATGGATGCGCACACCCACCCGGTCGCCTTTGCGCACCGCGGCGCCCGGTTGCACGATGACCAGATTGCCGTTGCGAAACACCGGCTCCATGCGGTCACGGTGATCTCCAGGGCATAGACGCGCACATCGCCGGGGCCAGGAAACCGCACCGTGCCGTCAGGCGCGGTGGGAAAGCCCGTCTCGTCAAAGAAGCCGCCGGCTCCTGCTTTCGCGAGGCCTACAATCGGGATCGTGCGCCCGGCGCCGGTAGGCCGGCCGAGCGTCAATTGCGCGAAATCGTCGAGATTGGATTGGCAGGCCTCAAGCCCGCGCGCGGCTTTCGGTGGCGGGCCAGCGCGGTTGGCCGTCGGCCGAACTGCGCTTGGATTTGTTGAAGGCGGTTGGCTCAAGGCCGGCCGCGCGGGCAAGGCCCGATGCGCTCCTGCCATGGCGGGCCGCCAGCAGGTCGATCGCGCGTCAGATTTGAGTATGCGGCATCGCCGTCTGCCTTGGCCGTTGGAACAACGCTGCCTATACTGGCTCCTGCAGGGAAAATTAACCTATCGGGCGGAATTAGGTCCTCATGCCGCAACCGGCGCCATCCGATCGCATCTATAAAATCTTTCGCCCTGCCGAATGGGCGGCGTTTCAAGCCGAGGGCGTTTTCGCGGGCTCGGCGGATGATCAGCGCGATGGTTTCATTCATTTTTCCACGGCCAATCAGGTGATCGCCACGCTCACCCGTCATTTCGCCGATGCCGATGATGTGGTGATCGCGGCAGTCGAGGCCGCAGCCCTTGGGGCGGCGCTGCGCTGGGAGCCGTCGCGCGGCGGCGAGCTGTTCCCCCACCACTACGCCGCCCTGCCGCTTACCGCTGTGGTCGCCCATGGCCCGGCCAGTCGCGGGCCGCTTGGCGGCTTTAACATGCCGGGCGGGCTATGACCCTCGCCCACACCTTCGCCGCCCAGCTGTTGCGCCGCATGCTGGAGCCCGAAGCCGCCCATCGCGCCGCCATTCGCGCCCTTCAGGCCGGGCTTGGGCCGCAGGCGCGGGCGGACGTTTTTGCCAATCTCGCCACCACCATCGCTGGTTTGAAGTTGGCCAATCCGGTTGGGCTTGCGGCCGGGTTCGACAAGAATTGCGAGGCGCCGGCCGGCATGCTCGCGGCGGGATTTGGTTTTGTCGAATGCGGCACGGTCACGCCGCTGCCGCAAGCCGGCAATCCGCGCCCGCGGATGTTTCGGCTGCCGGCTGACCGCGCCGTCATCAACCGGCTGGGCTTCAACAATGGCGGGCTGGAGGGCTTTTGCACAAGGCTGTCGGCGCGCAAGCCGGGGCCGGGGGTGATCGGCGCCAATGTCGGCGCCAATAAGGATAGCGCCGATCGCATCGGCGATTATTGCCTGGCGCTCACCCGCGTCTGGCCGTTTGCCGATTATGTCACGATCAACATCTCCTCGCCCAACACGCCCGGCCTGCGCGGCTTGCAGGAAAAAAGCGCGCTCGGCGAGCTGTTGGAGCGCACTGCCCAAGCGCGTGCAGCAGTGAGCCGCGATTACGGCGCCCGGCCGCTGTTTTTGAAAGTCTCGCCTGATATCGATGATGCGGCCGTTGCCGATATCGCGGAGCTGGCTTTGGCCTGGCGATTGGATGGGCTGATCGTATCCAACACAACAATCACGCGTCCGGCCTCTTTGCGCAGCGTCGCGCGCAGCGAAGCCGGCGGATTGTCTGGGCGGCCTTTGTTGCACGCCTCCACCGAGGTGTTGCGCGACTTTGCCCAGACGCTGAAAGGCCGTTTGGTCTTGATCGGCGCCGGCGGCGTGGGCAGCGGCGCTTGCGCCTTGATGAAGATCAAGGCCGGCGCCAGTGCGGTGCAGCTTTATACCGCGCTGGTCTATGAGGGGCCGGGTTTGGCGGCGCGGATTGCCCGCGATCTGTCGCTTCGGCTGCGCGCGGAAGGGTTCAAAACCGTGGCGGATGCGGTGGGCGCGGGTCTGTGAATCTGCCGATTGTGCGCCACAGCGATTACGACGCAACTTTGCCTGACGGGCATCGCTTTCCGATGGCGAAGTTCGCCGCGCTGGCAGAGATTTTGGTCGTGCGCGGTCTTGCGCTGGATGGCTTTATTGCGCCGCAGCCCGCCAGCCGCGATCAATTGATCGGCGCCCACGACGCCGACTATGTCGACGCGGTGCTGTCGCTGCGGCTTTGCGCGCAAGCGCAACGCCGCATCGGGCTGCCCGTCACGGCTGCGGTTATGGCCCGTTCGGTGCGCGCCGTCGGCGGCACAATTCTGGCCGCGGATTTGGCCCTGGCGCATGGCCTTGCCGCCAACGCGGCCGGCGGCAGCCACCATGCTGGGCGCGACGGCGGGGCCGGGTTTTGCGTGTTCAATGATGTGGCCGTCGCTGCGTGCGATCTCTTGGCCCGCAGCGCCATCCGCCAGGCGCTTGTGATTGATCTCGATGTGCATCAAGGCGACGGTACTGCGACCATTTTCGCTGACGATCCGCGCGTCTTCACGTTGTCCGTGCATTGTGAAACCAATTTCCCAACGCGCAAAGCAGTGAGTGACTTGGATATCGGCTTGCCGCAGGGAACCGGCAGCGACGCCTATCTTGCTGCGCTGCAATCGGCGCTCGCAACGGCGTTCGCGCGCTGTGCCCCTGATCTTGTGTTCTTCAATGCCGGCATTGATCCGCATACAGACGATGCGCTTGGCCATTTGTCGTTGAGCGATGCTGGTTTGGCGGCGCGCGACAAAATGGTCTTTGACGCGGTTGCCGTGCGCGGCCTGCCCATGGCGATTGTTGCCGGCGGCGGATATGGCGGCGATCCGGGCGTGATCGCGGCGCGCCATGCCGATGTGATTGCCCGTGCGGCGTCGCGGTTTTCAACTTGGCCGCGCCGCCGCTGAGCCGTTTTGCTATTCCGACGCCGCCGCGCGAATGGCGCTGCTGGCTGTAGGCGTTGCGGCCGCAAGCGCGATCAGCGCTTCTTGCGGCGCCCGATCGCCGAAGCGCGCGATCCGTTGGTTGCCTTGCAGAGCGCCATAGAAGGCCGTCACGGTTGGGCGATTGATCTTGGCGACGGCTTCTTCAATGAACGCGATGCGGCAGGTGCGCTCATAGGTTCTTGCTGCCAAAGAGCGGTCGCCCGGGTCCTCGCAGGCGCGCTTGGCCGCCAGCGCCACGCGGTCATGCAGGGCCACCACGTCGCGGCTGTTGGAGAAGTCATAGCCCCATACGGAAATGCGTGTGTCGGCCATGGCTGGTGCGCACAGGCAGGCCATGCAAACAGACGCGGCAATAATTAGATTTCGCATAGTCTTTGCTCCGGTTTCGGCTGTTCGCCTCTTCGCCTTGGTTAGCTATAGGCCCTCAATCGCGTAAACGACGATTAATTATAAGCAAATATAGCGAAATAATTTCTTCATAAAATCGGTTCGACCTTCTCGGCCAACGCGTAAGGGCTTGCTGTGGGCGCGATTGCCGCATAGCTGCCATGTCTATGTGCGACAACTGACTGGAATTGACGCAGCACGAGGACGCGATGGGCCTGAGAATTGTCGATACGGAAACCGAACTCGATGCCGGATTTGCGGCATTGGAGGACATGCTGACGCGCTGGGCCGGGCGCAAAACAGACGCTTGGCAAAAGGGCGGGAGTGATGGCCCAATAGAAGAAGGCGCAAGCTTTGCCAAGCGCGACGACGTTTATGTCTATATCCAGATCACCCGCCAGGACGCCCATGTCGGCGTCGCACTGACGGAGAAAGACAAGGACATTCTGCGCATCGGGCTGCCGCGCCGTGATCCGGACAAGCAGCAAAAGCGCGTCGCCATGGCGGTGGACGAGGCCGGCGGGCAATTTCTGCTGGTGAGCGAGGACGAACTGAAAAGCCAATCGATCCGCGAGCCGTTTCGCCGGCTGGCTGGCGCGCCGCAAATTAAGCGCGCGACCGTGGGCGATCGTGACTATATCTTGATCGGCCCGGTGAGCGATGCGCGCGCCGCCGACGGCCTGATGGCGATTGCGGTGTTGCATCCGGAATATGAGCGTTTTGTCGAGCGCGTCGGGCGCGGCGCGGCCGACAGCGACGCGCGCGATGATGATCTGCACATCTATCCGATATCGCCGGCGGTGCAGCGCCAGCACCGGGCGCAAACGAAAGTGGTGCAGGCGCTGTTTGACCGCGCCCGGACCGCTGGCTTTCAGGTTGTCGAACTAAAGACCGGGCCGACAATCGCGGATTTGGCCTTGTCGCGCGGCGATTTGTCGATCGCGTTTGAAATCCGCGCCGATGCGGAGCTGGAAGACTTCACCAAGGGCGTGGGTCAGTTGGCGCTGTTGGCGCCGAAATCAGCGGGCTGGCGGCGCTGCCTTGCGCTGCCGGCGCCGCGCGAGCCGATCGGCCAGAAGCTGCGCTCGCTGGAGCCAGCGTTTGAGGAGCTTGGCCTAATGCTGCTGTTTTATGATTTCAAGGGCAATGATGTGAGCCTGTGGGCGCATTTCACGCCGACCGACTATCCGGCCGATCTGCGTCAATTGTTTGGATGAGGCCGCGCTAAGGCATCGGCGCAACGCTTAACCGCGCCCCCCGCCTTGGCGGGCGGGCTTTTCTGAGCTGTGTCGGCGTCGGCGCCACCTCGGCAGTGTTCGCTGGGCGGCCACTTTCGCGCCGCTGCGCGACTGCTCTCGCCAAACCGCCGCGGGGCGCCTAAGGTGCGGCCAAATCACGCATGGGCGTTGGCGCCCACGACCCGGGGATCGAACATGTCTGACGCCGCCGCTGCCGAACCCAAAAAGGGCGGCATCCTCGACGCCATCGAACGCTTCGGCAATAAACTGCCGGACCCGGTGTTTATCTTCATTTGGCTGATCGGGCTGCTGATGGCGGCTTCGGTGGTCGGCTCGATTGTCGGCTGGTCGGCGATCAATCCGGTGAGCGGCAAAACCATCACCGCAACCAGTTTGTTCACATCCGAAAACCTGAACAAGCTGATCGTCGATATGCCCAAAACGCTGACCAGTTTTGCGCCGCTTGGCTACGTGTTGATCGTGATGCTGGGCGCGGGCGTGGCCGAGCGCACCGGCTGGTTTTCGGCCGTCATGCGCGCGGGCGTGAAAGACGCGCCGAAATGGCTGCTGACGCCGATCGTGGTGTTCATGGGCATCATGGGCAATCAAGCCGCGGATGCGGCCTATGTCGTGCTGATTCCGCTGGCCGGCATTCTGTTTGCCGCGGCTGGGCGCCACCCCGTCGCTGGAATCGCGGCGGCCTTTGCGGGCGTGTCCGGCGGCTTTTCGGCCAATCTCTTGCCGGGCCAATTGGATGCGCTGTTGCTGGGCATTACCGAACCAGCCGCACGGCTTCTGGCGCCGGATTGGACGGCCAATATTGCGGGCAATTGGTGGTACATTGCGGCTATGGCTGTGTTGTTCACGCCGGTGGGATGGTTTGTCTGCGACGTGATCGTGGAGCCGCGCCTTGGCAAATGGGCGCCGCTGGGCGGGGCGCCGGTTGACACCTCCGCCGGCCAGCTCAGCGCCGAAGAAATGACAGGCCTCAGCCGCGCCTTGCTGGGGGTGATCCTGGTGACCGCGGCCTGGATCGCACTGGTCACGCCACAACTCTGGTACGCGCTTGGCGCGACCAGCGCCAAATCGGGTCCGCCGCTCTATGACGCGGCCTGCTATGCGCGCTTCCTGCTTGATCAGGGCGTGGCGGCGAACGATGCGCTTAACGAGCTGGTCAAGGGCTGCGCCACCGCCGAACAAGTCCAGGCCAAGGCGCTGCAGCCCTTTTATACCTCGCTGATCGCGGGCTTCTTCCTAATGTTCCTGCTGGCCGGCGTGCTCTATGGCGGCGCAGTCGGCACGATCAAGACCCACCGCGACGTGGTGCGGATGATGAGCGAAGCGATGGCTGATCTGGGCCCCTATATCGTGCTCGCGTTTGTGGCGGCGCATTTCGTGGCGATGTTCAATTGGTCGCAGCTTGGCCCGATCGCGGCCATCCATGGCGCGGAGGCGATCAAGTCGTCCGGCCTGCCAACGCCGGCGATCATCGCCTTGATCGTGACCCTGTCGGCCACGATCAATCTCGCGATCGGGTCGGCGTCAGCGAAGTGGGGCATGATGGCGCCGGTTCTGGTGCCGATGCTGATGCTGCTCGGTGTGTCGCCGGAAATGACCACAGCCGCTTTCCGCATGGGCGACAGCGTGACCAATATCATCACCCCGCTGATGGTCTATTTCCCACTGGTGCTGACCTTTTGCCAGCGCTGGGACAAGAATTTCGGCATGGGCAGCCTGATGGCGACGATGATCCCGTTCTCCCTCTGGTTCTTGGTCTTTGGCCTGGCGATGACAGTGGCGTGGGTCTATTTCGCGTTGCCGCTGGGGCCGGGTGCTGAGGTGCATTACGTTTTGCCGGGCAAGCCGTAAGGGTTTGCGCGCGGGGGCGGCGTTCAGCTAACCTTGCGCGTATGACCGACATTCCAAAAACCGCCGGCGTGCTGCTGATCGGCGACGAGCTGCTCAGCGGCCGCACGCAAGACATCAATCTGCAGACGCTGGCGAAGTTCTTGCAGCCGCTGGGCGTGAGCGTGGCCGAAGCGCGCGTGGTCAGCGACCAGCCGGAAGCGATCATCGCTGCGCTCAACGCGCTGCGCACGGCCTATGATTATGTCTTCACCACCGGCGGCATTGGCCCGACCCATGACGACAAAACCGCCGATGCGGTCGCGGCCGGGTTCGGTGTGGCGATCGATGTCCGCGCCGACGCCCGCGCCATCCTGCTTGAGCACTATGGCGACGAAAGCAAACTGAATGAGGCCCGTCTGCGCATGGCGCGCATTCCCGATGGCGCGAGCCTGGTGAAGAACCCGGTGTCAAAGGCGCCGGGCTTCCAGCTCGGCAATGTGTTCGTGATGGCCGGCGTGCCAAGCATCATGCGCGGGATGCTCGAAGACATCGCGCCGCGCATCGCTGGCGGGGCAGTCATGGCGTCAGCGACCGTGCGCGGCAAGGGGCTGCGCGAAGGCGATCTGGCGGCGGCCCTTGCCGCGTTGGAGGCCGACAGTGAAGGCGTCACCTTTGGCTCCTATCCCTGGTTTTCGCCGGTCGAAGGCTATGGCGTTCACCTCGTTGCACGCAGCGCCAATCCGGCGGCCTTGGAAGCGGCAGTAGACAAGCTGATGGCGTTGGCGCGCAGCCTGGGCGTGGAGCCGGAGCGGGCCAGCGAGGCATAAGGCCTGGTGCGGACGGCGGGACTCGAACCCGCACTTCGTTGCCAAAAGCGGATTTTAAGTCCGCTGCGTCTACCGGTTTCGCCACGTCCGCGGGCGCAGGCTTCGCTTAGCCTGCGCCGTCACCCGACCGCAAGGATGGCGCTGAGCACACCGGGGAAACGCGCTTCGATATCCTCTCACCGCAGGGTGTGGATGACGGCCGCTCCGTCCTTGGTGGCGCGCACCAATCCGGCGGATCGCAGAACCACGTAATGATTGGAAAACGTTGATTTCGGCAATGCGGCGGGGGCAGCGGCCGCGCAGGCGAGCCCCTTGCCGCAGCTCTGCTTGTCCGCCGCAAGCGCCTTCACGATCGCGCGACGGGCGGGATCGGCCAAGGCGTGCAGCACGGCGTCGAGGCTGACATCCTTGGGGTCGGGGTGGGTGAAGCGGGTCATGACTAAGCGGCAAGTGGGCTGACGGCGGATCGGGTCAAATCCAGTCCAGGATAAGAGAGAAACTCCAAACAGTCAGTTCAGAATTTCGATAGTTCGGAAAACGTGAACTAACAGGGCCGCGCGCCAACTTGGTCGGGCGGGGCCGCTCCGGCCCAGGAAACAGATCATGTCCGACCTCAATGGAAAAACCGCTTTGGTGACAGGCGCTTCGCGCGGCATCGGCAAGGCTGCTGCGCTGCACCTCGCGGCCAAGGGCGCGTTCGTCATCGTCCATTATGGTGCGGCCGAGAAAGAAGCCCATGCCGTGGTGGACCAGATTAAGGCCGCCGGCGGCAAAGCCGCCGCCGTCCAGGCCGACCTCTCCGAACCGGACCAGATTGAGCGCCTGGCTCACTCCGCCCGGTCGCTTCTGCGCGAGCATACTGGCGCCGAGCGGCTCGATATCCTGGTCAACAATGCCGGCATCGCGCCGTTTGTCGGCTTCGCCGCGACCGACAACGCCACGCTGGACCGCACCCTGGCGGTCAATGTGAAGGCGCCTTATCTGCTTGCCGCGCGCCTCGCCGATGCGCTGCCGGACGGCGGGCGGGTGATATTCGTCACCACCGCGGTCACCAAACCTAGTTCCCGGGCATTGCAGCCTATGCGGCTTCCAAAGGCGCGATCGACACCTTGATCCTGCATCTGGCCGCCGAGCTTGGGCCGAAGGGCGTGCGCGTCACGGGCGTTGCCCCCGGCGCGATCGAAACCGACATGTCGGCTTGGCTCGGCAGCGATGACGGCAAGAAATAGGCGCACGCCATTTAAGCCCTGCAACGCATCGGCAAGCCCGACGATATCGCCCGGGTCATTGCATTCCTTGCCGGTCCGGACGGTGACTGGGTCACCTGCCATATCGTAACGGCAAGCGGCGGCACGAAGCACTAAGCGGGGATTTGTTTCAGCTGTCGCCACGCGCCCCGCTGTTCCTTTGAGGCAGCGGCGGCGATCCGTGGCCATTGATGCAATCGATGTGCTTTGCGGGCGCGCAAAGCCTGCTAGATGAAATCCAATGGAGGGTTTCATGTTCACACGACGCGCGACTTTGGCGGCTGGGGCTGGTTTGGCGGCTGCGCCCGCAATGGCTGGCGATCGGCCTCTGGGCCGCGCCTTTGCCGGCCGCTCGGCGGTTTACGCCAAAGACGGCATGGTCGCGACCTCGCAGCCGCTGGCCACGGCGGCGGGGTTGGCCGTGTTAAAGCAGGGCGGCTCCGCGATTGATGCAGCGATCGCGGCGAACGCCTGCCTTGGCGTGATGGAGCCCACCGGCTGCGGCGTCGGCGGTGATTTGTTCGCTATTGTGTGGGATCCGAAAACCGCCAAGCTGAACGCGATCAATGCGTCAGGCCCGGCGCCGCGCGGTCAAACTTTGGCGCAAGCGGCCGCTCGCGCCAAAGGCCCGATCATCCCGCCGCTCGGCGTGCGCTGCGCCACCGTGCCCGGCGCGGTAGATGGCTGGCTTCAACTGCACGCCAAGTTCGGCAAGCTGCGATTGTCGGACGTTCTGCAACCAGCAATTGGCTATGCCCGCGATGGTCATCCCGTCGCGCCGATTATCGCGCAGGGCTGGGCGCGCAATTTCAACCGCTTCGAGCAGGGCCGCGCCGATATCGAGGAGTTCGACAACGCCAAGAAGGCGTGGCTGATTGACGGCCGCGCGCCCCGGGCCGGCGAGATGTTCGCCAATCCGGATTTGGCGCGCACCTACACCAATATCGCCGTCTATGGCCGCGATTGGTTTTACGAAGGCGACGGCGCCGACACTCTGGATCGCTACATGCAGCGCGTCGGCGGGCCTTTGACCAAGGCCGATATGGCGGCCTACCGCGCGCAATGGGTGGAGCTGATCTCGACGCGCTATCGCGGCGTCGATGTGTTTCAGATTCCGCCCAACAGCCAGGGCCTCACGGTATTGCAGATCCTGAATATTCTCGAAGGCTTTGACCTGCAAGCAATGGGGTTTGGCTCCGCCGATGCGCTGCACGTGGTCGCTGAAGCCAAAAAGCTTGCCTTCGCCGATCGCGCCCGTTTCATCGCTGATCCCGATTTCGCCAAGTTGCCGGTGGCGCAGCTGCTCGACAAATCCTATGCCGCGCGCCAGCGCGCCACGATCAAGATGGATCGCGCGACACCGGCCCGCGATATCAAAGGCTATGCCGGCGGTGACACGATCTATATGTGTGCGGCGGATAAATCCGGCATGATGGTGTCGCTGATTCAGTCGAACTATCGCGGCATGGGCTCGGGCATTGTGCCCGACGGCCTAGGCTTCATGCTGCAGAACCGCGGCTCGCAATTCAATCTCAATCCAGCCCACGCCAATGCCTATGCGCCGGGCAAGCGGCCGTTCCACACCATCATTCCAGGCTTTGCCATGAAGGGCGGCCAGCCGTGGCTTGCCTTCGGGGTAATGGGCGGCGACATGCAGCCCCAGGGCCATGCCCAGATCATGACCAATCTCGTCGATTTCGGCATGGATGTGCAGGAAGCGGGCGACGCGCCGCGCTGGCGCGATATCGGCGGTCCGGATGCCGACGGCAGCGATGGCGCCGAGACGCTCTATCTGGAAAGCCAGATCGGCGCGGATGTGCGCAAGGCGCTCGTCGCCCGCGGGCATGTGATGGCGAGCGGCTATCAAGATGTCGGCGGCTATCAGGCGATTGCGCGCCAGGGCGGCGTCTTTATTGGCGCGTCCGAAATGCGCAAGGACGGCATGGCGGCAGGTTATTAGCGCCGCGCCGAGATCGGCCAACGATCCACGATCGCGCCATCCGCCGCCACGATCAAATGGCTGTGCAGATTGATCGTCGGATCGACATGGCCGGGTTGCAGCCACACCCGCGCGCCGATCTTGGGCAAATCGTCCGGGTGCGGACAATTCGGATCAGCCTGGATCGCGCCCGCTTCGCGCGCCTGGGCCTGGGCGTCGCCCGCGCCCGCGAGCCGCGCCCGATACAAAGGATGCAGCACCGCGCCATGCTCATCGCCCATGAAGCGGAAATGGGCGCCTGCCGGCGCGCCAGCGACGATGCGCGGCGCGACCTCCACGCTCAGCGCCTTCAAGCCGGCGTCGATCGTTGCGTGGGTCTTGCGCCGCGCCGACACCACGGTCGCGGCCAAAAACACGGCCGGCTCGAACGGCGCCTGGCAGGCGGCGTATTCGGCGTCCATCAAGGCGTAAGAGCCGCATTGAAGTTCCGAAAACACGCCCGCTTCAATATCTGCCGCAAAGCTGCCGGTGCCGCCGCCGGTTACAACCGGTGGAGCCAAGCCCGCCGCGGTCAGCGCCGCCACCACGGGGCGCAAGAGGTCTGCGGTGGCGCGTGCGCCTGCCGCCCGCGCGTCCGGCGTCAAGTGTTGGATCGCGCCGTGATAAGCCTGCACGCCGCCAAATCGAAGGCCCGGCGCCGAAGCGATCGCGCGCGCGAGGTTGAGCGCCTCTGCGGGCGTCGCGCCGGTGCGGCGCTGGCCGACATCAAGATCGACCAGCACACTGAGCGCTGCGCGTGTTGCGGCCAGCGCGTCAATCAAAACCAGATCGTCGGCGACGAGGGCCAGCCTTGTGCGCTGCGCCAACGCCGCCGCGCGTGGCGCGTCGTGCAACGCAATCGGCGCCGAGATCAGGCTATCGCCGATGCCGGCGGCGGCGAACGCTTCGGCCTCGCCAATCGTCTGGGCGCATACGCCGACCGCCCCTTGGGCGATCTGCAATCGCGCCAGATCGGGGCATTTGTGCATCTTGCCATGCGCGCGCAGCCGCACGCCGGCCGCGTCGCAAGCGACCTGCATGGCGTTTAGGTTTCGGCGCAAGGCCGCCTGATCGACAACAAGACACGGCGTTGGCAGGGCGATGGCGTCGGGCAAGGGCGGGGTCATTGGCCAAGGCTAGCCGCAGCGCGCCTGCCCGCCAAGCGGCCAGTCTTGCGCATTTCCACAATCAGGCTATGCAGCGGCCGGCTCGCCCGCACTAGCTGTGCGGGTATTCGTCTCCAGGATCCGGGCCCCTCTGGCGTATGCGGCGGCATGCGCGATGTCGGATCGATCCTTTTCCGCGCCGACGCAGCGCAGGCATGACGGAGCTTCCCGTGCCCGAATTTCTTTCCGCAGTTTATGCGGGCCAGCCGATATGGCTGTGGCTCTCTTTTCTAGCGTTCATTGGCTTTCTGCTGTGGGTCGATCTCGGCCTTCTGAACAAGAAGGATGAAGTCGTCTCGCCGAAAAAGAGCGCGCTGATGTGGGCGGGTTTTGCCTCGCTCGCTGTGGCGTTCGGCGCCTATGTGTTTTGGGGCTACACGCCGGATCCGCAGTATTACAATAGCCCGGACAATCTCAACCAACAGGCAGTGATTCAATATTTCACTGGCTATCTGCTGGAAACCGCGCTCGCGTTCGACAACATCTTCGTCATCGGCATGATCTTCACCTTCTTCGCGGTGCCGCGCGAATATCAGCACCGCGTGCTGTTCTGGGGGATCATCGGCGCGATTTTCTTCCGCGCGATTTTCATCGGACTCGGCGCGGAAGTGGTGAACCGCTACACCTGGGTGCTGTTCATCTTTGCGGCCTTCTTGATCTTCACCGGCTACAAGATGCTGTTCGGCGGCGAGCATGAGATGAAACTGGATGAGAATCCGGTGCTCAAATTCGTCCGCAAGCGGATGCCGGTCTATGACAAGATCGAGAACCACAACTTCTTTGTGAAGAAGCCGGACCCCAAGACCGGCAAGCTGGTGATGATGGCCACACCGCTGTTCCTCGCTCTCATCATGGTCGAGGTGGTCGACATCATTTTTGCCGTCGACAGCGTGCCGGCGATCTTTGCCGTCACCCGCGACCCGTTCATCGTCTACACGTCGAATATCTTCGCGATCCTAGGGCTTCGCTCGATGTTCTTCATGTTGTCGGCGGCGGTTGAGCGGTTCAAGTACCTGAAGTATGGCCTGGCCGCTGTGCTGGTGCTGATCGGTATCAAGATCATCTGGAATTTCGGGCTCTACAAAGCCTGGAAGGCCGAATATGGAGCGCCATTGGTGCCGTATCTGGAGCCGCATTGGAGCCTGATCGCGACATTGGCTCTGATCGGCGGGGCGATGCTCTATTCGATCTGGAAAACCGGCAAGGACGCCAAAGGCGCCAAGGCCCTGCCGGCCGAATAAACGCCCCAAGGCTAGGCTACAGGAAGCGGGTCGCAGCGATGCGGCCCGCTTTTTGTTGGCGGTTGACGTCAGTGCCCGGGCGTGGCCCAATCGCCGCAGTACGGAGGGTTGCGATGAAGCGAATGGCGGGTTTGGCGGCGGCTGTGGCGCTGGCCATGTTGGCGGCGTTGCCGGCGGCGGCGAATGATTCATCGGCGACGCTGTCGATTGGCGGTTTGCAGTTCGACAAGACCGACAAGATCGCGATGCTGTCGGAGGATCTCTATCTCAGCGCCAAAGAAGTGCGGGTGCGCTATGTGTATCGCAACCTCACCAGCGCGCCGGTGACGGTGCGGGTTGCGTTTCCGCTGCCCGATATTGAGATGTATTCGGAAGCGCCCATCGATCTGGCGAACGCGGAAGATGCGAATTTCGTCAATTTCAAAACCGTGGTTGATGGGCAAAGCGTCGCGCTGACGCCGGATGTGCGCGCCTTCGTTAAAGGCAAGGACGTCACCGCCCAGATCATCGCCGCCGGGGCGCCGCTCATGATCATGACGCAGGCGACGATGGAGCGGGTCTCAACCCTGCCGAAAGACAAATTGGCGGCGTTGGTGAAGGCGGGCCTTCTGGAAGAAGAGCGCTACGACGCCGGAAAAGGCTGGCAAGTCTATTATCGCCCGCTTTGGACGCTGCGGGCGGCCTTCCATCGCGAGCAGACCTTTCCGGCTGGGCGTGATGTGGTTGTGGAGCATCGCTATGAGCCTGTCGCCGGCGGGTCGGTTGGCAATCTATTGACCATTGCGAGCATTCCCAAAAGCGATCCCGATCGGCGCGCCATGGTGAAGCGCTATTGCGTCGATTCGGCGTTTGAAAAAGCCGCCGCCGCCTTGGCCGGGCGTAAAAACACCTTCGTTGGCGATACGCAGATTTCCTATGTGCTGAAAACCGGCGCCAATTGGGCAAAGCCCATCGGCGATTTCCGCCTCGTGGTCGACAAGGGCGCGCCGGACAAGCTTGTTTCCTTCTGCGCCGCGGGCATCAAGAAAATCAGCCCGACGCAGTTTGAATGGCGCGCAAAGAACTTCACGCCGAAGCAGGATATCGATGTGCTGATTTTGAATGTGTATAAGACGGAATAGACTGCACGCCAAAAGGTTATCTTACGTTTGGTAAAATGATGGGGGGATTTATGGGGCCAATATCTTCGGCGAGATTTCAGCCCTATCTTGAGCCAGGCGAGACCGTTCTGTGGGCGGGTCTTCCGCAACAAGGTCTGCTCTTTCGCCCGGCGGACCTTTTTTTGGTCCCGTTCAGCCTGTTGTGGGCGGGCTTTGTTGTGTATTGGAATTGGGGTGTGTGGCAGGGCGGCGCCGATTTCTTCTTCAAACTGTTCGGATTGCCCTTTCTTCTATTTGGCGCTTACAGCGTTGTTGGCCGTTTCCTTGTCGATATGTGGCGTCGGCGCCAGACTTGTTACGCCATCACCAGCACCCGTGCGCTGATTCACACCGCTGGGATGAGTGGCGCTCTTCGGGCGATTGACCTTAAAGGCGCGCCGGAGATTATCTTTCATGAGCGCAAAGGCGGGCGTGGAGCCATTCGGTTTGGCCCCGCTGATCCGCGCGAGATTTTTGATGAATTCAATCTGCTGAAAATATACGGCATGGGTCCGATGGCTTTTGAAAACATTCCAGACGCTGCCGCGGCTTATGCCCTCATCCGGAAAGTGCAGCGGGGCGCCAGTGGCTAAATGAACGCATGGCTTTGCAATTCTGGACGGGCTATTGGCGGCCTTTAGCGACAGATCTGATCGGCGTGCGTTGCTCTCGGCAATCCAATCAAGGGGCCGCAAACGCGCCCTCATAAAGCGCCGCCACCGACATCTTGATGGCCAGGCCGTCCAGCGCGATCGATTCTTCGGGCCGCACCCCTACGCTCTCGGTCCAGCCGTCGGCGGTGAGCGTCCAGATCATGACATGCGTCAGGTTCGCCGCCAGATAGACGATCTGGCTGATGCTGGGCGTGGCTTGATTGGCTGGCGGTCTGATTCCCAGATCAGGATCGCGCGTGGTTGCGCAGAGAACTTCAAACACGATTGTCGGTTTGCTCGACGCGGTCGCGTCCGGACCAAACGGGCCGCAATCGACTTGGGCGTCTGTGTCATAACTCTGCCCGCAGGCGGTTTGTATCTTGGTGTCGCTGCTGCAGTGGCGACAGCGCGTTCTGCACAGGTGGCGCACAAGGTGTACGACGATGTTGGCGGCAATCGTATTGTGCTGGTTTGTGCCGCCAGCCATCATCGAAATCAGGCCATTGACGGGCTCATATTTGCGCGGCTGGCGCTCCTCTCAATCGATGAACTCCCGAAAGGTCATGCGATTGCCGGTGCGCGCGCCGTCTTTCATGGCCCGGTCTTAACACAGAAAGCGGGATTTCACTCATGCCCGCCTTGCCTTGGCGCCCCATTTCTCCTATACGCGCCCGCTTGCGCCGGATCCCCGGCGCAGCTCCCGTGGCAGGCGAACCGGCAAAACAGCCGTCGGCGCCGCACCACGACCCTCAACCTTGAGAGGACATCATGGCTAAGAAAGTCATGGGGCAAATTAAGCTCCAGGTGCCGGCGGGTGCGGCTGCACCATCGCCGCCGATCGGGCCCGCCCTCGGTCAACGTGGTCTCAACATCATGGAATTCTGCAAAGGATTCAACGCCAAGACCGCCGACATGAACAAGGGCGATCCGTGCCCGGTGATCATCACCTACTACCAGGACAAGTCGTTCACCTTCGAGATCAAGACGCCGCCGGCGACCTTCCTGCTGAAGAAGGCCGCAGGCCTCAAGATCGGCAAGAAGCCGGCCTCTGGCTCCAAGACGCCGGGCCGCGCCAAAGTTGGCAAGGTCACCATGGCCCAGGTCCGCGAGATCGCCAAAGTGAAGATGAAAGACTTGAACGCCAACGACATCGACGCCGCCGCCAAGACCATTATGGGCTCGGCGCGCGCGATGGGCCTGGATGTGGTGGAGTAAGCCCAGATGCCGAAGATTGATGGCGTTCGTTACACGAAGCGCATGGCCAAGACCCACACCGGGATCGACAGCCGCAAACAGCACACGCTCGAAGAAGCCGTGAAGATGATCAAAGAACGGGCCAAGGCCAAGTTCGATGAGAGCATCGAAGTGGCGTTGAATCTGGGCGTGGATCCGAAATACCCTGACCAGCAGGTCCGCGGTGTCTGCAATCTGCCCAATGGCACCGGCAAGACGTTGCGCGTCGCTGTGTTCGCCAAGGACAAAAAGGCTGAAGAAGCCCGCGCCGCCGGCGCCGATATCGTCGGCGACCAGGACCTGTTTGAGACAATCAACAGTGGCAAGATTGAGTTCGATCGCCTGATCGCTACGCCGGACATGATGGCGCTGGTCGGCCGGCTTGGTAAGGTGCTGGGCCCGCGCGGCCTGATGCCGAACCCGAAAGTCGGCACCGTCACCGCGGATGTCACCAAGGCGGTGAAGGATTCCAAGGGCGGCGCGGTGGAGTTTCGGGTCGAAAAGGCCGGGATCATTCATGCCGGCGTCGGCAAAGCGAGCTTCAGCGAAGAAGCGCTGACGCAAAACATTCGCGCCTTCGTGGATGCGGTCGTGCGCGCCAAGCCGTCTGGCGCCAAGGGCGTGTTTCTGAAGAAGGTTGCGCTCAGCTCGACGCAAGGGCCGGGCGTGCGCGTCGATACCAGCACAGCCACCAGCGGGGCGGCGGCGCAAAACCAATAATCGTCTGAACACAGATGATCTGAAACAGGCCGACCGGCGAACCGGTCGGCCTGTTGTCGTTTTAGCGACCCAAGACGATCAGCTTCACTTGACTGCCGGGCTTCAGGGGGCGGGCCGGATCCAGGCTGTTCAGGGCGGCGAAGCGATCAACCTGGAAGTCGTTGAACGCCATGCGGCTGGCCAGCAACTGCACGGTGTCGCCTTGGCGCACATCCACGACTTGCAGCACGCGCGGACGCAAGCTGGCGACCTCGCTGTCGGATAACATCCGGAACGAACGCAGCATGCCGCTCATCTGGCCGCCGCCGCCTTGCGGGGCGATGGTGACGAAGTGATAGGCGCCGGCTCCGACGCGATAGGCGGTGACGACGACGTCAACGATTTGGCCCTGCTGGGTTTGGGCCTGCGCCGGCAGGATCGCGGTGTCGACGCCATTGGTGGTGGTGCGCTGGCCTTGGCCGACACGCGCCGGCGCCTTGCCGACGACTTGTTGCAACACCTGCTGGGTATAGGTCTCCAGCGACCCGTTCGGCAGCGCCCCGCCGGAAAACATCGCGCGCTGGCTGTTTGGCCCGGCGATGGTGATGGCCTGGCTGCCATTGCTGAGTGTGAAGCCCTGCGGGGCGTCGAAAGCGATTTTCAGTTTGGGGTGGGCAAAGGTATTGCCATTGACGAAGCCTTGTTCGGGATCATCGCCATACAGCATGCCATTGATGGCGCTCAGATAGGGCCGCACCTGCTCGGCCGCGCCGGGCGCCGCGCCAAGGGCGCGGGCATTGTTGGCGGCGCGGGCGACGCGGTCGGAGGTCAGCGGGTGGGTGCGCGCCCATGTCGGCGTGGCGCTTTGGGTGTCGCGCCCGGCGGTTTTGGCGGTCACCGCGTCATTGACGCCCAGCGCATTGAGCATCTCGGCGGCGGCGTAAAGATTATAGCCAGCGGTGCGCAGGCCAGCGACGCCACGGTCATCGGCCTCGAACTCCTGGTTGCGCGAATAGCTGAGCGAATAGAGCTGGGCGGCCTGTCCAGCGACCTGCATAAGCTCCTGGTTCTTGGTCAGAACGCCTACAGCGATCGCGCCGAGCGTTCCGAGGGTCTGGCGCTGCTGCCGCTTGCGCGAATGCTCGCCTGTAATATGGCCGACCTCATGGCCCAGCACCGCGGCAAGCTGGTCTTCCGAACCCATGATCGCCAGCAGACCGCGGGTTATATAGATATAGCACCCCGGCACCGCGAAGGCGTTGACCACATCGGAATTGATCACCGTGAACAGGCAGGTCTTGGGCAGACCGGCGGCGGTCGCCATCTTCTCGCCGACGCCTTTGACATAAGCCGATAGCGGCCCAGTCATCTCGCCGCCGAACTCGGAAAGGATTTGCGGATGCGATTGGGCGCCGGCCTGCTTGTCGCGACTGGTGACGGGGCTGCGCGCCTGCCCTTCTGCCAGCCCGGTCGTCGCCAGCGCAAAGCTCGCGATCAGCACAAGCGCTGCGCGGGCATATCGTGGACGCGCCATCTTGGTCTCCTATCCGCCATGTGGTGGTTAAGTCAGTTCAAGCAGACACTTGCGGTCACGAAAAGGCGCCCGGGGAGAATTTCCACATGTCGGCTTCCTTCGCGCGCCTTGGCGTCTCTGCAAATGCCGCATTACCGCCATAATTGTTTGGTCCAGCAGCGCTTGCGGTTGGTGAAGAAGTCGTGCATAGAACGCGGCTATCCGGCCGCTAAGGCTGGAGAGATGGGCGGCCGTCGTGGCCGCCCCTGTCCAAGACTGTGGGCGCCCTGTCCGGGGTCGCAGCGCTTTGCGTGTGCGGCCGGTGCGGCAGGGCTTAATTCGTTTGGGCCCGCAGGAGACAGGTCAGATGAGTTCAATGCCCCGCTCGTGCGCGTTACGGGCGGCAAGGCGGCGGCTTTTCGCCCTGGGACAGTCTGTCGCGCGGTTGCGCGGCCGGTTCCAGGCCCTAAGCCAGGATGTCGGGCCGTAGCCGCGTTTTCCGCGGCGGCCAGGATCATCCTGCCGCCTCAAACAGGAGACCGCAATGGATCGTGCTGAAAAAGCGCAGGCGGTAGAAGAGCTGAAAGGCATCTTCGGCCGTTCCGGTGTGGTGGTGTTGGGCCACTATGCCGGCTTGTCGGTTGCGGACATGACAGCGTTGCGTCGCCGCCTGCGGGCGGAAGGCGCAGGGCTGAAGGTGGTGAAAAACCGCCTGGCCAAAATCGCCCTCGACGGCCATCCGGCCGCTGCGGAAGCGAAACTGTTCACCGGACCGACGGCGATTGCCTTTTCCGACGACCCGATCGCAGCGACCAAGGTCGCTGTGGCGTTCGCCAAGGAAAAGGAAAAATTCGTCCTTGTTGGCGGGTTCATGGGCCAGGTCGTGCTCGACGAGAGCGGAGTGAAGGCGCTTGCCACACTGCCGAGCCTCGACGAGCTGCGCGGCAAACTGATCGGGCTCATCCAGGCCCCGGCGACCAAGATCGCCGGCATCCTGCAAGCGCCCGGCGGTCAATTGGCCCGCGTGATCGCCGCTTACGCCAATAAAGACGCTGCCTGATCGCACCGAAAACACCAATCATGGGCGGCGTGCGCGTCGCTTGAGCCAAGGGTATTGAACCATGTCGAAACTCGAAAAAATCGTTGAAGATCTCTCCTCCCTGACCGTTCTTGAAGCTGCTGACCTGGCGAAGCTACTGGAAGAAAAGTGGGGCGTTTCTGCTGCAGCGCCGGTGGCGGTTGCGGCGGCTCCGGCTGGCGGCGGCGCGGCTGCCGCGCCGGTTGAAGAAAAGACCGAGTTCACCGTTGTCCTGGCTGCGGCCGGCGACAAGAAGATCGAAGTCATCAAGGAAGTCCGCGCCATCACCAATCTTGGCCTGAAAGAAGCCAAGGACCTGGTTGAAGGCGCGCCCAAGCCGGTGAAGGAAGGCGTCAACAAAGCCGACGCCGAGAAGTTCAAGGCGCAGCTCGAAAAGGCCGGCGCCAAGGTCGAGCTGAAGTAAGTTCGTCTACGCTGGACGGAGCCGGTGACGCGCGCCGGCTCCGTTTGGCGTGTTTGCGTATGCGGGTGCGGCCAGAGCCGCACCGCCGCGGTTCTCCTCGTCCGTGGAGCTGCGCGCAGTCCTTCTCCCCAAAGGATTGCAGATCGAAAGGCCCCCTCGGGCCTCTCACAGCGGACGCGACGAAGGCGCTATCACTCAGGGGCGGACTGAGGCGGATGCGCCAGAGGCGAAATGAGGAAGAGCATGGCTCTCACGTTCACGGGCAAGAAGCGGATTCGCAAATCCTTCGGCAAAATTCCGGAAGCGGGCGCAATGCCCAACCTGATTGAGGTTCAAAAAAGCTCCTACGACGCATTCCTGCAAAAAGATTCAACCGCTGCGGCGCGGACATTGGAAGGCCTGGAAGCGGTGTTCCGCTCGGTCTTTCCGATCAAGGATTTTTCCGAACGCGCGGTTCTCGACTACGTGTCGTATGAGTTCGAGCAACCGAAGTTCGACGTTGAGGAATGCCAGCAGCGCGACATGACCTATGCCGCGCCGCTGAAATTGAAGCTGCGCCTGATTGTGTTTGAAAGCGACGAAGAAACAGGCGCGAAATCGGTTAAAGACATCAAGGAACAGGACGTATATCTCGGCGATATCCCGCTGATGACCGACAAAGGCACCTTCATCGTCAATGGCACCGAGCGGGTGATCGTCTCGCAGATGCACCGTTCGCCGGGCGTGTTCTTCGATCACGATAAGGGCAAAACCCACGCCTCCGGCAAGCTCCTGTTTGCCGCCCGCGTCATCCCTTATCGCGGCTCATGGCTCGATTTCGAGTTCGACGCCAAGGACATCTTGTTCGTCCGCATCGACCGCAAGCGCAAGTTGCCGGCGACGACATTGCTCTATGCCCTGGGCATGGACGGCGAGACGGTGTTGAACTCGTTCTATGATCGCACCAGCTATCGCCACACCAAGTCCGGCTGGGCGATCCGCTATCGGGCGGAGCGCTGGCGCGGTGTGAAGCCGGTTTTTGATCTGGTCGACGCCAAGACCAAGAAGGTTGTCGCTGAAGCCGGCAAGAAGCTGACCGCACGCAACGCCAACAAGATTGCCGAAGACGGCGTCACCGAAATCCTCGTGCCAAGCGAGGATCTCTACGAACGTTTCGTCGCCGAAGACATCGTCAATCCGGAATCGGGCGAGATTTTCGCCGAAGCCGGCGAAGCGCTGACCGAGCATCTCGTCGCCACGCTGATCGAAGCGGGCGTCGATGATCTGCCGGTGCTCGATATCGATGGCGTGTCGATCGGGCCATATATCCGCAACACCTTGATGCTCGACAAGAACGAAACGCGCGAGCAAGCGCTGTTCGACATCTACCGCGTCATGCGTCCGGGCGAGCCGCCGACGATTGAAACTGGCGAAGCTTTGTTCCGCGGCCTGTTTTCCGATTCCGAGCGCTACGACCTGTCGGCGGTCGGCCGGGTGAAGATGAATATGCGCCTGGGCCTCGACACCGAGGATACGGTGCGCACGCTGCGCCAGGAAGACATCGTGTCGGTGATGAAAACGCTCACCGAACTGCGCAATGGCCGCGGCGAAGTCGACGACATCGACAATCTCGGCAATCGCCGGGTGCGCTCGGTCGGCGAACTGATGGAAAACCAGTACCGCATCGGCCTGTTGCGTATGGAGCGCGCGATCAAGGAACGCATGACGTCGGTCGATATCGAAACCGTCATGCCGCACGACCTGATCAACGCCAAACCGGCGGCAGCGGCGGTGCGCGAATTCTTCGGCTCCTCGCAGCTGTCGCAGTTCATGGACCAAACCAATCCGTTGTCGGAAATCACCCACAAGCGCCGCCTTTCGGCGCTTGGCCCGGGCGGTCTGACCCGCGAACGCGCCGGCTTTGAAGTGCGCGACGTGCACCCGACCCATTATGGCCGGATCTGCCCGATCGAAACGCCGGAAGGCCCGAATATCGGCCTGATCAACTCGCTGGCCACGCACGCCCGCGTCAACAAATACGGCTTCATCGAAAGCCCGTATCGCAAGGTCGAAAACGGCAAGCCGATGGACGAGATCGTCTATCTGTCGGCGATGGAAGAGGCGAAGTACAAGATCGCTCAGGCCAATGCTGCGCTCGACAAGAACGGCGCGCTGGACGACCTATTCGTGCAGGCCCGCGAAAATGGCGAAGCCACGCTCATTCCGCGCGATGAAATCGATATGATCGACGTCTCGCCCAAGCAGGTTGTATCGGTGGCCGCGGCGCTCATTCCGTTCCTTGAGAATGACGACGCCAACCGCGCGCTGATGGGCTCCAACATGCAACGCCAAGCCGTGCCGCTGTTGCGCGCCGATGCGCCGCTGGTGGGAACCGGCATGGAAAGCGTCGTGGCGCGCGATTCCGGGGCGACCGTTTCGGCGCGCCGCACCGGCATTGTGGAGCAGGTCGACAGCCAGCGGATGGTGGTGCGCGCCACCGAAGAAAAAGACCCCACCAAACCGGGCGTCGATATCTACCGCTTGATGAAGTTCCAGCGCTCCAACCAGAACACCTGTATCACCCAGCGCCCGATCGTGCAGGTCGGCGACATCGTGACCGAAGGCGACATCATCGCTGACGGCCCGTCGACTGAACTGGGCGAACTGGCGCTTGGCCGCAATGTGCTCGTCGCGTTCATGCCGTGGAACGGCTACAATTTCGAGGACTCGATCCTGATCAGCGAGCGCATCGTGAAAGACGATGTATTTACTTCGATCCATATCGAGGAATTTGAAGTCGCTGCCCGTGACACCAAGCTCGGCCCCGAAGAAATCACTCGCGACATTCCCAATGTGGGCGAAGAAGCGCTGCGCAATCTCGACGAAGCCGGGATCGTGGCGATCGGTGCTGAAGTGATGGCCGGCGACATTCTTGTCGGCAAGGTCACGCCGAAGGGCGAAAGCCCGATGACGCCGGAAGAGAAGCTGCTGCGCGCCATCTTCGGGGAAAAGGCCTCAGATGTGCGCGACACCTCGCTGCGCTTGCCGCCAGGCGTGCAGGGCACGATCGTGGAAGTGCGCGTGTTTAACCGCCACGGCGTCGACAAAGACCAGCGCGCGCTGCAGATCGAGCGCCAGGAAATCGAACGCCTGGCGAAAGACCGCGATGACGAGCTGACGATCCTAGAGCGCAACATCTTTGGGCGTCTGCGCGAAATCATGGTCGGCAAAACCGCCGTTTCCGGCCCGAAAGGGTTCAAGAAAGGCGCCGTCACCGAAGCCATGCTCGACGGCTTCTCGAAAGGCCAATGGTGGCAGCTCGGCCTTGAGGACGAGCCGGCCATGGCCGAGATCGAAGGCCTGAAAAAGCAGTATGACGACGCCAAGAAGCGCCTTGAAGATCGCTTCAAAGACAAGGTCGACAAGCTGCAACGCGGCGATGAATTGCCGCCGGGCGTGATGAAAGTGGTCAAGGTGTTCGTCGCGGTGAAGCGCAAGCTGCAGCCGGGCGACAAAATGGCCGGCCGCCACGGCAACAAGGGCGTCATCTCCAAGATCGTGCCGATCGAGGATATGCCGTTCCTGGCCGACGGCACGCATGTCGATATCGTGCTCAACCCGCTCGGCGTGCCAAGCCGGATGAATGTCGGCCAGATTCTGGAAACGCATCTGGGCTGGGCCTGCGCCGGCATCGGCAAGCAGATCCGCGCCGCCCACGACGCCTATATCCAGACCAATGACAAAAAGAAGCTGCCGGCGGTGCTGCGCGCGGCCTACGGCCCCGATCAAGAGCTTCCGGACACCGAACAGGGCCTGCTGGAGCTGGCCGGCAATCTCGAAAAGGGCGTGCCGATCGCGACGCCCGTGTTCGACGGCGCCAAAGACAGCGATATCCGCGCCATGCTGAAGCAGGCTGGATTGTCCGAAACCGGACAATCCGTGCTGCATGACGGCCTGACCGGCGAGCCGTTCAAGCGTCCGGTCACGGTCGGCTATATCTATATGCTGAAGCTGCACCACCTGGTCGACGACAAGATCCACGCCCGCTCCATCGGGCCGTATTCGCTCGTCACCCAGCAGCCGCTCGGCGGCAAGGCGCAGTTTGGCGGCCAGCGCTTCGGGGAAATGGAAGTGTGGGCGCTGGAAGCTTACGGCGCGGCCTACACGCTGCAAGAGATGTTGACGGTGAAATCCGACGACGTCGCCGGCCGCACCAAGGTCTACGAAGCGATCGTGCGCGGCGAAGACAATTTCGAAGCCGGCATCCCGGAAAGCTTCAACGTTCTGGTCAAGGAGATGCGCTCTCTCGGCCTGAATGTGGAGCTGACCGAGACCCGCAAAGCCGCCGAATAATCCGGGCCGCCGGCGCGCCGTCTGCGCGCCGGCGGTTGTGCCCGTTTCAACGCGATGCCGGCGCAAGCGCCGGTGCGCCAGATGAGGATCATCCCAGATGAGTGCGATGAACCAGGAAATCTCCAATCTGTTCAACCAGGCTCTCCCGGTTGCGCCGACCTTCGACCAGATCAAGATCTCGATCGCTTCGCCCGATCAGGTCCGCTCGTGGTCGTTCGGCGAAATCAAGAAGCCCGAAACGATCAATTACCGCACATTCAAGCCGGAAAAAGACGGCCTGTTCTGCGCCCGCATCTTTGGTCCGATCAAGGATTACGAGTGCCTCTGCGGCAAGTACAAGCGGATGAAGTTCAAGGGCGTCATCTGCGAAAAGTGCGGCGTGGAAGTGACCTTGCAGCGCGTCCGCCGCGAACGGATGGGCCATATCGAATTGGCCGCGCCGGTGGCCCATATCTGGTTCCTGAAGTCCTTGCCGAGCCGCATCGGCCTGATGCTCGACATGGCGCTCAAGGACATCGAGAAAGTGCTGTACTTTGAACAGTACATCGTCACCGAGCCGGGCATGACGCCGTTCAAGTTCAAGGAACTGCTCACCGAAGAAGACTATTACCGCGCCCAGGAAGAATTCGGCGCCGACGCCTTCCGCGCCGGCATTGGCGCAGAGGCCATCCGTGACCTGCTCATGCAGCTCGACCTCGAAAAGGAGGCCGAAAATCTGCGCAAGGAAATCTCGGAATGCACCTCTGAGCTGAAGCCGAAAAAGCTCGCAAAGCGCCTGAAGCTGATCGAAGCCTTCATGCGCTCGGGCAACCGCCCGGAATGGATGGTGATGACGGTCGTGCCGGTGATCCCGCCGGAACTGCGTCCGCTGGTGCCGCTCGATGGCGGCCGCTTTGCCACGTCTGACCTGAATGATCTCTATCGCCGCGTTATCAACCGCAACAACCGCCTGAAGCGGCTGATGGAGCTGCGCGCGCCTGACATCATCATCCGCAACGAAAAGCGGATGCTGCAGGAATCGGTCGATGCGCTGTTTGACAATGGCCGCCGCGGTCGCGTCATCACCGGCGCCAATAAGCGCCCGCTGAAGTCGCTCGCCGACATGCTGAAGGGCAAGCAAGGCCGGTTCCGGCAGAACCTGCTGGGCAAGCGCGTCGATTATTCTGGCCGTTCGGTGATCGTGGTCGGTCCCGATCTCAAGTTGCACCAGTGCGGCTTGCCCAAGAAGATGGCGCTCGAACTGTTCAAGCCGTTCATCTATGCCCGCCTCGACGCCAAAGGCCTCAGCGGCACCGTCAAGCAATCGCGCCGCCTGGTGGAAAAAGAGCGCCCCGAAGTGTGGGATGTTCTGGAAGAGGTGATCCGAGAACACCCGGTGCTGCTCAACCGCGCCCCGACCCTGCACCGCCTTGGCATCCAGGCGTTTGAGCCCAAGCTCATTGAAGGCAAAGCGATCCAGCTGCACCCGCTGGTGTGCGCGGCGTTCAACGCCGACTTCGACGGCGATCAGATGGCGGTCCATGTGCCGCTGTCGATGGAGGCGCAACTTGAAGCGCGCGTGCTGATGATGAGCACGAACAATATCCTGTCGCCGGCCAATGGCCGCCCGATCATCGTGCCCTCGCAGGATATCGTGCTCGGCCTCTATTACCTTTCGACCGTGAAGGAAGAAGAGGCGCCGCCGGCGGATCCGAAGACGGGCCATCGGAGCCTGCGCCTGTTTGTCGATGTTGCTGAAATCGAGCACGCGCTCGATCACGGCGTCGTCTCGCTGCACACGCCGATCCGGGCGCGCTACACTGAGATGGATGAAACCGGCAAGCTGGTGACGAAAACCTTTGAAACCACGCCTGGCCGGATGAAAATGGCCGAGCTGCTGCCCAAGCATGCCAAAGTCGGCCACCATGTCGTCGCCAATCTGATGACCAAGAAGCAGATCGGCGAAATGATCGATGTGGTCTATCGCCATTGCGGTCAGAAGAACACGGTCATCTTCGCCGACCGGATCATGCAGCTTGGCTTCCGCGAGGCCTGCAAAGCCGGCATCAGCTTCGGCATGGGCGACATGATCGTGCCCAAGGCCAAGGAGGCGCTGGTTGAGCAGACCCGTCAACTTGTCTCCGAGTATGAGACGCAATATGCCGACGGCCTGATCACCAAGGGAGAAAAGTACAACAAGGTCGTCGACGCCTGGTCGAAATGCACCGACAAGGTCGCCGACGCGATGATGGAGGAAGCCTCCAAGCCGGTGATGCTGGAAGGCGGCGTGAAGGATTTGAACTCCGTCTATATGATGGCCCATTCCGGCGCGCGCGGCTCCAAGAACCAGATGAAGCAGCTTGCCGGAATGCGCGGCCTGATGGCCAAGCCGTCGGGTGAAATCATCGAAACGCCGATCATCTCCAACTTCAAAGAGGGCCTGTCGGTTCTGGAATACTTCAACTCTACCCACGGCGCCCGCAAAGGGCTGGCGGACACGGCGTTGAAGACGGCGAACTCCGGCTATCTCACCCGGCGCCTCGTTGACGTCGCTCAGGACTGCATCATCACTGAAGATGATTGCGGCACCTCCAACGGCATCGAGATGCGTGCGGTGATCGATGGCAGCGATATCGTCGTGTCGCTCGGCACCCGCATTCTTGGGCGCACGGTCGCGCATGACGTGATCGCGCCGTCCACCGGCGAGATCGTCGCGCCGGCCAATTCCTATGTCGATGAGGATATGGTCATCGTCATTGAGAAGTCCGGCGTGCAAGCCGTGAAGGTGCGTTCGGTGTTGACCTGCGAAACCCGCAACGGCGTGTGCGCGGCCTGCTATGGCCGCGACCTTGCCCGCGGCACGGCGGTCAATGTCGGTGAGGCGGTTGGCGTGATCGCGGCCCAATCGATTGGCGAGCCGGGCACGCAGCTCACCATGCGCACGTTCCATATCGGCGGCGCAGCGCAGGTCGCCGAGCAATCGGTCATGGAAAGCGCGCACGAAGGCACGATCCGTTTCGTCAATCGCGCCACCGTCACTTCGCCGCAGGGCCAACTCATCGCCATGACCCGCAATATGCTGGTGATTGTGGCCGACACTGAAGGCAAGGAGCGTCAAAGCTTCAAGCTGCCTTACGGCGCGAAGCTTCGGGTGAAGGAAGGCCAGGCCCTCAAGCGCGGCGATCGCATCGCCGAATGGGATCCCTACGCCACGCCGATCCTGACCGAAGTCGCCGGCCGAGTGCGCTTTGAAGATCTCGTTGAAGGCGTCAGCTTCCGCGAAGAGATGGACGAAGAAACCGGCATCTCGTCAAAGACTGTGATCGATTGGCGCTCGACCACGAAGGGCAATGATCTGCGTCCCTCGATGGTCATCGTCGACGACAAGGGCGTGGCGATGAAACTCGCCAACAAGGCGGACGCCCGCTATCTCTTGCCGGTCGGCGCCATTCTGTCCGTGGTTGACGGTGACGAAGTGAAGCCCGGCCAGGATCTGGCGCGGATCACCACCGGCGGCGCCAAGACGCGCGACATTACAGGCGGTCTGCCGCGGGTGGCCGAATTGTTCGAAGCCCGCCGCCCGAAGGATCACGCGATCATCGCCGAAATCGATGGCCGGGTGGAGTTCGGCAAGGACTACAAGAACAAGCGCCGCCTGCGCGTCGTGCCGGAAGACGACACGATCGAGCCGCTGGAATACATGATCCCCAAGGGCAAGCACCTTGCGGTGCAGGAAGGCGATTTCGTCAAAAAGGGCGAATATCTGTTGGACGGCAACCCCGCTCCGCAGGACATCCTGTCGATCATGGGCGTGGAGGCGCTGGCCAACTATCTCGTCGAAGAGATCCAGAAGGTCTATCGCCTGCAGGGCGTGCCGATCAACGACAAGCACATCGAGGTGATCGTTCGCCAGATGCTGCAAAAGGTCGAAGTGATGGATGCCGGCGACACAGAGTTCTTGAAGGGCGAGGCGGTCGATGAGATCGACCTCGTGGACGAGAACACGCGCGTGGAAGCCCTCGGCCTGAAGCCGGCAACGGCCCAGCCGATGCTGCTCGGCATTACCAAGGCGTCGCTGCAAACCCGCAGCTTCATTTCGGCGGCGTCGTTCCAGGAAACCACCCGCGTGCTCACCGACGCTGCGACCTATGGCAAAGCCGACGGCCTGGAAGGGCTGAAGGAAAACGTCATTGTCGGACGCCTGATCCCGGCCGGCACGGGTGGCCAGTTGCGCCGCTATCAAGCCGTGGCGGCCGCCCGCGACGCCAAGCTTGCGGTGGAGCGCGCCGAAGCCGCCGCCGCGATCGATACGCCGGAAGCGGCGGAATAGATCGTCCGGGTTCGGACGAAATGAAAACCCCGGAGCCGCAAGGCTCCGGGGTTTTGTTTTGGCGCCTGGTTTGGCGGCTCAATCGAAGATGTCGAAAATGTCGAAGCGCTTCTTCTTTTTGTAGCCATAGCGCGGGTCATAATAGCCTTCGCCTTTTTCACCATATTCGCCACGCTCGCCGCCATAATGGCCGGCTTGGGGCGGATGATAGGGCTGTTGGGGCGGGTAAGGCGCTGCCTGTGGCGGATAGGTCTGGGCGGGAGCGGCTGGGCGCGGGGCGGCGGCCGGCGGGGCGATGTCTTCAGCGTCGGCCTGGCGCACAACCGCCAGGAGCTTTTCCAGCTCGCCGCGATCGAGCCACACGCCGCGGCATTTGGTGCACACATCGATCTCAACGCCGTCGCGCTGGACCTGCTTCATCGGGGCCATTTCTTCACACGGGCAGGTGACGAGCGGCATGAGAACCTCCTTTGGTTTCGCCTGGAAGTGGCGCTGCCCGTGGCGTTTTTCTACTGGCGCAAGCGGCTGATGACGCGATTGTGTCACCACACAAAGGCCGCGCGGCCTGTTGACCTGCGCGCTGCCTGCTGCTAGACGGCGCGACCCGAAGGGCCAAGGGCGCGTTCACACCGCAGCCGGGCCCCAAGGGTATCGCCTGATCGATAGCGATCGTGCCGTTTCCTGCCGCCGGTCTTGGGGCTTGCCCTACCTGCAACCGGCCTGGGAAGCGGCGTTTGGCTTTTCCGGAACGGCTCTCCGTTTCGGCATGGCGGACCTATCGAAAACGCAGATCTTCCGCCGCACGGCAACGACCATCGACCAGACCAACAAAGGACTACCGGCGCCCATGCCAACCATCAACCAGCTCATCCGCAAGCCGCGCCAACCGCTTACGGAGCGCAACAAGGTCCCGGCCCTGAAGGGCTGCCCGCAGCGCCGCGGCGTGTGTACGCGTGTTTATACCACCACGCCCAAGAAGCCGAACTCGGCATTGCGCAAGGTGGCCAAGGTGCGCTTCACGCACGGCATGGAAGCGGTGTGCTATATTCCGGGCGAAGGCCACAATCTGCAGGAACACTCTGTGGTGCTGGTCCGCGGCGGCCGGGTGAAGGACTTGCCGGGCGTGCGCTACCACATTCTGCGCGGCGTGCTCGACACCCAGGGTGTCAAGAACCGCAAGAAGCGCCGCTCGGTCTACGGGGCCAAGCGGCCGAAATGATCGTTGGTTTTGGCCTCTGATCATCCCGGGCGCGCGCAGCGCAATCCGGGTTGCAGCACTCGAAAACCCATTCCCATCAAGGAAAGTTCGCCATGTCCCGTCGCCACCGCGCCGACCCGCGTGAAGTTCTCCCGGACCCGAAGTTCGGCGATCTCACGCTGACTAAATTTATGAATTACGTGATGTATGAAGGCAAAAAGTCGGTCGCTGAAACGATTGTCTATGACGCCCTCGATATCGTCGGCAAGAAACTGAAGCGCGAGCCGATCGAGATTTTCCACGAGGCGCTCGGCAATGTGTCGCCGGCTATCGAAGTGCGCTCGCGCCGGGTTGGCGGCGCCACGTATCAGGTGCCGGTGGAGGTTCGCCCGGAACGGCGCAAGGCGCTCGCCATCCGCTGGGTGGTGAATGCGGCGCGTTCGCGCAATGAAAACACAATGACCGACCGCCTCGCCGGCGAGCTGATCGACGCCGCCAATAATCGCGGCTCAGCGGTCAAGAAACGCGAAGACACCCACCGGATGGCGGAAGCCAACCGCGCCTTCTCGCACTATCGCTGGTAACAACCCCTATCTTTTGCGGGCGAACACGCTACATCCCGCCCGCACTCTCACAAGGAAGACGCGATTATGGCGCGCCAATACCCAATCGAAGACTACCGCAATTTCGGCATCATGGCGCATATCGACGCCGGTAAAACCACGACGACCGAGCGGGTGCTGTATTACACCGGCAAGTCGCACAAGATTGGCGAAGTGCATGATGGCGCGGCCACCATGGATTTCATGGAGCAGGAACAAGAGCGCGGCATCACGATCACGTCGGCCGCGACGACCACGTTCTGGAAGGGCAAGCGCCTCAACATCATCGACACGCCCGGCCACGTCGACTTCACCATCGAAGTTGAGCGCTCGCTGCGCGTTCTCGATGGCGCGGTGTGCGTGCTTGACGGCAACCAGGGCGTGGAGCCGCAGACCGAGACTGTCTGGCGTCAGGGCGACAAGTACAAAGTGCCGCGCATCGTGTTCGCCAACAAGATGGACAAGCTCGGCGCGGATTTTTATCGCTGCGTGCAGGATCTGGTCGACCGCCTCGGCGTGAAGCCGGTGCCGATGCAATTGCCGATCGGTATCGAAAGCACGTTCAAGGGCGTCGTCGATCTCGTCGAGATGAAGGCGATCATCTGGGAAGAAGAAAGCCTCGGCGCGAAGTTCCACGATGCGCCGATCCCGGACGATCTGATGGACAAGGCCAAGGAATATCGCGCCGCGATGATCGAAGCCGCCGTCGAACTCGATGACGTTGCGATGGAAGCCTATCTGGAAGGCCAAGAGCCCGACATCGACACGCTGAAGCGTTTGGTGCGCAAGGCCGTGCTGAACGGCACATTTTATCCGGTTTTCTGCGGCTCGGCATTCAAGAACAAGGGCGTGCAGCCGTTGCTCGACGCCGTTGTCGACTATCTGCCGAGCCCGCTCGATCGCCCGGCGATCAAAGGCATCGACTACCGCACCGAAGAAGAAACTGTGCGCGTGTCGAGCGATGACGAGCCGTTCTCGATGCTTGCCTTCAAAATCATGGACGACCCGTTCGTCGGCACGATCACCTTCTGCCGCATTTATTCCGGCAAGCTCAATACCGGCGACGGTCTGTTGAACTCCACCCGCGACAAGAAAGAGCGCGTGGGACGGATGCTGCTGATGCACGCCAACAACCGCGAAGACATCAAGGAAGCCTATGCCGGCGATATTGTGGCGCTGGCCGGCCTGAAAGACACCCGCACCGGCGACACGCTGTGCGATCCGGCTAAGGCTGTGATCCTGGAAAAGATGGAGTTCCCGCAGCCGGTCATCGAATTGGCAATTGAGCCGAAAACCAAGGCTGACCAGGAAAAGCTGGGCGTGGCGTTGGCGAAGCTCGCCGCGGAAGATCCCTCCTTCCGCGTCTCGACCGACCACGAAACCGGCCAGACGATCCTGAAGGGGATGGGCGAACTCCACCTCGACATCAAGGTCGATATTCTGCGCCGCACCTATAAGGTCGAAGCGAATGTCGGCGCGCCGCAGGTGGCTTACCGCGAAAAGCTCGGCAAGCCGGTGACGATCGACTACACCCACAAGAAACAGTCGGGCGGTTCAGGCCAGTTCGCGCGCGTCATCATCAAGTTCGAGCCGGGTGAGCCGGGCACGGGCTTTGTTTTCGATAGCGCAGTGGTTGGCGGTTCGGTGCCGAAGGAATTCGTGCCGGGCGTCGAAAAGGGCCTGGAAATGAGCAAGGACAATGGCTTGCTCGCCGGTTTCCCGGTGATCGACGTGAAGGCCACCTTGATGGACGGCGCCTATCACGATGTGGACTCCAGCGTGTTGGCGTTCCAGATCGCGGCCCAGGCCGCCTTCCGCGAACTGAAGGAAAAGGGCGATCCGAAACTGCTTGAGCCGATCATGAAGGTCGAGTGCGTGTCGCCGGAAGAATATGTCGGCTCCGTGATCGGGGATTTGAACTCCCGGCGCGGCATGATCCAGGGCCAGGACATGCGCGGCAACGCCACCGTCATCAATGCGATGGTGCCGCTTGCCAATATGTTCGGCTATGTGAACACGTTACGCTCGTTCAGCCAAGGCCGCGCGCAGTTCACCATGCAGTTCGACCATTATGAAGAAGTGCCGCAGGCGGTGACCAAAGAAGTCCTCGCCAAGCTTGCCAGCTAATCATCCGTACACTGACGAAAGAGAGCAGGAGCCAAGACCATGGCCAAGGAAAAGTTCGAGCGGAACAAGCCGCACTGCAATATCGGCACGATCGGCCACGTCGATCACGGCAAGACGACGCTGACGGCGGCGATCACAATGACGCTTGCCAAGCGCGGCGGCGCCAAGGCCATGGCTTATGCTGATATTGATGCGGCGCCCGAAGAAAAGGCCCGCGGCATCACGATCAACACGGCCCATGTCGAGTATGAAACCCAGAACCGCCACTATGCCCACGTCGATTGCCCGGGACACGCCGATTATGTGAAAAACATGATCACGGGCGCAGCCCAGATGGACGGCGCGATCCTGGTGGTGAGCGCCGCCGACGGCCCGATGCCGCAAACGCGCGAGC
The DNA here is from genome assembly GCA_040381035.1 of Hyphomonadaceae bacterium. Taxonomy (GTDB): domain Bacteria; phylum Pseudomonadota; class Alphaproteobacteria; order Caulobacterales; family Aquidulcibacteraceae; genus REEB506. The sequence goes on from JBEIHY010000021.1 coordinate 45,765, forward strand.
ACATTCTTCTTGCCCGTCAGGTCGGCGTGCCGGCGCTC
>JBEIHY010000022.1:0-45200 GCA_040381035.1 Hyphomonadaceae bacterium
CGCTGCAGCGTGATCAAGCCCAGAATCCGCGCAAAATCGCCCCAAAGCGGCAAACTTCCTCCGAAAATGCCGGAAAATCGCGATCAAATCGATACATGCGCAGGCCTCGGGGAAAATTCCACCTTGCACCTGGACTATTTCGGCGGCCTGTTAGGTCTCAAAGGAGGATGGTTCGCCCGTTCAGCTCCAGATAGACGACATCGTCCGCCTCCGCGGCGGAGCCCGCTGTCACCGAAGCCGGCGCAGCGCGTCTTGCGCCGCCGCGATCGTGCGCGCAACATCTTCGGCGTTCGTGTTCCAGCCGCAGACGCTGATGCGCATCACGCGTTGACCGTCCCAGGCGCCGCCGCTCACGAACGCTTCGCCGCTGGCGTTGATCGCTGCGATCACGGCGTCGCTGATGTTGGCGCCGTCGTTTGCGTCAAAGCGGATGAGGCCTTGGTTCATGGTCGGCCGGGCGATGCCGATCGCGCCTTCCGCGTCGACAATCCCATCGTAAATCGCGGCAGCATGATCGCAGCACCGCTCGATCATCGCAGCGAGGCCATCGCGGCCAAGCTCCATCAGCGCCGCGAGAGCGGGCAATGCGCGGGCGCGGCGAGACCATTCCGGCGTAAAGTCCATCGGGTCGCGCACCGGCCCGCCGCTCGTCAAATAAGCGGCTGTCATGCGCATCGCGGCGCTGTGCGCATTTGGGTCGCGGGTGATGGCCATGCCGCAATCATAGGGCGTATTCAGCCATTTGTGCCCATCGGTCGCCCAGCTGTCGGCGCGGTCCACGCCTGCCGTCAGCTTCGCAAAGCGCGGGCTGGCGTTTGCCCATAAGCCGAATGCGCCATCGACGTGAACCCACGCGTCGGCTTCGTGCGCAATCGGGCAGAGCGTATTGAAATCATCGCACGCCCCGATATTGAGGTCGCCTGCGTTCAGGATGACGATCGTGGGCGCGTTCGGCGCTTGCGCCAGTGCTGTCCGCAGCGCTTCCGCAGACACGCGCCCGGGCGTCTCGCCGCCAAGCGGCGCGATGCAGTCGCTGCCGAGCCCAAGCAGACGCAGCGCCCGTGTTACCGACGAATGATAAAGCGCATTGGCAAGGACGCGGATAACCGGCGCGCCCTGCAACCCTCGCGTCTCGACATCCCAGCCATTGCGTTTCAACACGCCATGGCGGGCGGCGGCAAGTGCGGTCGTATGCGCCATCTGGCAGCCGGTGACGAAGGCATAGCTTGAGAAAGAAGGCAGACGCAGCGCTTCGAGCAGGAACTGGCCCGCGACCTCCTCAAGCACCGCGCCGGCGGGGCTCGTCGAGGCGAGCACGGCGTTTTGATCCCAGGCCGAACAGAGGATATCGGTTGCCAGGGCGGAGGGCAGGGCGCCGCCCTTCACCCATGCGAAAAAACGCCCGCCGGCATTGCCCGTAAGCCCCGGCTCAGCGGCCGCGGCAATGGCGCGCACGACCTCCGTTGCGGCCATGCCATGCTCGGGAAAATGCGCCGGCAGCGGCGCCCGTATCTCATCGGGAGAGCCGCGAGAAGCGACCGGGCGGGTTTCCAGTGAGGCCAAGTAACGGCGGGCTTCGGCGAAAGCGATGTCGAGCGTATCCATAACGCCGGGCCCTAGCGGGCGGCGCGCGCTTTGTCACGTGCGGGATGTGATCTTCCGCCGCTTTGACCGTTGCGCCGTTAAGGCTCATCGGCCCCAAACGGCCAAGTTCTTTCCGGCTCTATCCGGCGCAGCTCCCACGGCCGATCCGCATCTGAGCAATGAACATTCTGGCGCCCTGGGTCGTTCAGCGCACCGACCCAAAAGGCGACGTGCGCCGGATTGTCTCATCGGGAACGCGGATGGGCTGGCCTAGGGATGGTGGCAAGCAAGAGGACCCCCCATGAAGCCTGGTCGGATGATCCTTGCTTGCGCGCTGACGCTGTCGGCCTCAGCTGTCGCCTGGGCGCAAACGCCAGCCGCGGACCTTGCGAAACCGCCAGCCAATGCGCGCCATTTCATCATCAGCTCACCTTGCGGCAAGCATGGCGAAAGCTGGATCTGGATGACCCCGGACGGGGCCACTTATGGCCGCGAAAGCCTCAATCTGCGCGGCCAGGTGTGGGAGGTGGATTCAGTCGGCCGCCAGGGCGGCGACGGTATGCCAACCAGCTTGATCGTGCGCGGCGTGACGCCCAGCGGCGACGCCGGCGAGACCTTTAGCCTCGCCGCTGGAAAAGCGACGTGAAAGAGCCCGATCGATGCTGGGGGCGCAGATGTGAAAGCGCCAGCATTCTATGTCGCGCAAGGCGGGCCGATGGCCACCAATGCCTGGTTCTTGGAACGCATGCTGGCCGCGCCGGACAAGTCGTTGGCGCTGCTGCCGTGCGGACGGGTGAAAGCCGAGAAGCTGACAAGTGTCGAGGTTGGCGCCGGCGGCGCCAAACAGACAGTGACAGCCTGGGCTCTGACCGGCATTTCAACCTCGCCGTTGCCGATCTGGGCCGCCGCAAACAACAAATTCTTTGGCTTCAGTCTTGGCCTTTCCTGGCTGCCGGATGGTTATGAGGCCGATCGCGCCAAGCTCGAAAAAGCCCGGGGCGAGGCGCTGGCTGCCCGGATGCCGGCCTTGTCTAAGGCTTTGATCACGCCCCCCAAAGGGGCTGTCGCCTTCACCCATGTGAAGCTGTTTGACGCCGAAGGCGTGCGCTTCCTCAGCGATCAAACCGTCATCGTCGCCAAGGGCAAGATTGTGGCCGTCGGCCCGGCTGGCAAAGTGAGGCCGCCGAAAGGCGCCCAGATTATCGACGGTAAAGGCAAAACCCTCGTGCCGGGGCTGTGGGACTGCCACATGCATGTCGGCGATGACTATACCGGCGTGCAGGAGCTATCGCTCGGCGTGACGTCGGTGCGCGATCCCGGCAATGACGACACCATAACAATCGAGCGCCGCGCCCGCATCGCCAAAGGCGATCTGTTGTTTCCCAATGTCTATCCGTCCTCGCTGATCGACGGCAAAGGCCCGTTTACCGCGCAGGTCGCCAATGTCGTCACCAGCCAGGAGGAGGCGATTGCGGCGGTGCGCAAGGCCAAGGCGAATGGCTTCAATGGCGTCAAATTCTACGGCACCTTCGATCCGGCTTGGCTGCCGGCCAGCATTGCCGAAGCCCATAAGCTCGGACTGCATGTGCATGGCCATATCCCCGCCGGCATTCGGCCGATGGATGCGATCAAGGACGGCTATGACGAAATCACCCACATCAATTGGGTAATCATGCAGGCCATGCCCGACAGCGTGATTAAGGACTCCAACGGTTTTGATCGCTTTGCCGGGCCTGGTCGCTACGCCAAGGGCGTCAATCTCGATGCCGAGCTGATGAAAACCATGGTGGCGACGATGGCGGCGAAGAAGATCGCCAATGATCCGACCATGGTGGCGTTTGAAAGCATCTTTGTGCCGGAGAACGGCGATCTTTCGCCGTCCTATGCGCCGTTTGTGGGCGCCATGCCGCCAACCACCGAGCGCGGTTTTCGCGCTGGCGGGTTTGCCGTGCCGAAAGATTTGACGCGCGCGGATTATCGCAAGAGCTGAGCCGTGATGGTCGATCTGCTCAGGCGAATGTACAAAGCCGGCGTGCCGATTGTGGCCGGCACGGACGGCTCTGGAATCGAAATCGTGCGCGAGCTGGAAGTTTATGTTGAGGCCGGTTTGACGCCCGCCGAAGCGCTGACCGCCGCCACGATCAATGCCGCGCGCCTGGTCGGCAAAGACCAGGTTACAGGCTCGATCCGGCCCGGCAAGATCGCCGACCTTGTCTTGGTCGAGGGTGATGGGGAAGCCAAGGTAACGGCTTTGCGTCAAACCCGCACGGTGATGCTCGCCGGTCAGCTTCTCGATGCCGACGCCTTGCGCGCGGCGGCTGGATTCTCTGGCCGGCCGAAATAAGCTTTTACGCTGCAGGGGTTTGGAAGCCGATCGCTGGCTGGGGTCACCGGTCGTGTCGTGACGGCTCGGGTCAGTTCTTGGCTGTCAGCTGGGCTGTTTCAAAGCGCCAGGCGGCCAGAACCGGACCCTTGCGCGATTGCACGATCAGCGCGCAGGCCTTTGCGCAGCGCGGGGTTGTCCATTGGGTCGCCTCGCCGCGCCAAGCGCCGACGCGTTGCAGCCGGCGCACGACATTGTAATGGGCAACCCGCTGGCCGGCATTCTCGCCTTTCGCCACATCGACGAACATCGGTCCGGGCTCAAACTCTGCGAGCCAGACCTCGGCGTCGACCAGGCCGGGGCTGGCCGCGATACTGATGCGGTGGGCGCCGCCGGCCGTCATTTCCCCACGCAGCCGTGTCGCCGGGGCGGGGCTGGGCGCGGCGAGCAAACGGGTCAATGTGTCCGGCTTGACCTGCTCAGCGCCGCGGGCGCCTTGTACGACAATCTGCGGCGTCGTCAGCGCGCGTTTGCCGATCGCGGCGGCATAAGCGCGCTGGCGATGGGCGAATTCGGGCTTGGCGAAGGTGTCGCGCCAGCCCAAATAGTCCCAATAATCAACGTTATAGGTGAGAACCAGTACGTCATGTCCGCGCCCGGCCTCGGCCACCAGGCTGTTGGCCTTAACGCAAGCGCCGCAGCCTTGGCTGGTGAACAGCTCAACCAAAACAGGGCTGTGCGCCGCTGCCTTGGGCGCCGCCAAGCCGATCCATGCCGCCACTGCGACGCAGCTGAAAATCAGGTTCCGCATATTTGAAGGATGCGGACGCAAACGCAGAAATGCCAATCACAGGCAAGTGACGGGCAACACGATTGCGTGGGGTCGGCCATATTTGGTCGTCCCGCAGAAGCCATGCCCCTTCCCCCGCAAGCGAGGGAAGGGAATGCGTTGAGCCGCGAAGTCTGCCCTTAGGCGGCCTTGGCGAGATTGCGCAGCACGTAATGCAGGATCCCGCCATTGCGGAAATAATCGAGTTCGTTCTCGGTATCGATGCGGCAGAGGACCGGGACGGTCTTTTTCCCGCCGCCGGCAAAGGTAATGTCGATACTCATGGTCTGGCGCGGCTGGACTGAGGCGACGCCGGACAAGTTGATCACCTCATCGCCGGTGAGGCCCAACGACGCCCAAGTCGCCCCGTCGAGGAATTGCAGCGGCAGCACGCCCATGCCGATCAGGTTGGAGCGGTGGATGCGCTCAAAGCTCTCCGCCACCACAGCCCGCACGCCGAGCAGACGGGTGCCCTTGGCCGCCCAGTCGCGCGAAGAGCCGGTGCCATATTCCTTGCCGGCAAAGATCACCAGCGGGGTGTTCGACGCCTGATACTTCATCGCCGCGTCATAGATCGCCATGACCTCGCCGGTGGGGATGAATTTTGTCACGCCGCCTTCGGCGCCAGGCACAACCGCATTACGAATTCGGATATTGGCGAAGGTGCCGCGCATCATCACTTCGTGATGGCCGCGCCGCGCGCCGTAGCTGTTGAAGTCAATCTTGGTGACGCCCCGCCCTTGCAGATAGGCGCCGGCCGGGGAGGCCGCCTTGATGTCGCCGGCGGGGCTGATGTGGTCGGTGGTGATGCTGTCGGCGAACAGGGCGAGCACGCGTGCGCCATTAATGTCAGTCAGCGGCTTTGGCGCCATGCCCATGCCGTCGAAATAGGGCGGGTTGGCGACGTAAGTGGAGGCCTGATCCCAGCCATAGGTCTGGCCGCCGCTGGTTTGGATCGCCTGCCACATCGCATCGCCCTTGAACACATCGGCATAGCGGCTGGAGAACATCTCTGCCGTCACTGCCGCGCGCACCGTGCGGGCGATTTCGTCATTGCTTGGCCAGATGTCTTTCAAGAATACCGGGGCGCCGTCGCTGCCGGTTCCGAGCGGCTCCTTGGTGATGTCGATCTGCATTGAGCCGGCCAGCGCATAAGCGACCACCAGCATCGGCGATGCGAGGTAGTTCGCCTTCACATCCGGCGACACGCGGCCTTCAAAGTTGCGGTTGCCGGAAATCACCGCCGCGCCGATCACATCGTTGGCGCTGATGGTTTTGCTGATCGCTTCCGGCAGCGGGCCGGAATTGCCGATGCAGGTGGTGCAGCCATAGCCGACTAGATTGAAGCCGAGCGCGTCGAGATCGTCGTTCAGGCCGGCGCGCAGCAAGTAATCAGTGACCACTTGGCTGCCGGGGGCCAAAGAGGTTTTCACCCAGGGCTTGACTTTCAAGCCGCGCGCGCGGGCGTTGCGGGCGAGCAGGCCGGCGCCGAGCATGACGTTTGGATTGCTGGTATTGGTGCAGCTGGTGATCGCAGCGATCGTGACATCGCCATGGCCGAGATCGAAGCTTTCGCCGGCCACCGCGAAGCGCTCCTTTTCCTTGCCCGGCTTGCCGAATTCGCCGGCCAGCGCCGCCATGAAGCCGGCCGCCGCGCTTGAGAGCGCCACCCGATCCTGCGGCCGCTTCGGTCCGGCAAGCGAGGGCTCAACGGTGGCGAGGTCCAAGTGCAGCGTGTCGGTGAATTCCGGCTCCGGAGCTGCGGGGTCAAACCACATGCCTTGCGCCTTGGAATAGGCTTCCACGAGCGCCACGCGGGCCGGATCGCGGCCGGTTTCGGTGAGATATTCGATGGTCTTGCCATCGACCGGGAAGAAGCCGCAGGTGGCGCCGTATTCCGGGGCCATATTGGCGATCGTGGCGCGATCTTCGAGTGCGAGATCGGCCAGGCCCGGGCCATAGAATTCCACGAACTTGCCGACCACGCCTTTCTTGCGCAGCATCTGCGTGACGGTCAGCACGAGATCGGTCGCGGTGGCGCCTTCCTTGAGCTTGCCGGCGAGGCGAAAGCCAATCACTTCCGGGATCAGCATCGAGATCGGCTGGCCGAGCATGGCGGCCTCAGCCTCGATCCCGCCAACGCCCCAGCCGAGCACGGCAAGGCCATTGACCATGGTGGTGTGGCTGTCGGTGCCGACCAGCGTATCGGGATAGGCGACGGTTTCGCCGTCAATCTCGGCGGTCCACACGGTTTGGGCGAGATATTCCAGGTTCACCTGGTGGCAGATGCCGGTGCCCGGCGGCACGACGCGGAAATTGTCAAAAGCGCCGGAGCCCCAGCGCAGGAACTGGTAGCGCTCGCCATTGCGTTGATATTCCAGATCGACGTTTTTCTTGAAGCTGTCGGCTTTCCCGAAAGCGTCGACCATCACCGAGTGGTCGATGACCAGATCGACCGGAACCAGCGGGTTCACCTTCTTGGGATCAGCGCCCAGGCCCTTGGCCGCGTCGCGCATGGCGGCAAGGTCCACCACCGCCGGCACGCCGGTAAAGTCCTGCATCAGCACGCGGGCCGGCGTGAAGCCGATTTCGTATTCCTTCTTGCCGCGATTGTCGCCCGCCTGCCAGGCCGCGACCGCTTTCACATCGTCGGCCTTGATCGCCCAGCCATCTTCCTTGCGCAGCAGGTTCTCCAACAGCACCTTCAGCGAGACCGGCAGGCGTGAAATGTCGCCCAGACCGTTCGCGGACGCCGCCGAGAGCGAGAAATAAGTATAGGTTTTCGCCGCGATGGAGAGTGTGGATTTCGCGGAAAAGCTGTTCTTCGCAGGCATGGTGCGATCGTCCTTCGGTCATGGGTTGAAGATCGCAAGCGCGGAGGGGGGCGCCCCTCAAGCTGGAGTCGGACCAGCGCACGCGGCGGAACTTCCAGCCTTGTAGTCCGCGTCGCGGCGTTCGGCAATCGGCGGCGCACAATCTTGCAAATCACGAACCGGCTATCCCGGGGCTTTGCGCCGCAAAGAGCCCGCGATCCAGCGGTTGGGGCAAGCTGGCGGGCCGGGCGTTGGAACGTCAGGCTGGCTCCCGGGTTCGGACTTCCGCCTGGCCCAGGATGACGGCGTTGCTGTGCTATATTGGCGTCCAACGCAGCAAAAACGCCGCGACGGGAGATCGATCATGACCCACGCAGATCTACAAGCCATGCGGGTGCAGGCGGCGGCCCGCCGCGTAGCGCCGCCGCCGCTGACGCAGCCCCCGCCAAGTTTTCCCGATCGCTGCGCCGATCTGGTCGCCCAGACGGTGGGGTCGTGGCGGTTTATCCTCATCCAAAGCGGACTTTTGATCGGCTGGATCGTTTTCAACGTCGCTTCGTCCAGCCGTGTCGATCCCTATCCGTTCATCCTGCTTAATCTGCTGCTGTCGTTTCAGGCGGCCTATACCGCGCCGATCATCATGATGAGCCAGAACCGGCTGTCTGACAGCGATCGGACGCGCGCCATCGCCGATTTTGAGATCAACACCAAGGCCGAGCTGGAGATCGAAACGCTGCACCATAAGCTTGATCTCCTGCGCGAACAGGAACTGGCCGCTTTGGCGGCCGCGGTTGAACGGCTGACGCGGTTGCTGGACGCGCGCGGCGCGCCCAATTCGGCCAGCGATTGACACGGTCTGGACTATCAAGCTCGCGTGCGGCGAGGCTGCGCCTTGCGTTGATGGGATCGTGGCGCGGTTAAGGTTGGAGGGAGCCAATCGGCATTCGTGTTGCGCTTGTCGTTGGCGCCCTTGCGCTCGGTGCGCGCAGCCGAGAAGCCGCCGTCCCGATCGTCGCGCCAGAAAATAAGGCCGCGTCATCTGACGTGGCGGCGGCCGCGCCGCCGCCGACCTCAGCCGGCGTTTATGTCCATGGGGATTGCGAAGGTGAGGGCGGATGTCCCAATCGCAATTGGCGCACGCGCGAACCGACGCCAATGCGCGCAGCGCAAAGCAAGACCTCGAACGTTCTCGCCACATCGGCCCCTGGCGAATAGGTTTCGGTCGAGATTGTTGAGACGCGGCTCATTCCGGTGCGCGGCGTTGTGCGGACAGGCGGCCAAAATCTGCGCGCCGGCGAGGTTGTCTATCAGCTGGAATATGAAGGGGAGGGCGTGTCCAATTATTGGTTTCGGGGCGCGCCAGCTTCCTTGCCGGAATCGATGCAGGTTGATTGGGATCCGCAAGGCAAGCCTTCCGTAGCGCAAGCGACGCTCGGGCTGCGGGCCCGGGTCAAGCGCCAGGACGGCCAGGTCGGCTGGGTCCACGCGCCGCAGTTTGAGTGCGTGGGCAAGTTGGCGGGCGACGAGAATTGCCGGGACTGAGTGTTTGGTCCGCTGTTGCGTCTGAAGTCAGACAAGTTAATCCCGGTACGCGCCGCTCCATCGCATCCGATGCCTTGGGGCCAAGGGCCGCGATTGCTTGTCAACGGCCGGCTATGGCCGCTTGACCGCCTTCAATGGCGCGCCAGCCGCGGCAATGCGGGCGACAGCCTCGGCCGCGGGTTCGATCGCCACCGCCATATGAAAGGCATTGGCGTGCAGCAGCCGCGTTGCGTCGATCATCAGCCCGATATGGCCTTTCCAATAGAGCAGATCGCCACGTTGCAGTTGGTCGAGGTCGAGCGGGCGGTGCTCGCCCACCATCTCGGCCTGCATGTCGCTGTCGCGCGGGCAGGCGCGGCCGGCGGCGTGCATGGCGGCCTGGATCAGGCCTGAGCAATCCAGCCCCAGGCTCTCTTTGCCGCCCCATTGATAGGGCGCGTGCAAGAACCGTTCGGCCTGCGCCACCCAATCGGGCGCGACGTCATCGATCGGCTGGAGATGGCAGGCTGGAACCCAGCCGCTCCGGGCGATCTTGGCGAGCGTGCCTTCGGTCGCCTCAACCGTTACCAGGGCGTTGAGCGACAACAAAAAATGCGGCGCCGATTTGATATGGGCTTGGCTGAACACATAGGTGCGCAGCGCGCTGACGCGGTGGCTGGGCGCGACCGTCGGCGCCGACAGCGCATCGCTATCGACATAGCCGACATAGCCATCCAGCTTGGCCTGGCCCCAGGCAAAGCCGTCGCGTTCTTCATAGACGGCGAAGGTCTCGCCGAACTGAATCTGGCTTTCCTGCATCGCGTCCGGCGCGGGCTTGGCGCGGATCGGGGCGATGGCGGCGCTGACTTGCATCGGCGTGGCGTCAGCATAGTGCGCGGCTTCGATCTGGCCGCGCAGATGGGCGGCGGCGAGGTCAGGGCGGGCGGGCGTCAAGCGCGGATCCAAGCTCATAGGCCCGGTTTAGCAGGCTCCGCGCCAGGGTGAAGGCCTGTCGCGCGCGCCGCGATCAGATCGCCGAAATCGGCCAGGAACACCGACCCCTTCACGGTCCGCTGCACCAGCACATTGCGCGCATCGCTTTCATCACGCTTGCGCTTGACGAGGCCCAGCCGCGACAGCGCATCAAGCGCTCGCGTGATCGCTGGTTTGCCGACATCGAGTTGCGCGGCGAGGCCCCGCACGGTGTGCGGCGGCGGCGACAGATAGATCGTCATCAGCACCGCGAGTTGGCGGGCGGTCAAATCGGGCTGATCGGCGCGCACAGTGTGGACGGTCACGCCCCGCCACAAGTCCAAAGCCGCCCGACGATCCAATTCCAAGCCCATGCGCCGCTCCCGTGTTCGACAGGGTGAAGAATCCGTTGATTTGGCGCCTGCGGCAAGGGCGTCACACCAGATGTTGTGGTGAATAACACCAATCTGCGGCCGATTTCGCCGGCGGCGGGTGGCGTCTGCGACACTTTACCGACCGGCGCGCCGGCGCCGAAGGCGGTATGCAGCGTCCGCCCGGCGGCCGATCCGCCCGCGGCGCGACATGGGTGTCCACATGACCATCGCCAGACTGTGCGCGGGACTTCTTGCAGCCCTTGGATTGGCGCTGAGCGCACAAGCCGCCCCAGCCGCCAAACCGCCGCCGCAGCCGAAGCTGGTGGTGGTCATCTCGGTCGATCAGTTCGCCTATGACCTCTATGATCGTTACAAACCAAGCTTCACCGCTGGGCTGAAGCGGCTCGGGCAGGGCGCGTCGTTTGTCGGCTATCAGGCCCATGTCGCCACCGAAACCTGCCCGGGACATTCCACCATCCTCACCGGCGCACATCCCGCGCGCACTGGGATCGTGGCCAATTCCTGATATGATCCGGCGACGCGGTCGGTGGTCTATTGCGTCAGCGTGCCGGACGCCGATCGCACCGCGCGCGGGCCGCAGAACCTGAAAGCGACGACGCTGGGCGATTGGCTGAAAGACGCCTCGCCCGCCTCGCGCGTTGACGCCGTGTCCGGCAAGGATCGTGCGGCGATCATGCTGGCCGGGCACAAGGCCGATGGCGTGTTCTGGTGGCAGGAGGACGCCGGTTTTTTCACTTCTCCCTCTGCCGCCAAAACCAATCTTGACGCCTAGCAACGCATGTTCGCCTTCGACCAGGCGCGCTTCAAAACCTGGCGCAGCACGCCGCCGCAACTCTGGCCGGCGCCGAGCAGCGCTTGCGCCGCGCTGCAAAAGCCGGAGCAGTTTGGCAAACGGGCGGTGTCTGGCGCGGTGCCGCCGGACGATGCGATCGCGGCGCAGAAGCCGGCCAATTATGTGTTCACCGATGATTTTCAACGTGAATTTCGGTACTCCGCGATTTTTGACGGCGTCACGCTCGATTTCGCGACCATGCTCATTCAGACCCAAAAGCTCGGCCGCGGCCCCGCGAGCGACGTGTTGGCGATCGGCCTGTCGGCGACGGATCTGATCGGCCATCGCTATGGCAATGGCGGCGCGGAAATGTGCGTGCAGATGGCGCGTTTGGACGCCGCCTTGGGCGATTTCTTTCGCCGCCTCGATCGCCGGCGCATCCCCTATATCGTGGCGCTGACGGCCGATCATGGCGCCGTCGACGCCGCCGAACGGTTGCAGCCGCCGGGCCTGCGCATCGACGCCGCCGCTGTGGTCGGCGAGCTCAACAAGGCGCTGCAAGCAAGCTTTGCATTGAAAGCGCCCGCGATAGTCGGCGACGATCCGCGCCAGCTCTGGATCACGCTGCCTGACGAGGCTGACCCGGCCTTGAAAGGCAAGGTTCAGGCCGCAGCGGTCGCTTGGCTGAACGCCCGCCCGGAGGTCGAGGCCGTGTTCACCGCCGCCGACGTCGCCGCCGCCAAGCCAGCCGCCGATACGCCGCCCGCCAAGCTGAGCCTGATCGAGCGCTTCAATCTCAGCTATGACGGCGCCCGCAATGGCGATGTGGTCGTTGCCTATCGCGAACGCGCCAGTCTGGGCATGCCGGTGAAAGCCACGGACACTGTGGCCGGCCATGGCTCCCCCTGGGATTATGACCGCCGTGTGCCAATCTTGTTTTGGTGGCCGGGCGTGGCGCCGACATCGGGCGGCGAGGCCCAAACCGTTGATATCGCGCCGACACTTGCGGGTTTGCTTGGCGTCACGCTGCCGCCAGTCGATGGAAAACCCCTGGCGATTGGGCGTTAAGACAGCGCCGGCGGGGGCCTGCCGGCCGCGCGCCGAGGCCAGCGCCGGCTTTGGATTATGCAAAAATGCATATCTGCGCCGCAGCCTCTTTCCTTGAAAGCTGACGGGGCCGTCAACATATCTGTATCTGTGCGACGCCTCTCGCACACCCGAGATTTTGGCAGCCCTGCTGCATCCGGGCATCCCTCCCCGAGGCACACCTTTAAGGGCCGCAGCGCGATGGCGCAGCGGCCCTTTTTTCTGGCGCCCTTTTCCCTTGGCGCCGGCCCGGTTCGCGCGCACTCTGGCAAAAAATATACTGGGGAGATAGAAAATGAACCCGGCCATCGCGCCAGAGCGTCGCTGGCGTTTATGGCTGACGCTGTTTTGTTTGGCCTTTCCGCTGCAGGCGACGGTGACGGCCTCGCCGTTCTTGAACGCGCTGGCGATGGATGTTCGCGGGCTCAATACGGCTGAAATCGGCGCGGTGCGGACGATCGAAATCCTTATCAATGCCGGCTTGATGATTTACCTGTCGGCGCGGTTGGCGAAACTGAACGCGGTGCGGCTTGGGCTGTTTGGCCTTGCGGCCTATTTCGGTGGCAACCTGTTGTGCCTGGCTGCAACGCCGCTGGTTGCGCCTTTGGCGACGCCGCCAAGTTGGACGCAGGGCTTCGACACCCTGGTCAAAAACTGGGATCTGGCGCTCGGCCGGGCGATCGCCGGCGCGGGCGCCGGTTGCGCCAATGCGGCCTTGGGTGCTCTGCTGGCGCGCATGGCGAGCCCTCATCGCGCCGCCGCTTTGATCGCGCTGCCGATCACGGTCACCGCCTTGTTGGCGGCCGGGGTCACCAGCCGCGCAGCCGAAACCCAAGCCGCCATCGGCGTGTTTGGCTTCCTGGCCGCCGGCGGGGCGGTGGCGCTTCTAGGTGTGGCGTTCGGCCCTGGCAGGCTTACACCGCTGACGCAGCCGCCGATGCTTGGCTCCATGCTTGACGGATTGCGCCAGCCCTATGTGTTGGCTTGTGCGACGATGTATTTCGGCTCTACGGCCGTTTATCATTTCCTCGCCAAGATCGGCGCTGGCCATGGTCTGGGCGAAAAGCAGATTGGCGAAATCGTCATACTCGTGACCATCGCGTGCGCCTTCAGTGTGCCGGTGGCGGCCCTGATCCGCGACACCTGGGTGCGGGCGGGCTTTCTGGCTTCTGTAGCTTTGTTTGCAGTCGGTTCATCGAGCATCCCGCTGGCGCCAAACGCGACCGTCTATACCGCGGCCTTCTGGCTGCAATCGGCAGCGTTTGGATTCTACCAGATCCTCGGCGCGGCGGTGGCGGCGCGGCTGGACCGCACCGGGGGCCTGGCGGCGGCCGGCAATGGCTGGCAGGCGCTGGGCAATTCGCTGTCGCCATTTTTGGGCGGCGTGCTCATCCTGGGCGGGGCATTCTGGCCGCTCGGCCTGTTGTGCATCGCGGCGTCCAGCGTGACGTTTGTGCTCTATGTTGTGGCGACGCGGCGCCTCACCCGCGACGAGGCGCCGGCATGACAGATCTCCCCGTCAAGCCCTGGCGGCTGTGGCTCGCGCTGTTTGGCATGGTGCTTCCCGGTGGGGTTTTGGTTTCGGTGTCGCCGCTGCTCAATAGCGCCGCCATGAGTGCGCGCGATCTGGGGCCTGAACAGATCGGCCTGATCCGCACCGCTGAGATTTTGCTCAATGCCAGCTTGACGCTCTGGCTGTCGACGCGGCTGACGCAAGTGTCGCCGCGTCCGCTTGCTTTGATCGGCGCGGGCCTGTTGGTGATCGGCAATCTCGCCGGCATTCCCGGCGCCGGGTTTGCCGATCTCCTGGCGGCGCGCTTGGTGGCCGGCGCCGGGATCGGCTGCATGGCCGGGGCGGCGGCGGCGACCTATGCCCAGATCGCAAGCCCGCAGCGCGTGGCCGGCGCGCTGCTGCCGTTTTGGACATTGGCCTCGATCGCGGCGGCTTTGATCTCGGGCCAGGCGGCCAAGCACTTCGCCCAGCTTGGCGTGTTCGGCGTGCTGGCGGCGGTGGCCGCGTTGGCGATTGTCTTTGTCAGCTTTACCCCGCCGGGGCGCGGCCATGCCGCGCATGCGCCGGCGGGCGCCGGATTGAAGCGCACGCCGGCGCAATGGCTTTATATCGCCGCAGCTGCGGTGCTGTTCTTCGGCTCGACTGGGGTGTGGCACTTCTTTGCCCGCATTGGCCTCTCGCATGGCTTGGCGAGCGATCAGATTGGGCTGATCATCGCCGGCGGCTCGCTGGCGAGTGGGGTGGTCGGGGCGCTGGCTTATTTCGCCAAAGACGCCTTGGTGCGGACCTTGGCGGTGGCGTCATTTGGCGTGTTTGCTTTGGCAACGATTTCCGTACCGCTGGCGCCAACGGCCGCGGTTTTCATCGCGGTCTATGCGGTGCAATCAATCTGTTATGTCGTGCTGACGATCTTCACGCCGGCCGTCGGCGTGCGCTTGGATCGCACCGGCGCCACCAATGCCGCAGCGAGCGGCGCACAGACTTTTTTCAACGCCTTTGCGCCGGCGACCGCTGGGTTCTTGATTGCCGGCATGGGAGGATCGTTTGCAGCGCTGGCGCTGATCTGTGCGGGGTGCGGCGCGATTGCCGTCGCCTGCATCGTCATGGCCACGCTGAAACTGCCCGCGTCGAACGCTAGCCTGTGAGATGCGCCCGCAGCATCCAGGCGGCTTTTTCGCCTTCGGCACAGCGTTCGGTCATCAGGTCGGCGCTCGACTCATCGCCCGCATCCGCGGCAATGCGCAAGCAGGCGCGGGCCGATTTCACCGCTGCTTCCTGACCCTGAAGGAGCCCGCGCAGCATGGCTTCTTCATCGGGGTTTGGATCATTTTCCTGCGCCACGGTGGCGCGCTTGGCGAGCTCGGCATGGGCCGGAACGAGCGCGCCCAGCGCGCGCACGCGCTCCGCGATGAGATCAATCGCCGCCCACAACTTGGTATATTGGCCTTCAAACAATGTGTGCAGCTGGCTAAACCGCGGGCCCTGGACGTTCCAATGATAGAGATGGGTTTTCTGGTACAGCGCGTAGGTGTCGGCGAGCACTTGGCACAAGGCCTCGACCGTCTTTTCCCGATCCTTCTTCTTGATGCCGATATCGGGGGCCATCGCCGCCTCCTCGTTCTGCACAGGGTCAAGCCGCCATACCGAGAACAGGCTTTGGGCTGGAAAATCAACGGTTCGCGAAACGGTCACAAAGCCGCTATTGCGACAGCCGTGCGAGTTCATCGGCGGACAATTCAAAATTGGCAAACACTGCCTGAACATCGTCAAGATCATCGAGCGCATCGACCAGCTTGATCACCGCGTCGGCAAGGTCGCCGCTCACCGGCACATTCACCTGCGGGCGCCACATCACTTTGGCCGAAACCGGATCGCCGAAGCGCCCGGCAAGGGCTGCGGCCACGTCGGTCAGCGCATTGGCGTGGCAGGTGATGACATGGGCTTCGGCGTCGGGCGCGCAATCATCGGCGCCGGCCTCGATGGCGGCCTCCAACATGGCGTTCTCGTCGGCCTTGGCCAAGTCGTAGCGCACCTCGCCCACGCGGTCCCAGCCGAACGAGACGGAATTGGTTTCGCCCAAATTGCCGCCATTCTTGTTGAAGGCGGCGCGCACTTCGCCGGCGGTGCGGTTCTTATTGTCGGTGGCCGCCTCCACGATCACGCCAACACCGCCAGGGCCAAAGCCCTCATAGCGAATTTCTTCCAGCGCTTCGGCGCTCGCGCCTTGGGATTTGTCGATCGCGCGCTGGATATTGTCTTTCGGCATGGATTCTGCGCGCGCGGCCGCCATGGCGCGGGCGAGCCGCGGATTGCCGCCAGGATCGGCGCCGCCAATCTTGGCCGCGATCTGGATTTCGCGGGCAAGCTTGGTGAACAGGGCGGCGCGCTTTTTGTCGGCGGCGCCCTTTTTATGCATGATGTTTTTGAATGCGCTATGGCCAGCCATGAGATCGTCCGATGCGGATGGAAATGAAAAGGGCCGCTGCTTTCGCAACGGCCCGCGGGAACGATGGAAAGCAATCCTAGTTTGGCTTTTTGGCGGCCGGATCGGGCGCGGGCGGCGCCGCCGGCGGGGCCATGGCGGCCAGCGCTTCGACCAGGCCCGGGGCCAGGGACGCGCCTTCTTTGACTTGCAGGCTCGCGCCGTCAAAGTCTTTTCCGATCGGCTGGGTTCGTCCGCCGAGGCATTGCGACAGGAACGCTTCAGAAACGGCGTAAAAGCTCATCTGGTTTTGCGGCCGGCCAAAGCCGTGGCCTTCATCGGGATACAAAACATAAGTCACGGGAAGATTCTTGGCCTTCATCGCCGCCACGATCTGATCGCTTTCGGCCTGTTTCACGCGTGGGTCATTGGCGCCTTGCGCAATCAGCAGCGGCTTCTTGATTTGATCGACGCGGATGAGCGGGGAACGCTCCGCGAGAAGTTTCTTGCCCTCTGGCGTGCGCGGATCGCCGACGCGCAGGTATAATTGCTGGCGAAAGCTTTCCCAATAAGGCGGGATCGATGTGAGCAGCGTTTCCAAATTCGACGGCCCGACGATCGACACGCCGCAGGCAAAGACGTCTGGCGTGACTGTGAGACCCGCGAGCGTGGCGTAGCCGCCATATGAGCCGCCATAGATCGCCACCTTGTCGGCGGCGGCGATCTTTTCGCTGACGGCAAAGTTTACCGCATCGATCAGGTCGTCATGCATCTTGGCGCCCCATTCGCGGTTGCCGAGATTGACGAACGCCTTGCCAAAGCCGGTAGAGCCGCGGAAATTGACGCTCAAAACCGCATAGCCGCGATTGGCCAGCCATTGGTGTTCGCCATCGAGCCCGTACACATCGCGCGACCACGGCCCGCCATGAACCTTGAGCACCAGCGGTACGGGTTTTTCGGGTCGGCCATTGCCATCAAGATCGGAGCCGGGCGGCAGCGTGAGGTAAGACACCAAAGTCTGGCCGTCGCGCGATTTGATCTCGAGCGGGATCATCGGCATCAGCGCCGCCTTGGCCAAAGCCGGGCGCTGGTCAAACAGCTTCACAATCGTCTTGGCTTTGCGGTCATAGAGGAACGACGCCGCCGGGGTCGTTGGGCCGTCTTCAACAATGATCCATTTGCCGTCGTCGCGCGTGCGCGAGACGACCTCAAATTCGCCTTTCAGATTGGCGCGCAGAAACTCCAGATCGGCGCGCGCGTCGTCGGCCAGCGGCGTCCATTCCTGTTTCAGATAATTCGCCGCATAGGCTTGCGGGATCTGTGTTGCCGGATTGATCCAGACATCGGCGACATCGGCCTTTTCGCTTTCGCCGATGACGGTCTTTGCGCCGCTGGCGATATCGACGCGCACTAAGGCGGCCTTGTCGCGGCCGACACTGTCGATCATCAGGAAGGTCGAGCCGGCGCCTTCCACAGCGACCGGATTGGTGGTGATGGTGTCGTCGAACGGGATCTCAAACAGCTTTTTCCAGCCGCCGGCGCCGCTGAAACTGAACACGTCGTTGGCGCCATTGGGCAGCGCTTTCAGGGCCAGGCGGGGCAGATTGTCCAGATCGGTGACGAAGCTGTCGAATTGTTCGGTATTGCGCTGCACCAAGGCGCGCTTGCCGGTTTTGACATTGATCTTATAAAGATCGCGCCAGCGCTTGTCGCGGTCGTTCAGGGCCACCATCACGGCGTCCGGTTCGCGCGGGCTCATGCCCACCACTTGCGCCTGCACCCCGGCGAGCGGCGTCAAATCGCGCCGCGCGCCGGTTGCGACGTCAACGGCATAGAGACGCCAATTTTCGTCGCCGCCCTCGTCCTGCAGATACAGGATCTCGGTTCCATTCGCGGCCCAGAAATGCTGGCGCACGCCGCGTTTGGCGTCGGTCGTGATTTGCCGCGCGGTCGATAGATCGGCCCCCGCCTGGATCACGAAAACATTGAGATAGCCGTCCGTTGGGGCGAGGAACGAAATGTAATCGCCGCCTGGCGCAATCCGCGCTTGGGTGCGCTCGGGATTTCCAAACAGGGCCGCGCGCTCAATCAAGGCGGCTTCTGCTTGCGGCGGAACCTCTTTGGAGGCCCGCTGACCCGGCTGACAGGCGGCTAAAGCGGCCATGACAGCGAGGGCCGCCGCCCCGAACCAAAGCGTCTTGCGCGTCATGACGTCCTCACTTCTGGACCCAGCGCGCAGCCGGCCCGCCGCGCCGGCGGTTTGTTGCTGATTTTAACGCTTGGCGCAATGTCGTCACACTGGACGGGCGCGCCAACGCGGCCTATGTGCCAGCCGTTTGCCCGATTGTGCGCGCGGGCCCGCGCGGCGGGCCGGGAAGGTCATTCCATGTCTGACGCTGTACCCACTGCCGTTCTGGTTCTCGCTGACGGGACGGTGTTTGCCGGCCTGGGCTGCGGTCGCGTTGGCGCTGCTGTGGGCGAGGTGTGCTTCAACACCGCCATGACCGGGTATCAGGAAATCCTCACCGACCCTTCTTACGCCGCCCAGATTGTGGCCTTCACCTTTCCCCATGTCGGCAATATCGGCGCGACGGAGGAAGACAACGAAGCCTCCTCGCCAGCCGCCGCCGCCGCCGCGCGCGGCGCGATCTTTCGCGCCCCGCCAACCGCGCCGTCGAACTGGCGTGCAGCTTCGGCGTTTATCGATTGGCTCGACAAGCGCGGGGTGATTGGCATTTCCGGCATCGACACCCGCGCACTGACCCATCGCATCCGCACGCTGGGAATGCCCAATGCGGTGATCGCTCATGATCCCGGCGGCAAATTCGACATCGCCGCCTTGAAGCGTCAGGCGGCCAGCTGGGGCGGGCTGGAAGGCTTGGATCTGGCCAAGGACGTCACCACTGCGCAGAGTTATGAGACGGCCGAAAAGCTGTGGCGCTGGCCCCAGGGCGTCACTGCGCTCGACAAGCCAGAATTTGACGTTGTGGTGTTCGATTACGGTGTGAAGCGCAACATTCTGCGCAGCTTGGGCGAGATCGGCGCCCGCTGCCATGTGCTGCCGGCAACGGCCACGGCTGCAGAGGCGCTCGCCCGCAAGCCGGACGGCGTGCTGCTGTCCAATGGCCCAGGCGATCCGGCCGCCACCGGCGCCTATGCCGCACCGGAAATCCGCAAGCTGATCGAGAGCGGGGCGCCGGTGTTTGGCATCTGCTTGGGCCACCAGATGCTGGGTCTGGCGCTTGGGGCCAAGACGATGAAGATGGCGCAGGGCCATCACGGCGCCAATCACCCGGTGCAGGACTTGGCCACCGGCAAAGTCGAGATCGTGTCGATGAATCACGGCTTTGCGGTCGATCGCGCAACGCTGCCGGCGGGCGTGGAAGAAACCCATATGTCGCTGTTTGACGGCTCAAACTGCGGCATCGCGCTGACCGGCAAGCCCGTGTTCAGCGTGCAATATCACCCTGAAGCCGCCCCCGGCCCGCAGGACAGCCACTATCTGTTTGAGCGCTTTGCCGCCGATATGCGCGCCCACAAGCGCTAAACCCACCGATCCTCTTCCTCGCCCCCTTGCGGGGCGGGGCCAGGGGTCGGTTTTTGGGTTGGGCCCCTCGCTTTCCGCCGCCCCCCATCTCCCAACCTCCCCGCAAAGGGGAGGAGGAGAGGCGCTTGATCAGTAGCGGTAATGATCCGGCTTGAACGGGCCGGCTTCGGTGACGCCGATATAGGCGGCCTGATCGGGGCGCAGCTTCGACAATTTCGCGCCGACCTTTTCCAGGTGCAGCATCGCCACCTTCTCATCGAGGTGCTTGGGCAGGGTATAGACTTTGCGCTCATAACTCTTGTGGTTGTTCCACAATTCGATCTGGGCCAGCGTTTGGTTGGTGAAGCTGGCGCTCATCACGAAGCTCGGATGGCCCATGGCGTTGCCGAGATTGACCAGACGGCCCTCGCTCAGCAGGATGATGCGGCGGCCCGGCCCCATTTCGATTTCATCGACTTGCGGCTTCACATTGTTCCACTTGTAGTTCTTCAGCTGGGCGACCTGAATTTCATTGTCGAAGTGGCCGATATTGCACACGATCGCGCGGTCTTTCATGGTGCGCATGTGATCGAGCGTGATGACGTCCTTGTTGCCGGTGGCGGTGACGAAGATGTCGGCCTTGGGCGCGGCGTCTTCCATGGTGACGACTTCATAGCCTTCCATGGCTGCCTGCAGCGCGCAGATTGGATCGACTTCTGACACCATGACCCGGCAGCCGGCCTGGCGCAGCGACGCCGCCGATCCCTTGCCGACATCGCCATAACCGGCGACCATGGCGACCTTACCGGCCATCATCACATCGGTGCCGCGGCGCAGCGCGTCGACGAGGCTTTCCCGACAGCCATAAAGATTGTCGAACTTCGACTTTGTCACCGCGTCGTTCACATTGATCGCCGGGAACAACAGCTTGGCGTCCTGCGCGAGCTGATACAAGCGATGCACGCCGGTGGTGGTCTCTTCCGAGACGCCCTTGATCGCCCCGGCGAGGCCGGCGAAGTAGCCCTTCGGCTTTTCCTTCAAAGTCTTTTTCAAAAGCGCGAAGAAGATTTCTTCTTCTTCCGTGCCCGGCTTGTCGAGGAAGGCGGTGTCGCCATTTTCGGCGCGCAGGCCGTGATGGACGAACATCGTTGCGTCGCCGCCGTCATCGAGGATCATGTTCGGCGCGCCCCCGCCATGCCAATCAAACAAGCGGGCGGTGAAATCCCAATACTCGGTGAGGCTTTCGCCCTTATAGGCAAACACCGGAATGCCGGCGGCTGCGATCGCGGCAGCGGCGTGGTCCTGCGTTGAATAGATGTTGCACGACACCCAGCGAATGTCCGCGCCGAGCGCTGTCAGCGTCTCAATCAGCACGGCGGTCTGGATCGTCATGTGCAGCGAGCCCGCGATCCGTGCGCCCTTCAGCGGCTGCTTGGGGCCATATTCGGCGCGCGTCGCCATCAGGCCGGGCATTTCGGTTTCGGCGAGGTCGATCTCTTTGCGGCCGAAATCGGCGAGCGTGAGATCCTTCACAACAAAATCGGCGCCGTGGGCGAGGGACATGGTCTTCTCCTGGGGATGTTGGCCGCGTCCTAGCAGGAGTGCGGCGGCAGGGCAATAAAGATATAAAGATGTCTTTATATCCCGCGTCCGGTATGTGGCCTTATTTCGCGCTGAAGCGGAATTTCAGCCAGACGATGGCGATGAACATCACCACCGCCACGGCGTTCCAGAACACGATGCTCGGCGCGGCCTTCAGGACGCCATAGCCAAGCCAGAGCAGCGCTCCGATCAGCGCGACAACGAACATGGCCAGCGACACATCCGCCGCGCTGCGGGTGCGGATGATCTTGATCGCCTGCAGGGTCGGGGCGAACGCGCCAAATAGGCCCGCCACAAGGCCGAGGGCTTCGATACAGTCGAGGGTCATGAGGGTCCGGTCAAACAGTCAAGAATCAGGCAAGGAGCCGTCATGCTGAAACCGCAAAGCCGTGTGCGGCGTCTGGCAACGCCTGTGATGGGCTGCAGAGGCGCAGCGCTACGGATGCGGCATGCCTGCGCTGCGCTCTCGCGTCAGCCCGGCGGCGGTGCAAGAAGCGCCGCTTAATAGATCTTGGTCGCCGCCTGCGCGATCCGATCGGCGATGATGTCGATGAGTTCGGGCTGGTCGAAATAGGTGGTGTGGATCAGGCTGTCCCAGGTCATGGCGTCTTCGGCCATGCGATGGATCGACGCGTCGGTGTCGGAGCCGACCGTGAACAGCACCCAGCGGTATTTCTCGATCAGTTTGTCGGAGGCTTTGGCGGCATTGGCCTTCATCCGATCCGCCAGCTCCCCGCCGAGCGCCAACTCGCTGGTCGGGTGGGAGTGCGACGAGGTCGAGATATTGGACAGCGCCTGATCGCCATCCTTGCCAAACGCCATACCCTGCAGCGCGCCGCCAACCACTTTGTTCATCGGCTTGCGAAACACAATTTCGGACACGCCGCCAAAAATCCAGCGATAGCCAAGATAGACGGCGCAAAAGATCAACGGCGTGAACATCATCGTGAACAGGATGGAATCGCTGATCACCCCCAACAGGCTGCCTTCCTCGACCTTGTACATCGTGGGTGCGTCAATGCCGGTGTTGTGCACAATCAAAGACCAGGCGGCCAACAGCGCCAACAGCAAAACGATCCGCACGCCCCACACGATCGCGGCATTGCGTGAGCCGCGATAGAAGGCGCCTTTCGGGAATGGCTCTACTGGTGTTGCCTCTATCTTCTGAAGGAAAGCGATCGCTTCATCATTGGGATGATAGATTGCGTTGACCAGCGAACGGGTCGAGCCCTTGACCTTGTCGGCGCGCAGAATGCGCCGCGCGCCTTCGATGGCCAGCCGCATCATGAAAATCATGGCCACGACATCGAGCCCGATGAGCCCGAGAATGAAAGAAACGCCCAAAGCTGTTTCTGCAGCGCTGCTTTCCAGAGCCTGTGGGCTGAGAAATCCGGCAGCGAGCGCAACAATCATCACGACGGCGGCAAGCGCCAAAGCGATGGCGCTCAAAATCGTGATGCCAAGGAACGCAAGCCCGGCAAAGGTTTCGGCCTTGCCGGTGGTGATCTTGAAGAACGGCGTGCCGACGGTGATCAGGCTGGCGATGCGGTCATGCTGGCCGGGCTTTCGTTTGCGCCGGCCCCAGCGCAAGAAATCCGCCGCCTCATTGGCGACATTGCCGCCATGGCTGTGACCGATGACATGGACGGGATCGCTGTTGCGGGCGGTTTTCTTGATCAGGTCCGCCAGTTTATCGCCGGCCTTTTCGCGTTCGCGGGCGCTGTTGGCGCCGGACCACAAATGCGGAATGAATTCGGCCTGTAGGCCGCGGGCGGCAAGCTTGGCGCCCAGCGCTTCGGTGAAGGCGGCGCCGCGCTGAAACCATTTAGTCCCGTCCGGCCCGGGCGCGGTGTCGCCGGTGCCATGGACGGTGATGATGCGGATGGTCTTTGGTTCCGCTGACCCGGCATTCTGCGTTTCGGTCATCGACGACCCCCCGGTTGTCTAAACCACGCCACCTTACTCGCAAGGCCGAAAACCTCCAAGCCGACTTATTGGCCGGCCAGAAGCCGCCGGCAAGCCTCCGCTTCGCCGCGCTTCAGCGCCGCCGCCAACCGCAATTGCCGCACGCCGTCCTGACGCAGAAGGAAGCCGCATGGCACATAGATGTCGATGCGCAGGGGGGCGGTTTTGCCGGCGATCACGTAGCGCTCGCTATCGCTGCGGATATCGACGCCAGAGACGTCGCGCATGGCCAGTGGCAGCAAATCGGCCGCCATGCGCGGACCGCCGGCGCGCGCGAGATCGCGCGTCCGCCACAGCACATGATCAAAGCGGCGCGCGCCATTCGTCCGGGTTCGGACAATATCGTCCCAATAGACGGCAAGCAGCATGCCGCGCTGATAGGCAAGGTCGCGGGCGTCAGGGTCAGACCAGAATCCGGCCGTGATCGCGCTGTTGGGCGCGAGGCGCCGGCGCGAACGGTCATAGCCGCCCAGGCGCGCATTGAACGCAGCCGCAAAATCATCGGGCGTCCAAAGCTTTGCGCGCATCATCACCCGCCAGGAAACCCAATCGGTGAAGCCTTCCGACAGCCAATAATCGCCGCGCTGGGCGTCGTCTTTGGCCACGCCGCCGATCGCATCGGGCGCCCAGGAATGCATCATCTCGTGGCCGATGACTTCGTCGATGTCTCTCGCACTGGCGTCGGCGCCGGCAAAGGCGGCAAACGCATCGCCAAGGTCGGAGCCGCCGACAGCCGTGTTTGGCCCGCGCCAGCGCGGCAGGCTGAGCACGGCGACCAGAAACGGCCTGGCCACAGCGCCCCAATAGCGGCGCTGGGCCTGGGCGACGGCGGTGAAGCTTTCGCGCAAGGCGGCGTCGGTCTTGTTGGCGGTGGCCCCGCGCAGGGCGAGCCGCGCGCCTTCGCCGGCATCTACAACGCGATTATCTCCCCCGATGAGCACGCTGGAAAACAGCTTGCCATAGGTGAGGTCGGGATGCTCAAGATCGGAGGTAAATTGCGCGCCCGCCGGCAGTCCAATCAAGGTGAAACGCGCCGGCGCGCTGTCTTCGCGGCCGGCGATTTCGGCAAAGATGGTCGCGCCGACAGCCAAAAAGAAATCGCGCCGCACGCGGGGGCGGAAATCAGGCGCGTCTTGGCTGGCGCGGGCGCCGTCGCGGCCATGGGCGCCGTCGAGCACGCGATAGCCGAGCTTGAGCGGCGCGCCGGGCCCATGGCGCACAATCAGCAGCGCGGGCTGGTCATGGACCATGAGATCGCCGCCTTCGATCTGCACATCGCGCACCAGATCATACAGTCCGGTTTCCCCGGCCCAGGCGTCGGGCAATAGGATGCAGGTTTCGCCGTCAAGATCGCCGGCAAAGGCTTGCACGATCCGCAAACTGCTGCAGCCGGCCGCGCCGCGCTCGGGGGTAACGGAGACGGTGATCGGCCCGGCGGCGATCAGCGCCAACATCGCCACCAGAGCCGCCCACAACCGGATCATTCGCGCGCCCGCTTTCTGGCCGCCACCCTCAATGTCCAAAGTGGCGAAAGCGGGTCGCTATTCGTCTTCGCCGAAGCGGTCGGCGAGGAGGGCCGTGAGCGCGTCAAGCGCTGCAGCGGCGCGTTCGCCCTCGGCCTCGATCTCGATCTCACTGCCGATGCCGGCGCCAAGCATCATCAGGTCCATCAGCGAAGTGCCGTCGGCGGCGTCGCCGTCTTTGCGCACGGTGATCCGCACATCGCTGAACTCCAAGGCCAGCGAGGCAAACTTGCGCGAGGCGCGGGCGTGCAGGCCGCGCTGATTGATGATCGGCACAAGGCGCTGCATTGGCCCGCTCACCCCGGACCGCCGCCAAGTTCTTGCGAGGCAATGCGGATATAGTGGCGTCCGGCTTCTTGGGCGGCGCGGGCGAGGTCGGGCAGGCTCATCCGCGTGCGCTCCACCGCCAGCTTGATCAGCATCGGCAGATTGACGCCAGCAATGACCTCGACCGGTTGCTCGTTCATGATAGAGATCGCGAGATTGGACGGCGTGCCGCCAAACATGTCGGTCAGGATCACCACGCCTTCGCCGCAATTGGCCAGCCGCACGGCTTCCAGAATGTCGCCGCGGCGTTCTTCCATATCGTCGTCCGGCCCGATCGCGACCGCGCGCATCTGCGCCTGCGGCCCGAGCACATGCTCGGCCGCGGCGACGAATTCATCAGCAAGGTGGCCATGCGTGACCACCACGACGCCGATCATGGGGCGCTCCGCGAGTGATTTGTTGGCCGGAACATAGCCAGTTGGGGGGCTGAGGGAAGTGGCCATGCGTCAGCGGGCCTGAGCCTTAGGCGGGTTCGCGCAGGACGGGAAGCGCGTGAACACCGATCACGCTCGCGCTGTGACGATCCAGACACTGGCGGGGAAGCTGACGCCGTCGGCGCCGCTTCGGTCGGCGATCAGATCGGCCAGAGCTCTGCGCACCTTCGGCGCGGCTTCGGGCTGGTCGCGCAGAAGCCGGCCGAGCGGGCCGATTTTCAACATGATTTCAATCGCCTCATCGGTGTTGGCGCCGACCCCATAAGGCCCGCGCCAGGCCTCAGCTTTGGCGTCGCGCCAGCCGGCTTGGGTGAGGATGTCGGTGGCGCGGCCGGGGGCTGCAAAGGCGAACGGCCCCGGTGCGCCGGGGACGGGCGGCTCCGGCGGGGTGGTGAGATGGGGCAGGGCGGCGGCTACGGGCTCCACGGCCCAGGCATTGTCCGTCATCGGCCCCCAGCAGACAAAGGCAAGCCGGCCGCCAGGCTTCAGGCAGGCGCGGAGATTTGCAAACGCCGCCGGCGGGTCATCGAAGAACATCACGCCAAAGCGCGAAAACAGCGCATCGGCGGGCGCGGCGGGGCGCCAAATGCTTGCGTCGGCTTCAACATAATTCGGCCCGCCGCCGGCGGATTGGGCCGCCGCTATCAAAGGCCGCGAGACATCCACGCCGATCACCGTTGCGCCATGCGCGGCGAGCGCCCGGCTGGTGGCACCCGCGCCGCAGCCGATATCGACGACGGTTTCGCCGGCTTGCGGCTCTAGCGCCGCCATCGCCAGCGCGCCGAGCGGCGCCAGCATCGGATCCAGGCGGATCGCTTCGCGGGCCCAGATCTGGCCGGCTTCGGAATTCCAGTATTCGGTTTGCGAGGTCATGGCCGCCACATTAAGGTCGCGGCCCTTTGTAATCCAGTGCGGAGCCGCCGCGATGCTCGGACCCACCCTTGTCACCGAACGTTTGATCCTGCGCCCGCCCGAGGCGCTCGATTTTGAGCCGTGGGCGGCCTTTATGATGGATAAAGAGAGCGCCAAATTTGTCGGCGGCCTGACCCCGGCGGCCACAACCTGGCGCGGCTTGCGCTCCATGATTGGCTGCTGGGCGGCCGATGGGTTTGGCATGTTCAGCGTGATTGAGCGCGCGAGCGGCCATTGGGTCGGCCGGCTTGGCCCATGGAGCCCGTATGGCTGGCCGGGCAAGGAAGTGGGCTGGGGCATTGCACGCGCCCATCTCGGCAAGGGCTATGCGACGGAAGGGGCGGCGGCTTCGATTGATTGGGCGGTCGATCATCTCGGCTGGACTGACATCATCCATTGCATCGACCAGGCCAACACTCCGTCGGAGGGCGTCGCCATGCGGCTCGGCAGTGTCAATCGGGGCCCGGGCCAAATGCCGCCGCCGTTTGAAAACGCGCCGATCAATGTCTGGGGCCAGAGCGCGGCGGAATGGGAAGCGCGCAAGCGCTAGCGCCGTTCAGAGCGGAGGGCTTCGATTTCGCCGCGTAGCTTTTTCACTTCCAGCGTAAGGGCCTGCACATCGGATTGGCGCGCGGGTGGGTCGGCTGCGCTTTCCGATTCCTTCTGTTTGCCGAGCGCCTCCACAATCACCGCGATGAAAAGATTGAGCACGGCAAAGCTGGTCAGCACGATGAACGGCAGGAAAAACATCCAGGCCAGCGGAAAGCGCGCCATGACTTCATCGGAAATCTCAGTCCAGCCGTCCAAGGTCATCACCCGAAACAGCGTATAGGCGCTGTCAAAGATCGAGCCGAAGCGTTCGCTCAGCGCCGGATCGCGGCCGAACAATTGGGTGGCGACAATCGCCGCCACATAAAACACCACGCCCAGCACCGCCACGATTGCGCCCATGCCGGGCAGGGCCTTGAGCAACGCCTCGACCACGCTGCGCATGGCCGCCACTGCCGAAAACAGCCGAAACAGCCTGAGTGCCCGCAGCACGCTCCACGGCCCGGCATTGGGCGCGAGCGACACCGCCACGATCAGCGCGTCAAACCCGTTCCAGGCCGAGCCGAAGAAGCGCCTGCGATAGGCGATCAGTTTTAACACCAGCTCGACCACGAAGATCGCCAGAAAGGTCCGGTCGATCGCCTTCAGCAGCGGGCCATATTGGGCATAGACCGACGGGACCGCCTCCAGCCCGAGCGTCATGGCATTGGCCAGGATCACGCCAATGATGAAGCGGGTGAAGCCGGGGCTTTCGAGGAATTCTGTCAAAGCGGAGGTGTTCATAGCCAGCCTTGGATCGCGCGCGGCGCGGGATGTGGCCGGTTTCGCGCGCTTGGCCAAGGGCGGCTGCGGGGCGGATGCCGGGTGGTATGGCGCCAACGCGGCCGTCACGCCAAAGCCGCGCCGCAGCATTTGGCGTCCCGAGACCTTGGCAAAGCGCAGCCAAAGTCCGGCGAGGTTCAGGAATGCTGAATACGGCTCCGCCGTTTCAGCATGACGGCGCGATCCGGGTGCAGCGGAGCCCCACCCAGCCACACCGCCGCATGGACGCAAGCCCCGCCGCCGACTATTTGTGCAGGGATGCTTACCCGTTACGCCAATCCTGAACGCTTTATGGGCCTGTCGGCCTGGCTGATGCCGCTGCTGGCGGCCATTGCGGCCATCCTGTTTGCCATCGGCTTGCCGTGGGCGCTGATGTTTTCGCCGCCCGATTATGTGCAGGGCGAAAGCGCGCGGATCATGTATGTGCATGTGCCGGCGGCCTGGTGGGCGCTTGGGATTTATGTCGCCATGGGCGTGGCCAGCGTGATGAGCCTTGTTTGGCGCCATCTGCTCGCCGATGTGGCGGCCAAGGCGATGGCGCCGGTGGGCTGCGTGTTCGCCGCTTTGTGCCTGATCACTGGCTCGATCTGGGGCAAACCGACCTGGGGGACCTGGTGGGTATGGGACGCCCGGCTAACCTCCATGCTGGTGCTGTTTTTGATTTATGTCGGATATCTGGCGCTGTGGGCGGCTGTGGAGGATGAGGCCAAAGCCGCGCGGCTGGCCGCGATTTTGTGCCTGGTCGGTCTGATCAATATCCCGATCATCAAATTCTCGGTCGATTGGTGGTTCACATTGCATCAACCAGCCTCAATCCTGCGCAGCGGTGGTTCAGGCATCCATCCCGACATGCAGGGGCCGCTGTTCACCATGGCCTTTGCGTTCGCCTTCGCGGCCGCGGCGGTCACGATGGCCTATATGCGGGCCGAGATTTATCGCCGTCGGGCGGCGGCCCAGCGCCGCCGCGCGGCTGTGGAAAGCGGGGAGCCGCAACCGGCATGACGTACTTTGACGCTTTGGTCGCCGATTGGCGGTTTGCCTATGTCTGGCCGTGTTATGCGCTCGCCGTGCTGGCGATGGCGGGGCTGGCGGTTGACGCCTATCTGCGCCTGAAACGTGCGGCGGATGCGGCGAAATCCAAGCCATGAGCGAGGTTGAAACCGTCGCCCCGGCCAAGCGCGGCCCTGGCGCTTTTGCGCCGCTGATCGTGTTGGCGCTGATTGTGGTCGCCGCCGCTGTGGTGCTGTTTCAGGGCGGCACGCGCCGCGATCTTGCCGCCACCGGCCTGATCGGCAAGCCGATCCCGGCCTATAGCCTGTCGACGCTG
Source organism: Hyphomonadaceae bacterium (assembly GCA_040381035.1). Classification (GTDB taxonomy): domain Bacteria; phylum Pseudomonadota; class Alphaproteobacteria; order Caulobacterales; family Aquidulcibacteraceae; genus REEB506. Next base: position 29,218 of record JBEIHY010000022.1, read on the forward strand.
ACCGGCGGCCTGCCGGTCACGCCGGCGGCCTTTGCCGGCAAGCCTTATCTGGTCAATGCCTTCGCTTCCTGGTGTGGGCCGTGCAAGGTCGAGCATCCGCTGCTGATGCAGCTGGCGCAATCGGGCGTGCCCATGCTCGGCGTCGCTTATCGCGACAAGCCGGCGGCGGCGGGGAAGTTTCTGAACGATATGGGCAATCCCTTCACCGCCGTTGGCCTCGATGCGCAGGGCCAATATGGCATCGAGATCGGGATTATGGGTGTGCCGGAAACCTATGTCGTCGATGGCCAGGGCCGTATCCGTCACATTGTCCGCGGGCCGCTGACGCCGGAAATCATCGAAACCCGGATCATGCCAATGCTCAAGGCCGCGGCGGAAGGGCGCTGATCGCTTCGGCCATCGCAAACACGGTGTCTTCCAGCAGCTTGAGATTTGGCGGGCTGGACAGGCGATGATCGCCGCTTTTCACAAACGTGATCTCCACATCCTCGCTGGTCAGCCGCTCGGCCAATTCCAGGGTCAGGCCCCACGGCACATCCGGATCGGCGAGGCCGTGCAGGATGCGCACCGGCCCGCCAAATGCGATCGGCGCGTGCAGCAGAAGATGGTTTTCGCCGTCCTGAATAAGAAACTTGCTGATCGGATAGGGACCGTCGCCATAGGCGGAGGGCTGCAGCCATACGCCCTGTTGGTCGATCGCGTTGCGGGCTTCTTCGGGCAGGTCTGGCCACATCAGCCGGGCGGTGAAGTCCGGCGCCGGGGCGATCAATGTCATCGCCTTGACCCGCTCAGACCGCGCCCGCGCCGCCAAAAGCGCCAGCCATCCGCCCATCGACGACCCGACCAGCACCACCGGCCCACGGCTGGCGCTGTCGATCATGTCGAGGGTATCGGCCAGCCACGGTCCGATCCCGGCTTGGATGAATTCGCCCTCGGAGCGGCCGCAGCCGCGATAGTCAAAGCGCAGGAAATGGGCCCCGCGACGGCGGGCGGCTTGCGCCAGATGTTCGGCCTTGGTTCCGCCCATGTCGGAGCGGAAACCGCACAGCCAAACAATCAGCGGGCCCTGGCCCGAAATGTGCTCATAGGCCAAATCCGGTAAACCAGGGCGGGCAAGACGATGAAAAACGGGCGGCGTCATGCTGTCGGTCATCGGCTTGATCCCTGGACAAGTTTGATCGGATGCGCCAAGCGCCCGCCAAACGATACCAAATTCGGCCTTTGGCCGCTTGGCAACTGAGGAGGCTCATGGCCTGCGTGCTGCAAGTCACTCCGGCGCTGGACGCTGGCGGGGTCGAACGGACCACGATCGAGATTGCCGCGGCGCTGACCCGCGCCGGCCATCGCGCGCTTGTGGCCAGCCGCGGCGGTCGTCTGGAAGGGGAATTGCGCGATGCCGGCGGCCTGTTGGTAAAACTGCCGCTCGACGCCAAAAACCCGTTGGAGCTGCGCGCCAATGCCGAGCGACTGGCGCGGCTGGCCCGGCAAGAGAAGGTCAACATTATCCACGCCCGCTCCCGCGCGCCGGGCTGGAGCGCTTTTTGGGCGGCCAAGCGCCTGAAGCTGCCCTTCATCACCACCTATCACGGCATCTACAACGCCACGAATGATCTCAAGCGCGCCTATAACAGCGTGATGGCCAAGGGCGACATTGTGATCGCCAATTCCAACTTTACCCGCGCCCATATCCTGAAAGAGCACAAGATCTCGGCCGAGAAAATCGTGGTCATTCCGCGCGGGGTCGAGCTTGGCCGCTTCGACCGCGCCAGCTTGGACGCCGATCGCCTGCGCCGGGCGCTGGAAGGCTTGAGCCTGAAGGGCCGCGGCATGGAGGCGGTGGTGATCCTTCCGGCGCGGCTGACCCTCTGGAAAGGCCAAAAGGTGCTGCTCGAAGCCGCCGCCCAGTTGCAGCAGCGCCGCCCGGGGCTCGCCCGCTATGTGCTGGCCGGCGACGCCCAGGGCCGCGACGGTTATGTCCGCCAGCTTCAGGAGATGATTGCCGCCAAGGGCTTGACCGATCTGGTCGCCATGCCCGGCCATATCGAGGATATGGCGGCGGCGTTGGCGGTGTGCGACATCGCGGTGTTCCCCTCGATCGAGCCGGAGGCGTTCGGCCGCAGCGCCTTGGAGGCCCAGGCCATGGGGTTGCCGGTGGTGGCGGCCGCCCATGGCGGGCTCACTGAAACCATCGTGGACGGCGAAACCGGGCTTTTGACGCCGCCTGGCGATCCCCAGGTTCTGGCGCTGGCGATTGAGCGCCTGCTTGATTTGCCGCGCGAGGCCCGCGCCGCCATGGGCCAAAGGGGCGCTGACCGCGCAAAAGCGCTTTATTCGACCGAATCGCTGCAAAGAGCGACACTAGAGGTGTATGGTCGCGTGTTGAATACTCCTCGATGAGCAGCACTTTCCGTTCCTCCATGGCGCAATCGCACTCCCCGATGCCGGCCAAGATCGCCAAGGCGCTGGTCATTTCGATCGGCGATCTGTCTGATTTTGTGCAGGCTTTGCCAGCCGCGAAGATGATCCGCGACTATCATTTGGGCGCCCGGATCACGCTGTTGACCACCGAATCGTTTCGCGCCTTCGCCACCGCCTGCCCGTGGTTTGACGTGGTGGAGGTTGACCCCCGCGCCCGCGACCCGCAGGCTTTGGCCCAGATGATCGCCCGCATTCGGGCCGGCAAGTTCGACGCGATCTATGATCTGACCGGCGACCAGCGCACCAATGGCTATTATCTTGGCCTGCGGCCCTGGCCGCCGAAATGGTCCGGCGTTGCGCCAGGCTGTTCGCATCCCCACACCGCCGCCGACCGTGATGGGATGCATGCGCTCGATCGCCTCGCCGACCAGCTCCACGAAGCCGGCCTTGGCCCCAGCGAAGGGTTTGCGCCGTTTTCGGCCCCGCCGGCGGACTTTTCCTGGGTCCGCGCGGCGTTGCGCGATCCGCCGCGGTTGCGGCCAGAATATTTCAATATCCGCCCGCCGCATGTGGTGCTGTTTGCGGCAGCGGCGGAAGCGGGCGGCGGGCGCTGGCCGGCCGCGTCCTTCATTGCCTTGTGCAAAGGCGTTCTCGCCCGCGCCGTGACGCCCGTGGTGATCGGCGCCGGGCCAGAGCGCGAGATCGGGGCCGCCATCCAGCGCGCCGTGCCGCAAGCCAGGGTGTTGATTTCGCGGGCTGATCTGTTCCAAGTGATTTCGCTCTGCCAGACCGCCACGGCGGCCTTTGGCATGGTTGGCGGACCGCTGCATCTGGCCGCGGCGGCCGGCGCGCCGGTGGTGGTGCTGACCCCGCCGGGCTTGAGCGCCCAGCATCTGCCGCGCGGCGCCAATGTCGTCTTGTGCCTGACCGCCCCGGACCCGGCCGCGGCGCCGGCGTCCGATGTGGAGCGCGCGCTCGGCAATGTCGGCGCCTATAGCCGGTCCACGGTCGGATAAGTCGAACGATCCATGGCCTAGCGATTAACTTTGGTGTATGAGCTGTGCGTTCCGACGCAGCAACGGCCCGAAGTCCCGCGGCTGCGTCATGGCAATGATCAAACATGGGAGAATGAGCATAGTCAGACGTCCAATGGCCGCGCCGCCTCCGTCCAAAGACGGGCCGCGCATCAACGATGAGATCACCGCCCGGCGTGTGCTCTTGATCGACGAGAATGGCGAAAAGCAGGGCGAAATGCCCACCAGCGCAGCGCTTGAAGCCGCTGTCGAAGCCGGTCTTGACCTGGTCGAAGTCGCCCCCGGGGCGGAGCCGCCGGTCTGCAAGATCATGGATTACGGCAAGTTCCGCTTTGAAGAGCAGAAGAAAAAAGCTTCCGCCCGCAAAAACGCCAAGGCGGTGGAAATCAAGGAAGTCAAAGTCCGCCCCGGCATTGATGACCATGACTATGAAGTCAAAGTGCGCGCCATGCGCCGCTTCTTTGAAGAAGGCGACAAGGTGAAGGTCACGCTGCGCTTTAAGGGCCGCGAGATTGCTTACCAACATCTTGGCATTGAATTGCTCAACCGCATTCGCGTTGAAGTGGATGCGCTGGCCAAGGTGGAGCAGGAGCCCCGCTTTGAAGGCAAGCAAGTCATCATGGTGATGGCGCCGCGGTGATCCGGCGATGCCGTCGCGGCTGACGCCGACAGCGATCCTGGTTATCAAACATGGCGCGCTGGGTGACTTTATCCAGGCCCTGCCGGCGATCCGCGCGCTGCGGCTCAAATATCCGCACGCGCATCTTGCGCTGCAAACCACGCCGGCTTTGGAGCGCCTGGCTCGGCCTTGTCCGTGGCTCGATGCGGTCGATCCGGAAGGTCGGCCGGCAAAGCTGCGCGCGCGGCTCGCTTTGGCGCGGCGGGTGCGGCGCGACTTTGACCTGATCGTGGATTTGCAGAACTCCGAACGCACCGCGATGATGTTTTATCTGGCGACGCCTGCCCCCGCTTGGAGTGGGGTGGTGCTCGGCGCCAGCCATGCCTTCTTTGACAGCCAGCGCACCCGCAAACACGCCAGCGAAGCCCTGGCCGATCAGGTCGTGGCGATCGGCGCGGACCGTGCCGTGGCGCTTGCGCCGCCGGATCTGCGCTGGGCGATACCGGCCGATTTCAGCCTGGCCCGCTTTGGCCTGGACAGCGGTCGGTTTGCGGTGCTGGCCGCGATGGCTTCGGCGGGGCGCGATGTGAAGCGTTGGCCGGGCCAGCGTTTTGCGGCTTTGGCGGGCACATTGGCGAACGCAGGGATCATCCCGGTTTTCGTCGGCGCCGCGGCTGAGCGCGCCGCCATCGCCGCCATTGCGGATGTGGTTCCCGGCGCTCGCAACCTCGCTGGGGAAACCGATTTGGCGGACTTGGCGGGCCTTTGCGCCCATGCCCGCATTGCCGTCGGCAACGATACTGGCCCGATGTTCATCGCCGCGGCGGCCGGCGCGCCGTGTTTGGTGCTTTATTCCCGCCACTCGCAACCACCAGAACGCTGCGCGCCGCGCGGCGCCGGCGGCGTTATGACGCTCAAGGGCGGCGAGATGGGCGACATCGCCGAAACCGCCGTCGCCAAAACGTTGCAGCAAATGGGTGTGCTCTCACCTTGAATGGCGCGCGGTCATCGCCGGGCCAGGTCTACGCGAAGCGCTGATCCAGCCAGGCCGGCACACGGTCGGCGAGACCATCGAGCGGGCCAGACGACAGCAGCAGCACGACCTCGCCGCCCGTCATCTGCGCTTGCAAATGCGCCAGCGCGGCCGCGCCGTTTTCGGCCGGCGTGACCCGCACGCCAGCCGCGCCAATGCGGGCGGCGATCTCTGCTGCGGAGAGTTGTTTGTGGCTGGACGCGCCATGGCCGGGCGGCGGCAACAGCACCACCTCCGCGCAGCCGTCAAACACGGTGTCATACCAGGCGAGCGCATCGGCATTGCGCCAGCTGAAAGTGTGCGGCTCGAAAATCACGATCAAGGGCCGGGCGGGAAAGTGCAGCTGGATCGCCTCGATCGCCGAACGCGCCTTTTCATAAGATGACCCAAACCCCTCATAGGCTGGCGCGCGGGCGCGGGTGGTTTTCTTGTCGAGCCGGCGCGCCACGCCGCGAAACTGCGCGACGCCGGTTTGCAGCTGTGCCGGGCTTGCCCAGCCACGCGCCAGGATCAAGGCGCTGGCGGCGACGATGTTTTCGATATTGTGCATCCCAAGCAGTTCGGTTTCCAACGGGATGGCGTCGCCGGCCGGCGTGGTCAGGGCAAATCGCGTCCGTTCGCCAATCTGAATGTCGACCGCGCTATAGCCGTCGCCGACGCCGAGGCCGTACCAGATGGCGGGCCGATCGCCGACAATCTCGCGCAGGATCGGATAGTCGCGGGCGCACACCAAAAGGCCATCGCGCGGCGTGCGGGCAACCAAATCCCGAAATGGGGCGACATAACTCTCCCAGGTCGGAAACATGTTCACATGATCGTGCACGATGGAGCTGATCAACGTATGTTGCGGCGCATACAGAGCAAATTTCGACCGCCGATCCTCCAGGCTGACGACATATTCGTCGCCTTCGAGGATGAATTCCGGGCTGCTTCCGCCGACCCCGGTGCGGTCCAGATCAAGCGGGACAGCGCCGATGAAATAGCCCGGATCGCGGCCGCCCGCCCGCAATATGACCGCGATCATGGCCGTCAGGGTCGACTTGCCGAAACTGCCGGCAACCACAACGGTTTCCCGTTTGCAGACATATTCGCCGAGATAGGCGGCGAACGTATAGCGCGGAACGTCCTGCTTTATCAGCGCGATAAGCTCTGGATTGTCGCCTGCGCCGAGTTTGGCGGATGTCCCCACAATGGCCAGATCAACCTCGGCGGGTACATGGGCGGCGTCAAAGCCGGTGAAATAGGGCACGCCGATGCGATCGAGATAGGTTGAAACCGGCGGATAGACCCCGTCATCCGACCCGATCACGCTGTGGCCGTCTGACGCCAGGATCGAAGCCAGGGCCGAGACGCCCGCGCCCGCGATGCCGAGCACATAAATCTTCATCGCTTTGTCCTTCTCGGCATCATTCCAATGGCGAAAGTTGTCCGTACAAACTTCTAATTCCAAGCGAATTCGCCAGTGCGAAAGCGATCTTTCCAGTGCTTCAGTGTTGACGGCGCGTTGTTTGCCTGTCTGTTTGTGACGAAATCAGGCTGCAAATTTGCAAACGGAGATCGGCGCAAGCGCCGTCGCCGGGCTCCAGTCATTTCGGGGCCAAACAGTAACTGGGGAGTAAGCGTCTTGACCAGTGGCAGCATCCCGGGCCTCGAACCTGCCCCGACCAAACACGCCAAGCTGATTGCCTGGGTTGGTGAGATCGCGACGCTGACGCAACCGGACCGAGTGCACTGGTGCGACGGCTCGGACGCCGAATGGGACGCGTTAACCAAAGAATTGGTCGCCAAAGGCACGCTCACCCCGCTCGATCCGGGCAAGCGCCCAAACAGCTTCTACGCCAAGAGCGACCCCAAGGACGTCGCCCGCGTCGAAAGCCGCACCTTCATCTGTTCGGAACATGAAGACGACGCCGGCCCGACCAATAACTGGCTTGAGCCGGAAAAGATGCGCGCCATTCTGGGCAATCTGTTTGAAGGCGCGATGCGCGGCCGCACGCTCTATGTCGTGCCATTCTGCATGGGCCCGATTGGGTCCCCGATTGCCGCCCTTGGCGTTGAGATCACCGACAGCGCCTATGTCGCGCTGTCGATGCGGGTGATGACCCGGATGGGCAAGGCCGCCCTCGACATGCTCGGCGACGATGGATTCTTCGTGCCGGCGGTTCATACCCTTGGCGCCCCGCTCGAAGCCGGGGAGGCTGATGTGGTCTGGCCGTGCAACGATGAAAAATACATCGTGCATTTCCCCGAGAGCCGCGAAATCTGGTCGTTCGGCTCCGGCTATGGCGGCAATGCGCTGCTTGGCAAGAAGTGCTATGCGCTGCGCATCGCTTCGGTCATGGCGCGCGATGAGGGTTGGCTGGCCGAGCACATGCTGATCCTCAAGCTGACTTCGCCGGCAAACAAAACCAAATATGTCGCCGCCGCCTTCCCGAGCGCCTGCGGCAAAACCAATCTTGCCATGCTGCAGCCGACTCTCGGCGGTTGGAAGGCCGAAACCGTCGGCGACGACATCTGCTGGATGCGCCTTGGCCCCGGCGGCGAACTGCGCGCGATCAATCCAGAGGCGGGCTTTTTCGGCGTCGCGCCGGGAACAGGCTACAAGACCAATCGCAACGCGCTGGCCGCGATGGAGCGCAACACGATCTTCACGAATGTGGCGCTCACCGATGATGGCGATGTCTGGTGGGAGGGCCTGACCGACATTCCGCCAGCCAATCTGACGGATTGGAAAGGCCGCCGCTGGAGCCCGGATCTGGGCGAGCCGGCCGCGCACCCGAATGCGCGTTTTGCCTGCCCGGCCGATCACTGCCCGGTGATCGCCGACGAGTGGGACGATCCCGCCGGCGTGCCGATCAGCGCGATCCTGTTTGGCGGTCGGCGCGCTTCGGCGGTGCCGCTCGTCACCGAGGCTTTCGACTGGCGCCACGGCGTGTTCATGGCCTCCAATGTCGCTAGCGAAGGCACGGCGGCGGCGGAAAACGCCATCGGCGAACTGCGCCGTGATCCGTTCGCGATGCTGCCCTTCTGCGGTTACCATATGGGCGATTATTTCAGCCACTGGCTGTCGTTTCCGGGCCGCACGGATGAGGCCAAGTTGCCGAAGATTTTCTTCGTCAATTGGTTCCGCAAGGACCGCAATGGCAAGTTCGTCTGGCCGGGCTTTGGCGACAATGTGCGTGTGTTGAAGTGGATCTTCGAGCGCCTGGACGGCGCGGCGGACGCGGTGGACACTCCGATTGGCCGTCTGCCGTCGCGCGCCTCGCTTGACCTGATTGGCCTTGATCTGCGCGAAGATCAGCTTGATCTGCTGCTCAGCGTCGACACGGAAGTGTGGAAGGAAGAGGCCGTCCTGATCGCGCCGCACTACGAAAAGTTCGGCGCCCGGATGCCGAAAGCGCTGTGGGAAGAACACGCCGACCTGACCGAACGCCTGACCAATTGGACCAGCGTGAGCGTGTTCAAGCCGCGCGCCGGCAGGACCAACAAACAAGCGGCGGCGAACGGGTAGGGGCGCCATCGCATCGTCGCGCGATTTTGTCGCGGCGGGCGTTGCGTCGTGGGCGATTGGCCTGGCGCTGCAAGCCCGTGTCAGCGCGCAGGCGCCGCCAGCGACCGATTGGCCGAGCCGGCTAATTCACCGCCGGCTAAATCACCGCCGGCTCAAGCATCGTCAGGACGCCGGCGTCGGCGTCGAGTTCAACCTCGCCGCCATGGGGCAGGGTAAACTGCTCGCTGATATGGCCAAACATGGAGCCATAAAAGGCCGGCGCGCCGAGCGGCTTGAAATGGTCGTCTAAAAGGTCGGGAATGGTCAGTGAACCAAAGCCCTCGCCGGGATCGCATTTGCTGCAGGTGCCCCATACCACACCCGCAACCGCGTCCAAAATGCCGGCAAGCTTCATCTGGGTGAACATCCGATCGACGCGATAGGGCGCTTCAGAGACGTCTTCCAGAAACAGGATCGCATCGGTGAAGTCGGGAATGTAACGCGAGCCGAGGAGGGTGGTCAGCACCGTCAGATTGCCGCCGATCAAGCGGCCGCGCGCCTTGCCCGGGGTAATCACCCGGGTGCGGTTCTTCTGCTGCGCCAGAAAGCCGGGGCTTTCGGTTGGGTTTGCAAAGCGTGCGGCTTCACCTTGCCACATCACCTTTTGCATCCAATCGCGGTTGAAGGCGTTCCACGCCGAGGCGCCATTGGGGCCGTGAAACGTTATCAGGCCGGTGCGCGCCTGGATGGCGAGATGCAGGGCCGTAATGTCGCTATAGCCGACGAAGATTTTTGGGTTCTTGGCGATGGCGTCAAAATCCACCAGCGGCAGCAGCCGCGCCGCCGCCCAGCCGCCGCGAATGCAATGGATGGCGTCGACCGTGTCGTCTTTGAACATCGCATTGATGTCGGCGGCGCGGTCAGCGTCACGCCCGGCCATATAGCCGAAGCGGTCATAGACGTGCTTGCCGAGTTTGGGCTTCAGGCCAAGCGCTGTGACGGTATCGACGATCACGTCAATGTCGGTGGGGTCCCAGTTGATGCTGGAGGGAATCACCAGGCCGATCGTTTGGCCCGGCGCCAATCGCTTCGGTTTGATCGCCGGGCGGCGCTTGAGCGGGCCATAGGGCCCGGCGGTCTCTGATTTATTCGGCGCCGCGTCGGCCATGGCGGCCCCCAGCGCGGCGGCGATCGAAGCGGCAAGAAGTGCGCGGCGGGTCGTCATCACGCAGATATGCATGATGTTTTTTGCCGGCGCCAGGGGCCGATCCGCCACCCAATGGTTGTGCGGCAACCTGGCGGCGACGAAATCGTCTCGACTGTGGCGAAAAAGCGACTGCCGAGCGCCGGCGTTCATGTTTTTGTGTCGTCGCGGATCGTCGGTACGGCTGGATGCACATCGCGGTCGTCGTATCGGGGTTAAGGGAGAGCATTATGAAATCATCTCAGTTTTGGGCGGCGCTGCTGTCAGCGACCGCATTGAGCGGCTTTGGCGGCGGCGTTGCCTTGGCTCAGACCGCGGCGCCGTCGCCCGAGCCGGCCCCCGAAAAGCCCACCGCCCAGACGGAAGAAACCGTTGTCGTCACCGGCTCGCGGGTACGCCGCCAGGCGCTCGACAGCGCCACCCCGGTGCAGGTGATTACCCTTGAGCAGATCAAGCGCGACGGCATTTCCAGCCCCGAACAGCTCATCGAAAGCCTCAGCGTCAATGGCAATGGCGTGGCCAATCTCGCCTCGCAATCGGACGTCAATGTCAATCCGAATGATCGCAACAATAACGGCTTCTCTGGCGCGAATCTGCGCAGCCAGGGCGTCAACAATACGCTGGTGCTGCTCAATGGCCGACGCGTCGCATCGCACGGCCTGAACGGCGCGGCGGTGGACGTGAACCAAATCCCGCTTGGCGCGGTGCGCCGGGTTGAGGTGATGGCCGATGGCGCCTCAGCCATCTACGGCACCGACGCGATCGGCGGCGTGATCAATTACATTCTGCGCGAGGATTTCGAGGGCTTGCGGGTCAGCGCGTTCAGCGACGTGACCGACGAGGGCGGCGGAAACATCTACACGGTCGGCGGCACGGCCGGGCATGGCAATCTGAAAGAGGATGGCTACAACCTCATGCTGGCGGTGAATTTCCGCAAGAATGAGTATTTGAAGTCAAACCAGCGCGATTGGATCAATGGCAATCAAGTCGACCGCGGCTTGGCCATCGATACCCGCGGTACGCCCTATGGCACGCTGTTTCCGGCGGCGGGAACGCTTTTGCCGTCAACGGGCGCGTTTCCCATCACCATCCCTGGAACCACCCTGGCCGCAACCGGCGGGATTAATCCCTTGGCGTTGCCGGGCGGGGCCGGCTGCGATTCCATCGCGAATATGGACCCTTATGAGTCCCGCATCTGGTCGATCGATGGCGCCTTGGCCTGCTCCTATGACACGTCCCGGGCCTTGACGTTGCAGCAGCCGCAGGAAACCTGGACCTATCTCGGCCGTGCGACGTTCAATGCCGGCACGCACAAGCTCGCATTTGAATATGCCGGCTCGCAGGCGCAGTCGGCGCGTCGCTTCTCCGAAGTGCAGCTCTTGCCGGCCGCGACCGGCGTCAATGCCTTCAATTATCCGCGCAACGCCCTGACCCAAGCCACCTATGATCGCATTTTCGATCAGCTGCGGGCGGCGTCCGCCGCGCCGGGGTCAACGACCTTGCGGATTACCGAATCGATGCGCGGCTTGCCGTTGGCGTATCGCTGGCGCTGCATGGAGTGCGGCCAACGCGAAATCGACACCCAAACCGACACGGGGCGTTTCCTGGCGTCGTTGGAGGGGCCGATCTTTATCCCCGGCTGGGAATACAGCTTTGGGCTTGGCCGTTCGTTCAGCGAGTCGACCTCGACCTCGGCCGGCGGCTATTTTTACAACAACACCGACGCGGTCGCTGGCGTGTCTGGTTTGCGTGAGGCGCTGCGGACCGGGATCATCAATCCGTTCCTGCTGCCTGGCCAAACCCAATCGCAAGCGGCGCTGGACCTGATCAAGTCAACCGAGGCGCTGGGTGTCCAGATTGCCTATGGCAAATCGATCACCGACTTTGTCGATTTCTCGATCAATGGCCCGCTGTTTGAGCTGCCGGGCGGAACGGCGCAGTTGGCTGTCGGCATGGATATCCGCAAAGAATCCTATGGGTTTGTCGGCGAAGCGCGGCTCGCCGGGCAGCGGCCGGTGATCATTGGCGCACCGATCGATCTCAAGCCGGCCCTGTCGGATGTCGATCGCGAAGTCGTCGCTTACTTCGCCGAAGCGCTGTTGCCGGTGTTCAAGGGCTTTGAACTTGGCCTTGCGGTGCGCCACGACAGCTATACCGGCTTTGGCAACACCACGAACCCGAAGGTCACGGTGAAGTACCGGCCGGTGCGCCAGCTGGCGTTCCGTGGCTCCTATTCCACCGCCTTCCGCGTGCCGACATTCCCGCAATTGTTTGACCCGATTTTGTTCAGTCAGGAATTCGCGCCGTTTGCCGATCCGCGGATCTGCCCCGGCGGCATTCCGACGCCGACAATTGCCGGCTGCACGGATTTGTCGAGCCGCGCCGATCCCAATGCGCCGTTGCTGCAATCCATTGGCGGCGGCAAGCCGACCTTGGAGCCAGAGACTGCCGATCTGGCGTCTGTCGGGTTTGTGGTTGAGCCGTTCGCCAATCTGACGGCGAGCCTCGATTGGTGGCGGATTGAGCGCGAAGGCACGATCCGCGGCATTGACCGCACGACCCTGGCTAACAATTATTCACTGTTTGAGGCAAACTTCATTCGCGATTCGTCTGGCCGCGTCATCTTCATTGACCAGCGCCGGGTGAATTCCGGCGGCTCCCTGACCGAAGGCGTGGAAGCCGCCATCCGGGGCAATATCGATCTCGGACCGGGCAAACTGAATGCCGGCATCGATGCAAGCTGGATCACCAAAGCTCGCGACAAAGCCTTGGCCGGCCAAGCCTATGGGCGCAGCCTGATCGGCGAATACACCACGTTCAGCGAGTTGTTCTTGCGTTACAAGCACACCGCGTTTGTGACCTATGCCACTGAGCACTGGACCGCGAACCTGAGCCAGCGTTTCCTCGCCGGCTATAATGATCAAGTCTATCCGGGCATTGCGTCCGGCCGCTTCAATCCCCCGAACGACAAGATCCGCACCGAAAATTACATCGTCTACAACGCTTCACTGGGATATACGGGGGTGAAGAACCTCGACATCCGGCTGGGTGTTCGCAACCTCTTGAACACCAATCCGCCGTTTGCGCTGTCCTATGATTCCGGCGGCGGCTCCGGCGGCAACTGGGAACCGCGCGTTGCAGATCCGCGCGGGCGTTCGTTTACGTTCACGATCGATTACGATTTCTGACGCAGCGACGGGCCGGGCGCGGACGCGTTTGGCCCGTCTGCCTGCAAGAGCGCACAAGGGCCCGCTCAGCCAGTGGCGAAGCGGGCCGCCTTGTGTGGGCGCCTCTCACAGCGGTTGGCAGACCTCAATGAGCCAGTCTTTCGCTGCGTTCTCAAGCAGTGGGCCAACCACCGCCAGCACCCGCCCATGATAGGCGTTGAGCCACTCAAGTTCGGCCGCGGAAAGCAGCTTCTTCACGATCAGGTTGCGATCGATCGGGGCCAGAGTGAGGGTTTCAAAACCCATCATCTCGCGTTCGCCGCCCACGATCGGGGCCGGCGCGGTGACGACCTGGAGGTTCTCGGTGCGGATGCCATAGGCGCCGGTGCGATAATAACCGGGTTCGTTCGACACGATCATGCCGGGCAGCAAGGCCACCGTATTGCCCGCCTTGGCGATCCGGTGCGGGCCTTCATGCACGCCGAGATAGGAGCCGACGCCATGGCCGGTGCCGTGATCGTAATCCAGCCCCGCTTCCCACAAGGACAGCCGCGCCAGCGCATCAAGCTGCGAGCCGGTCGTACCGGCCGGGAAGCGCACCCGCGACAGCGCGATATGGCCTTTCAGCACCCGGGTGAAGCGGTCCTTCATTTCCGGGCTGGGCCGGCCGATCGACACGGTGCGCGTCACATCGGTGGTGCCGTCAGGATATTGGCCGCCACTGTCGATCAGGAACAGCGTTCCGCGCTTCAGCTTGCGATTGGTCCTCTTCGTCACGCGGTAATGGACGATCGCGCCATTGGGGCCGGCGCCGCTGATCGAGTCGAATGACACATCGCTCAGCTTGCCGGTCGCGCGACGGAAATCCTCCAGCTTGGACACCGCCTCGATCTCATCGACCTTGCCGGACTGCGCCTCAGTCGCCAGCCAGTGCAGAAAGCGCGACAAGGCCGCGCCGTCGCGGGCGTGCGCTTTTCGCGCGCCTTCGACCTCCACCGCATTTTTGCACGCTCGCGGCAGCGCCACCGGATCGGGCGCGCGCACGATCTGGGCCCCGGCGGCGTGGAGCTGTTCAAAACACCAGGCCGAAGCTAATGCCGGATCAACCGCTACCTTCTTGCCGGAAAGGCCCGTGAGCCCTTCCGCCAGGCGCGCCTCATCCTGCACCGCCACTTCATTGCCGAGCCAGGCGGTGAGCGCGGCATCGACCTTTTCGGGCTTTAGATAAAGCTCGGCCTTGCCGTCGGCGTGCAGGATCGCCGAGCCGAGCGGCAGGGGGGTGGCCTTCACATCGCCGCCGCGGATATTGAACAGCCAGGCGATCGTGGCCGGTGAGGTCAAAACCGTAGCTTCCGCACCGGTCTTGGCGATATCGGCGCCGATCCGCTTGCGCTTGGCGGCGTGGGCCTCGCCGGTGAACGCATCGGGGTGGGGCTTGACGGGGGCGGCCGGGATTGGCGGGCGCCGCTCGCCCCAGGCGCGGTCAATCGGGTTGTCGGCGACGGCGACAAACAGGGCGCCGGCGCCCTCCACCGCGCGGCGCAAGCGCTCCACCGCGTCGGGGCTGAACAGGCGCGGATCATAGCCGATCCGCTCGCCCGGCTTGGCGTTGGCGCCCAGCCAGCCATGCGGGCCGGGCTCCGGGAAGGTCTCATAGGCAAACAACTTGTCGTCGACCTGCGCTTTGACCTGCAGGGTATAGCGGCCATCGACGAAGATCGTCGCCTGGTCGCGCATCACCACCGCCGCCCCCGCTGAGCCGGTAAAGCCAGTGAGCCAGGCGAGGCGGTCATAGGCCACCGGCACATATTCGTTCTGATACTCGTCCTCATGCGGCACGACGAAGCCGTCGAGCTTCAGGCGGGCCATTTCACGGCGGAGCAGGGGCAGGTGGGCGCGGCCGAGCTGTGGGCCGCCAGGATCGTCAAAGGTCTGGAACATGTGGTTAGCGTGGCCGAGGCGCGCGACGAACGCAAGCGGCGGCGATCACGCCTGCGTGAGCCGATCCCCAATCCGTTTGTCGTCAAACCCGTTAACCATTCTGCGCCCGCCGGGCGCTTGGTTTCTTGCCTCTTGCGCTCTCTTTTTGCGCGAACTTACGTCGGCCTTGTCGGGGGTCGACTGAAGGCCGCCTTCAGGTATTTTCCCCTGTGGCGCCAACGCTGCAGCGGTTGGCTTAAATGATCGAAAGGCGCTTGCCCCATCTCGCCTTTTGGCTGGAAACGGTGTAGGGACTTAAGAAGGATACGGTAGGGTCCGTGTTCGGACGCTGGCGCGATACTTTCTCCGAGACGCGCTCGGTTAATTTGAGGGGATGTTTATGAAGAAGGTCCTGCAGGGCGCAACAGCCCTCGCTGCGGTGATGATCGCCGCTCCGACCGCGCTTGCTGCGGATGGTTGGTATGGTCGCGTGGATGCCGGTTACACGGTTGACGGCGAATCCAAAACGCAACGTTTGCCGGCCACCGGCACGCCGTTCCTCGGCGGCGACGGGTCGCTGGAGAACCAGTGGACGCAAGGCGTTGGCATTGGTTACACGTTCGGCAACGGCTTCCGTCTCGAGACCGAACTGGGCCATCGCTGGAATGAAGTGCGTGGCACTGGCTATCGTGGCGGCAGCGATGTTCACGCGTGGTCGGCCATGCTGAACGGCCTTCTGGACTTCAACAAGGGCGGCCGCGTCCAGCCGTATCTCGGCGTCGGCGTCGGCCTTGGCCGTTTGGACGCCAGCCTGGACAGCCCGCCGGCGACCAGCCGCGTCAATGACAGCGGTACCGGCCTGGCCTATCAAGGCATGGCGGGCATTGCCTTCGGCCTGACCGAGCGTCTTGCGCTGGACTTTGGCTACCGCTATTTCGCGCTGCCGAACATCAAGCTGACCAGCCGCTCCGGCGCTGGCTTGGCGACGCTCGGCCGGTTCGACCTCGATTACACGAACCAGGCCGTGACGGCTGGTCTGCGTTGGCAGTTCGCGGCGCCGCCGCCGCCCCCGCCGCCGCCGCCGCCGCCGCCCCCGCC
>JBEIHY010000023.1:0-44619 GCA_040381035.1 Hyphomonadaceae bacterium
GCAACCTCGTCGAGCGCTTCTTCAACAAGATCAAGCATTACAGAGCAATAGCGTGCCGGTTCGACAAACTGGCGAACACTTTTCTGGCTGGCGTCATGCTCGTTTGCGTGGTCCTGTGGCTCAACTGACGACACGCCCTAGCAAACCCTCAGCGTTGATGCACCATTTTCTGCCCGGCAACGGGACTGCGGGTTTTCAAAACATAATCGGCGCGGATCGAGCCAACATAGAGATCGCGCATATCCGCACCGCCCCAGGTGACATTGGTGGGATGGTTCATCACCGCGCCGCTCGGATCATGGGCCACCGTGAACACCGCGCCGTCCGGCCGGATCGCCACGATCTTGTTGGCCGCCGGCAAGGTGACCCAAAGATTGCCTTCCACATCAAAGCCATTGCCGTCGGTGTAGCCAAGCCGGCCTGCGATCCAACTCGGCCAGTGCAGTTTCGGATTTAGCTTGCGATTGGCGACAAAGCCGAGCTTGGGGCCGTAGCGCCGGCCCGGCCCGAGCTTCTCGCCCGGCAGAATCGGAAACTCCAGCACATCGCCGCCGGTGGTCTGATTGACATAGAGCCGGGTTTCATCGGCGCTCAACGCACAGCCATTGGGGAACTTCAAACCGTCGGCGACGATATCGGCTGAGCCATTGGGGCGATAGACGAATACGAACCCATCGGGTCGCCCATCCAGCGCGTCGGGCCAGGTTGGCGCATGGGTGGAGTTGGCGCACCAGATGTTTCCCACGCTGTCGATCACCGGATAATTGGCGCTGGTCAGTTGCCGCCCGCCGACCTCGCGCAGCAGGGTTTCGTGATCATCCGTGTTCGGATCATAGCGTTGCAGCGGGCCGGGCTCACGGTCATAGATACCGAAATTGGCGATGATCACGCGCCCGCGCACATCCATATTGATGCCGTTCGGCGCCCCGCCCTTTGGGCCCAAACGCTTAAACGAACCGTCAGGGAAAATCTCGGCCACCGCGCATTGGTGATCGCTGGCAAAAATGCGCCCATCGCGGCCGACCACAACATCCTCGGGACGGTCAATGCCCAGGGCGATTTTCGTCCAAGCGTTTGTCGGAATTTTCTGCAACGGCATCGGCGTTCCTCTTATGTTTTCGATATCGTGGCGCCTTTCGCGCATCTGGCAAGGCCGGCTTGCGTCGCCGTGCAAGGTCGCTAGGTTGCAAGCCAATCCTGGGAGGAGTTCTGCTTGAAACGTTTTGCGCTGGCCGCCGCTATAGGCCTGATTGTCCCGCTTGCCCATGCCGATGAAGGCATGTGGACCTATGACAACTTCCCCACCGCCCAAGTCAAAGCAAAGTTTGGCTCCGCGCCCGATCAGGCCTGGCTCGACAAGGTGCGCCAATCCTCGGTGCGGTTGTCGTCGGGCTGTTCGGCCTCGATGGTCAGCCCGACGGGCCTCGTGCTGACCAATTGGCACTGCGTGTCCGATTGCGTGCAGAACCTGTCGAGCAAGGACAATGATCACACCAATCACGGCTTCATGACGAAAGCCCGCTCCGAAGAGAAGATCTGCCCTGGCGTGCAAGCCGATGTGTTGACCACGATCGGGGATGTCACCGGCCGCGTACAAGCCGCTGTGAAAGGCAAAGCCGGCGCAGATTTCAGCAAGGCTCGCGACGGCGAAATCGCCACGATCGAATCGGAGGCCTGCAAGGACAAGCCAGACGCCAAGTGCGAAGTCGTTTCGCTTTATCGCGGCGGTAGGTTCGCCCTGCACACCTATCGCACCTATAAGGATGTGCGCCTGGTGTTTGCGCCGGAATTCGGCATCGGCTTTTTCGGCGGCGATCCGGATAACTTCAATTTTCCGCGCTACAATCTCGATTCAGCGCTGCTGCGTGTGTACGACAAGGGCCAGCCAGCCGCAGTAACGAATTTCCTGCCCTGGCGCAGCGACCCGTTGAAAGACGGCGAACAAGTGTTCGTCTCCGGCCATCCGGGCTCAACCTCGCGGCTGGCCACGCAAAGCCAGCTCGCATTCGAACGTGATCATACGATTCCGTTGCGCCAACTTGTGCGCTCCGAACTGCGCGGGCGGCTCTATCAATACATGGCCGAGGGCGAAGATCAGCGCCGCGCCACAATGGAAACAGCATTCAGCGTTGAAAACGGTTTCAAGGCCTTTTACGGGCGCTGGAACGCGCTCGCGGATCCGACCTTCCAGGCGCAGAAAGCCAAAGACGAAGCGGCCATGAAATCGCGCCTTGGCGCGCGGCCGGACCTCGCCAAAGAGATTGGCGATCCGTGGGCCGATATCGACAAGGCGATGGCAACAGCCAAAACACTCTATCTGGAAAACGACCTTTTGGAAACGCGCGCGGGTTCGATCTCGCAGATGTACAGTTTCGCCAAAACCCTGGTGCGCGGCGCAACCGAACGGGTCAAGCCGAACAACCAGCGCTTGCCCGGCTATTCGGACTCTCGGCTGGCGCAATTGGAGCAAAGCCTGCTGGCCGAAACCTCCATCAATCCCGATCATGAGCGCATCGGATTGGAGCTGTGGCTATCCAAAGCCCGCGAATTTCTCACTGTCGATCATCCAGCGGTGAAGCAGATTTTGGGCAAGGAAAGCCCGGAAGCTCTGGCGCGCCGGCTGGTCGCGGGCTCCAAGCTCAACGATCCGAAAGTCCGCGAAGCGCTATGGAAAGGCGGGCCCGACGCCATTGCGAAATCGGACGATCCGCTGATCGTCCTGGTTCGGGCAAATGAGCCCAATGCCCGCGCAATTGCCGATCAATGGCGCGCGCGCGTCTCCGGCCCCGTGGCGCAAGCCGCCGAGCGCATCGCCAAGGCGCGCTTTGCGCTCTATGGCAGCGAGGTCTATCCGGATGCGACGTTCACGCTGCGCATCAGCTACGGCGCTGTGAAGGGCTGGGAGCACAACGGCCGGACCGTAGCGAGCTTCACCCAGATGGGCGGGCTTTACGACCGCGCCACTGGCGCTTTCCCGTTCGTGCTGCCGCAACGCTGGCTCGATGCGAAATCCAAGCTCGATCCGGCGATGAACTTCAATGTCTCAACCACCAATGACATTATCGGCGGTAATTCCGGCTCGCCGCTGATCGACGCGCAGGGCCGCGTGGTCGGGGCGGTGTTTGACGGCAATATCCACTCGCTCGGCGGCGATTATTACTATGACCCGACGCTGAACCGCGCAGTTTCGGTGCTGACCCCGCCGATCACAGCCGCGCTGCGCCATGTCTATGACATGCCCCAGATCGCAGACGAGCTGGAACAGAGCGCCGCCGCCAAGCCCGCCAAACGCCGCAAATAAATGCGCATCGGCGGGGGCGCAGAGCCCCCACCGATGCGTTTCAAACCGTGTCCCAGGTGAAAACTCCGCCTGTGGCCTCCAGGCCGGCATAATTGGCCTTCATTGCCGGCAGCGCGTGTTCAAGAATGGTTTCCGGGCTCCAGCCTTCGGTGCGCGCCATGCCGCGCGTCGGGCGCGGCTGGTTGAACAAGAACACCTCATTGCCGCGCACGGCAAAGATTTGGCTGCTGGTGTCCTTGGCCTGATCCGAACACAGCGCCACGGCCAGATTGGCCACCTGGTCGGCGCGCATGGCGTTCTTCATCCGCTCCACGCGCTTGGCGCTGGCTTCGTCCTTTACCGGGATGGTGGCGATCATCCGTGTCCAGGCAAAAGGCGCGATGATGTTGGAGCGAACGTTCTTCGCCGCCCCCTCCATCGCAATGATCCGCGACAGGCCCATGACGCCAAGCTTGGCGGCGGCGTAATTGGCCTGGCCGATATTGCCGATCAGACCGCTGGTTGAAGTGAAGAGCACATAAGAGCCGGCTTGTTGCTCGCGGAACAATTCCACCGTCGCGCGGGTGACATTGAAGGCGCCGTGCAGATGCACATCGATCACCGCCTTCCAATCCTCCCAGCTCATTTTGTGGAACATGCCGTCGCGCAGAATGCCGGCCGGATTGATCACGGCATGCAGGCCGCCAAAGGTTTTCAGCGCCTGTTCGCGCATCGCCTCAACCGCGGCGTAATCTGTGACGCTGTCGGAGTTTGACGCAGCCTTCCCGCCGCGCGCGCGGATTTCGGCCGCCACAGCTTCGGCCGGCCCGGCCGAGCCCTCGTCCCCGCCGGCCACCGACCCGCCAAGGTCATTGACCAGCACCGCCGCGCCCTGGCTTGCCGCCATCAGCGCGCATTCCTTGCCGATGCCATTGCCGCCGCCGGTGATCAAAACCACCTTGCCGTCCAACACGCCCATTGCGGTTTCTCCTAAAGCCCGAGCACCATCTTGGCCATGATATTGCGCTGGATCTCATTCGATCCGGCATAGATCGAGGTCTTGCGGTAGTTGAAATAGGCCGGCGCGGCTGGGCCAGCATAGTCCGGACCCGGACGATCATCATTGCCGCGGCCGCGGATGGCGACCCAGGTGTCTTCCACGAACGGATGGGCGTAATGGCCGACCGCCTCCAGCACCAATTCCGAGATCGCCTGCTGCGCTTCAGAGCCAGCGCATTTCAGCATCGAGGATTGCGCCCCGACGCGCGCGCCCGAGGACAGCGCCGAGAAAATCCGCAGCTCGGTAATGTTCAGCGCCTCGATCTTGATCTCCATGTCCGCCAGCTTGCGGGCGAAATCAGGATCGTCCGCTAGCCCCTCGGCCTTGGCGATGCGGCGGGCCTTGTTCAGCGCGGTTTTTAGGCCCGGCGCATAGGCGTTGCCGCGTTCGAACTCGAGCAGATACTTCGCGTAGGTCCAGCCCTTGCCTTCTTCGCCAATCAGGTTTTCGGCTGAAACACGGACATTATCAAAGAAAACCTGGTTGATCTCCTGCTCGCCGGCGCGCGGGCCGTCCAAAGTCGGCAGCGCCTGCACCGTGATGCCGGGCGTGCGCATATCAACGAGGATGAAGCTGATCCCGTCTTGGCTTTTCTTCTCCGTGGCGGTCCGCACTAGGCAGAAGATCCAATCGGCCCACTGCGCGTGGGTGGTCCAGATTTTCGTGCCGTTCAGAACGTACTCGCCCCCCTCGCGAACCGCCTTCATTTGCAGCGAGGCGAGGTCGGAGCCGGAACCCGGCTCCGAATAGCCCTGGCACCACCACACATCGCTGGCCAGGATCGGCGGCAGGAACTTTTGCTTCTGCACCTCTGTGCCGAACGCCATGATGACCGGCGCCACCATTTTCAGGCCCATCGGCGATACGATCGGGCAGCCGGCCGCGCTGGTTTCCATGTTGAAGATGTAGCGCTGATTGGGGCTCCAGCCCGGCCCGCCATGCTCTACCGGCCAATCCGGCGCGACCCAACCTTTGGCGTTGAGCTTTTTCTGCCACCGGACCTGGCCTTCCTTGTCGAGATAGCCGTTTTTCGATTGCGCCATCATCGCCTTCAGATCGGCGTCATAGTTTGCCGCAATCCAGGCGCGGACCTCGTCGCGGAAGGCGAGGTCGGCGGCGGTAAAGGCCAGATCCATGGCGACTATCCTATTTGATCACGTCAAGGTCGATGCGCTCAGGCGCGCCAGCGAGACACGGGCCGAGCTTGGGCAAAGCGGCGAGGAAATAAGCGGTCTTTTCATGCGCCGCGACGGCTTCATGCGAGGCATATTCCTCCAGCATGACATACTCCGTCGTGGAGCCCTTCTTGCGGGTGAAGGTATAGTAGTGGGTGTCTTTTTCGTTGGCCCGGACATGGCCGACGAGTTCTGACAGTGCGGCCTCAAACTCCGCCTGTTTGCCGTCCTGCACCTTCAGCGTCACGATCAAAGCTACCGCCATGGTTTCCTCCTTTGTTTTGCGGCCACCATAGGCCGGCGCGCGCGCCCTGCAATGGCGCCGTTGCGGCAGGTTCAACTTGAGCCGCTCATTTGCGCCGGCGCCGACGTCCTTGGCCTATTGGTCGGATCCCGTCGCGACGCCCTTCACGCGAGGAGATGATTGAGGATAAGGCACAGAATGACCGTCGAGATAAAGACCACGATCGCATGCAAAATCGGACGCTTGTTTGGGTCAATGATGATCATCTCTCAACCAAAACTTCTGAACATACGGCCATCGGCTACGGGACGCTTGTGGGAAGCGGATTCCATAGCGCTCAGTTCACCAGACCGGCAAGGCGGATTTAAGCGAGGGACGGCGAATGCCCCATCCAAAGCATGGCCCGCTTCGTGCGTGGCGCGAGGTCTTCGCACGGCATTCCCCTGGAGCCCGTCCCATGTTGAAACAGCTTGTGTTCGCCGCCCTCGCCGCCGCCCTGGCTTTGCCCGCCACCGCCCAGGACCCGGTGCAGATCGCCGCCGTCCAGAAGGGCCGGATGGATTGCGCCAAATGCAATCTGTTCCAGGCCGATTTCAGCTATTCCGACCTGCACGGCCGCAACTTCGCTGGCGTCCGCCTGCGGCAGAGCGAATTGAGCCTGACCGAGTTCGACAACACCAACCTGTCCGGGGCCAATCTGTCGATCGCCAACGCCTTCGGCGCCCGGTTCGCGCACGCCAATCTCAGCGGCGCAGACCTGAAAGTGGGTATATTTGTCGGGGCCTATTTTGGCGCCGCCAATCTGAGAGGCGCGCAGATGAACGGCGCCAACTTCTCCGGCGCGGAACTGGAAACCGCCAAGGGCTTAACCCAAGCCCAGCTCAACACCGCCTGCGGCGACGCCACAACCACCCTGCCGACGGGCCTCAAAATCCCGAACTGCTGAGGCGGCCGCGCAACAGGGAACTGCCAACACGCCTTGCGTACTGCGCGTTACCGGCTTTTCACTGGTTTCCCGAGGGCGAGGCTCGCTAGGTGAGAGGTCATGATTCCCGCTTCACGTTTCCATGGGTTGCGGCCCGCCTTGTGGGCCGGATTAGCGCTGGCCGCGGCACTGGGCGCCGGCGCCCAGCCGGGTCCGCGCGCCGATGCTAAACCCGATGCGGAGCCCCCAGTCATCGAAGCGCCGGTGCGCACGGAGGCCAGTTTGCGCAAAGAGCTGGTCGTGCGCGCCAGCCCGGGCTTTGTCAGCGATTGCCGCGACTGCCAGATGGCCAACCGCAAGCTGCGCGGCTGGCGCATTGCGCGCGAAATGCACGGCTCCGATTTCAGCGAAGCAGATCTGAGCGCCGCCAAAATGATGCAGAGTGAATTGGCCGGGGCCAAGTTCCGAAGCGCCAATCTCGCCGCGGCCGACGCCACCGGCGCCTTGTTGGAAGGCGCTGATTTTACCAATGCCGGCGTCGCCGAAGCCAAATTCACCGACGCCCGCCTGGCGGATGCACAATTCGTGCTGACCCGGGCCGAGAATGCCGATTTCAGCGCCGCCGATCTGCGCCGCGCCAATTTCACCCTTGCCCGCCTCGATGCGGCTGACTTTGCCGGCGCCAATCTGCGCGGCGCCCAGTTCGACCGCGCCCGCCTGCCGGGCGCCGATCTGGCCAAGGCCCGCAACCTCACCCAGGCGCAATTGCGCTTCGCCTGCGGGGATTCCGAAACCAAGCTGCCGCGCGGCCTGCGCATCCGGCGCTGCGCCAAGACAACAAGCTGAAAGCGCCCGGGCTGCGTCAGGAGACACACGCCGTTTAAGCCAGCTCTGTTGTTCTTGCCATCGGGCGCAGGCTCGCTACAGCACTGCGCAACCATGCCGCTCCTGCCGCGCCTCCTTGCCGACATCGCCGTCGACGGACCGATGAGCGTCCAGCGCTATATGCATGCCTGCCTGAACGATCCGCGCGACGGCTATTACGCCACCCGCCCGGGCCTCGGCGCTGACTTCATGACGGCGCCCGAGATCAGCCAGATGTTTGGCGAGCTGAACGGGTTGTGGGCGGTGCAGAGCTGGATAGAGCTGGGCGAGCCGGCGGCGTTTGAGTGGATCGAGCTTGGCCCCGGCCGCGGGACCCTGATAGCAGACGCCTGGCGGGCCGCGGGCCTGGCGCCGGGTTTTCGTGCGGCCGCGCGGATCGTGCTCGTGGAGACGAGCGCGCCGCTGCGCCGGATGCAGGCAGACGCGCTGGCAAAGGTTGGGGCCGCAGCGGTGTGGCGCGATGCGCTTTCGGAAACGGGCGATGCGCCGGCGATCCTTATCGCCAACGAATTTCTCGATTGCCTGCCCATCCGGCAATTTGTCCGCGCCGGTTCGGGCTTTCTGGAACGCCTGATAGGCGCACATGGAGACCGCCTGCACTTTGGCCTGGATCGGACGCCTTTGCCGCCGACCGCCTTGCTTTCGCACTTGAGCGACACGCCGGCCGGGGCGGTCGTCGAATGGGCGCCAGGGCTGGCGGCGCTGATCGACACGCTGCACCAGCGCTTATGCGCCCATGGCGGGCGCGCGCTGTTGATTGACTATGGTCCTGACGCGCCATCGCATGGCGATACGCTGCAGGCGCTGGCCGGCGGCCAAAAGGTCGATCCGCTGGCCACGCCGGGAGCGGCCGATCTCACCGCCCATGTCGATTTCGTCGCGGTGGCGCGGCTGGCGCATGATGTGGGCCTACGCGTCGATGGCCCCATCGCGCAGGGGGCGTTTCTCAACGCCCTGGGGCTCGGCTTGCGCGCCCAGGCTTTGGCGCAAAAACACCCCGACCAGCGCGACGCCATCGGCGCGGCGTACAACCGCCTGACCGCACCGGACCAGATGGGCGCGCTGTTCAAGGCGATCGCGCTGTCTTCCCCGCAATTGCCCGCCGCAGCAGGGTTTGCGCCATGAGCCTTCCCGTTTTCACCGCCCCGCGCCTGTCGGCTTTGCCCGGCGTGGCGCATGGCTTTTTCGGCCGCCGCGGCGGGGTCAGCGGCGGGCGCTATGCCAGTTTGAATTGCGGCCTGGGCTCCAAAGACGATCCGGCGGCGGTGGCGCAAAACCGCGCCCGCATTGCAGCAGCGCTGGCCGTCGCGCCCGATCATCTTCTCACCGCTTACCAAGTGCATTCAGCCCGCGCCGCTCGGGTGAGTGGCCCATGGGGCGCCTCGCCGCGGCCGGAGGTTGATGGCCTGGTGACAACGACGCCAAACGTGGCCGTGGCCGCGCTCGCGGCCGATTGCGCACCGATCCTGTTGGCCGACGCTGAAGCGCGCGTGGTGTGTGCTGTTCATGCCGGTTGGAAGGGCGCGCTCGCGGGTATCCTTGATGCCGCGATCACCGACATGATCGCAGCCGGCGCCCACGCGCCGCGCATCGTTGCCGCCATCGGGCCTTGCATCGGGCAGACAAGCTATGAAGTCGGGCCGGAGTTTCAGGCGCAGTTCGTTGCTGCTAACGGCGCATTCGCGGCCTTTTTCGCTCCCGGCGCCGGCGACCGCCAACTATTTGATCTGAAAGGCTTCTGCGCCGCGCGGCTTGCCGGCGCAGGCGTCACTGCTGTGGATATCCTGCCGCACGATACCTGCGCCGATCCAGAAAACTTCTTTTCCAATCGCCGCGCCCACAAAGCGGGCGAACCCGATTTCGGCCGCAACCTGTCAGCGATCGTGTTGTTCTGAGCACAACGCCGCGCGCTTATCGCGCTGCACTTGTTTGAACCTCAGGTTTGCGACACATACGCGACAGCCGGCAACGGCAGGGATTCGCGAACACAGGGGGCAGCCGTGAAGCTACTGTCGGGCAATTCCAATCTGCCGCTCGCCCAGGGCATTGCCGATTATCTCGATATGCCGCTCACCCAAGCGCGGGTGGAACGTTTCAAGGACGGCGAGATCTTTGTCGAGATCAAAGAGAATGTCCGCGGCGAGGATGTGTTTCTGATCCAGCCGACCAGCGCGCCGGTGAACGACAATCTGATGGAGCTGCTGATCTGCATTGATGCGCTTCAGCGCGCGTCAGCAAAGCGAATCACGGCCGTGATCCCCTATTTCGGCTATGCTCGGCAGGACCGCAAAACCGGCGGCCGCACGCCGATCTCGGCCAAACTGTGCGCCAATCTGATCGACAAGGCCGGCGCTGATCGGGTGCTGACTCTGGAGCTGCACGCCGGCCAGATCCAGGGCTTCTTTGATATCCCGACCGACAATCTGTTCTGCACCAAGGTCATGGAAGAAGACATCCGCGACCAATATGACATCGATGGCTTGATGATCATTTCGCCCGATGTCGGCGGCGTGGTGCGCGCCCGCGCTTTGGCCAATCGCTTGCATGCTGATCTTGCCATTGTCGACAAGCGCCGCGAGCGCGCCGGCGAAAGCGAAGTCATGAACATCATCGGCGAGGTCAAAGGCCGCCGCTGCATCCTGTTTGACGACATCGTCGACAGCGCCGGCACGCTGTGCAACGCCGCCGCCAAGCTGAAGTCGCATGGCGCCAAAAGCGTCATGGCCTATGCCTGCCACGGCGTCTTATCAAACGGCGCCATCAAACGTGTGGAAAACAGCGAATTGGACATGCTGGTCGTCACCGATTCTATGCTGCCGCGCGATGAAGCAAGAACGTCCAAAAAAGTCCGCATTCTGCCAGTGGCGCCGCTTCTCGGCGAAGCGATCCGCCGCATTGCGAACGAAGAGAGCGTCTCTAAACTCTTTGATTGATTGATCGCCCGCCGGCCGCCTCCGCGAGACGCCCGCGCTTTGTCGTAAAATTTTCGCGCTTGAGTCAATTTACGTTCGCTTAAGCTCCGTAAATGCCGGGCTCCCGCCGCATCAATGGTGCGGCATTTTAGCGTGGGGGCTCGCGTCTTGTTCAAGAAATCCAAATCTCTGTTTTTGACGGTCGCCGGTGCGGCGATGGCGGCGATGGGCTTTCCGGGCGCCGCCGAAGCGCAGCAAGCCGCCCCGCCGAAGGCGCCGACCGCCAACACCGCGGCGTCCGAAGAAGTGGTTGTCATCGGCGCCCGGCCGCTCGCGGAATCGGAAGCCGCCGCGCTCAAGGTGCAGCGCAACTCCGACAATCTGGTGAGTGTGCTGAGCGCCGACGGCATTGGCCGCCTGCCGGACCAGAACATCGCCTTCGCCGTCGGCCGTCTGCCCGGCGTCAGCCTCGAGCGTGACCAGGGCCAGGCCCGCTATGTCACCCTGCGCGGCGCGCCGACCTATTGGACCACGGTGTCGTTTGACGGCCTCAGCGTCGTGTCGCCGGAAGGCCGCAACACCCGCTTCGACAATATCCCCTCCGCGATCGCCAGCCAGGTGATCGTCAACAAGGCGATCACCGCCAACATGCCGGGCGACACGGTCGCCGGCAATATCGACATCCGCACCCGCAACGCCTTCGACTACAAGGGCTTCACCGCGTTCGGTAACATTGGCCTCGGCAAGCTGAACCTCGGCGGCGGCGAAGAATCCGACAATTCGCTGGTTGTCGCCAACCAGTTTCTTGGCGGCAAGCTCGGCGCGATGATCCAGGGCAGCTTCTACAAGCGCCGCATGGTCACCGATAACTGGGAAACCGATCCGTATCTGGTTCCCGGCGCCTCCGGCACGCCGGCCACGCCCGGTTCGCGGTTCGCCCGCGAATACGAAAACAAGCCGTATCGCTTGACCCGCGCCAACCGCTCGCTGTCGACGCGGTTCGATTTCCGCCCGACCGACGATCACGACATCTTCTTCAGCTCGATCTGGACGCAGTACGCCGACACCGAACTGCGCAACAACTACATCTTCCGCATGGATCAGGGTACCGGCCCGACGGGAACTTCCGGCCCAGCAGCAACGCCCGGAAACACGCCGAGGCTCGGCACGGTGTTCGGGGCGCGCATCAATGTGAACTTGAACTCTCTGGAATCAGAAGAGGACAGCTACATCAACACGCTGGGCGGCGCCTCCAAGTTCGGCGGCTGGACGGTGGATTGGCGCGCCAATTACGTCTTCACCTCCGACGGCCGCGACGCAGGGGCATTGCCGAACTGGGAAAGCCCGTCAGCGGCCGCCGATCGCCCGACGGTGGACTATAATTTCACCGATCCGGACAACAACACCGTGCGCCTGTTCCGCACGGTCGTTTCGGGCTCGACCCGCAGCAAGGGCGCAGCGGTTCAAAACATCGAGGACTTTAACGTCCCGTTTCAAAACATCAGCCGTCGCGAAGGCGCCGATGAGACGCAAGCCTATACCGCCAAACTGGACATTGGCCGTGAAGTCGAACTGTTCGGCGGCCCGGTTGATCTGAAGTTTGGCGGCCTATGGACTGATCGCACAAAGAAATCTGATGAACGGACTTGGACGGCAACGGCAGCGCAGTTGACCGCGGCCGGCGTCGCCCTGCCGACCATCGCGACTTTCGGTTTGAACAAGCCGTATCTGGGTGATTACAAGCTCGGCTACAATTTCAAGTATCATTCCAAGAGTGCGATCGAGGCTTTTGCTGCGGATCTGCAGCGCCGCGGCATCGCCACGCCGGTGGATACTTCCGGCAATCTTTGGAAAGTCGGCGAGACCATCACGGCTGGCTATCTGATGGGAGCCGCGCGGCGCAACTGGGGCAGCCTGGTCGTTGGCGCGCGGGTCGAGAAGATCGAAAACAGCGGTTCGGCATTCTCCACCATTGGCGGCGTGCGGGCCTTCCGGACGATCAACAGCGATGAAACGCTGTTCTATCCGAGCGCCCACCTCAATCTCGACGTGAGCGAAGAGTGGAAACTGCGCTTCGGCGCGACCAGCACGGCGTCGCGCCCCGACTATGACGACCTGCGCCCGAACTTGACCGTCAATGATGCGACACGCGCTGTTTCCGGCGGCAATCCGCAAGCCAAGCCGGAAAAGCAAATCGGCCTTGACGCCTATGCCGAGCGCTACATGGCCGACGGCGGCTATTTCTCCGCGGGTTTGTTCTACAAGAAGGTCAGCGACGTTCTGTTCAGCTATACCGACGTCTTCGGCTCCGCCGTGCTCAACACGCCTGGCTTTGACCGCAGCGGCTACCTATTCACCGCCGTACAAAATGGCGGTGACGGCTATCTCTGGGGCGCGGAATTCAGCTATGCCCACAGCGCTGAAAGCTGGGTGGAAGCGTCCAATCTGCCGGCCTGGATCGGCGGCTTCGGCGTCAAGGCGTCCGCCACGGTCACCAACACCGAAGCCAAAGTGCCAGCGGTGCGCGGCCTAGTGGGCGGCGCGCTGACGGTACTGGTGCCGGAACGCACCACGCGTTTGCCGGGCGCGTCGGACTTCACTGGCAACCTGCAACTGACCTACGAAAAGTATGATTTATCGGTCCGGCTGGCCTACCAATACCGGACCGACTTTATCCAATCGATCGGCGGTTACACGGTCGTCGGCGGCGTCACCGTGCCGAACGGCAATGGCGATACCTACTGGGACAATGATGACGAGTTGGACCTGTCTGTCCGCTATCGCTTGACAAAAAATTTCGAGCTCTACGCCGACGCCGTCAACCTGCTCAACGGCCCGGGCCGTCGCTTTGTCGACAGCAAGGATTTCCCGATCGAGTATGAAAAGTTCGGCGCTCGCTACTTGGCGGGTCTGCGCTTCAACTTCTAAGCTGATGACTTGGCGTCACGAGGCGGGGCGGTCTGATGGCCGCCCCGTTTTCGTTTCATCCATGTTCGGAGTAAATCATGGTCCGTCTTTCGCTCACTGGCGCCCTTTTGTCGCTGGCGGTTCTTGCCCCCAATGCGGTCGCCCAAGCCCAGGACAAACGCAGCGCCGTTTTCCTGCATCCCGATGGCATGGGCGCAAACACCTGGACAGCGATCCGCCTGAAAGAAGTCGGCCCCGATGGGCGCCTGGCTTGGGATCAATTGCCGGCGGCGGCGGCTTATGTCGGCCCGCTTTTGGACCGCGTCACCGCCACCTCCAATGGCGGCGGCACCAGCCATGCCTGGGGCGTGCGTGCAGCATCGGCCAGCTTCGGGTTTCCCGCCGGCGCTGAAGCCGCCAGCGGCGCCCCCATGCCGCTGATGCTGGAAGCCAAGCGCGCCGGCAAGGCCATTGCGATCATCAATTCCGCCAGCGTTACCGACGCCGGCACCGGAACCCAACTCGCCAGCGTCGGCAATCGTCGCAACCACACTCTGATCGCCGCCAAAATGCTGAGCGCTGAGCCTGACCTGCTGCTCGGCGGCGGCGAGAAAAATTTCCTGCCGCAAGGCGTTGCCGGCGTGCATGGCCAAGGCGTGCGCCAGGATGGCCGCAACCTGATCGAAGAGGCACGCGCCAAGGGTTATCGGATCGTCCGGACACGGACGGAATTGCTCGAAGCCGCCAAGACCAAAGGCAAAATCCTTGGCCTGTTTTCCGCCGACAACACCTTCCAGGAAGGCAGCGAAGAGCAGGTCGCCGCATCGGGCAAGCCGCTGTTTGAGGCCCAGGCCCCGCGCTATGACGAGATGGTGGCGGTGGCGCTGAATCTGATGGCGGATGCGCCGAGCGGCTTTTATCTCATGGCCGAAGAGGAAGCGACCGACAATCTCGGCGGCGACAACAATGCCAGCGGCGTGCTCGACGCTGGCGCCGGCGCGGATCGTGCGATTGCCGCGGCGCTCGCCGCCGCCAAGGCCAATCCCCATCTCACCGTCGTCGTTGCTTCAGACAGCGATTGCGGCGGCCTGCAGGCCACAGGCGATGACGCGGTGGCCGGCGAAAAGCTGCCGCCCGCAACCAAGACCGGATCACCGATTGATGGCGTCGGCGGCACGGGCACAGTTCCATTCCTCGCCGCCCCCGACGAAGCGGGCAAGCGCTGGCCGTTTGCCATCACCTGGGCAAGCGAAGGCGACATGTCTGGCGGCGGCATTGCGCGCGCCATCGGGCCGGGCGCGGCTTTGGTGTTCGGCACTGTGGACTCCACCGATGTATATCGCGCGCTGCATGCCGGGCTGTTTGGGGTCAAGAAGTAGCGACAAAACCGGCGATCTCGGCGCACACGCTGGGATCGCGGGCGATGTCGCGGTGGCCAAGGCCGTCGAGAATCCAGGCGCGTGCGCCTGGCCAGGCGGCTTCAAGTTCCAGCGACGCGGTATGGCTGCACACCTCGTCATCGGCGGAATGCACGAACAGCGCCGGGATCGTCATGGCGCGGGCGGCGCGGCGCAGATCGAACCAATCGAGGTTGCGGCCGATTTCGGCCTCATAGCGGGCGCGCGCGGCGGCGAGCAGCGGCGCCGGCATACCATAGCGCTGCGCGAGCCAATCCCAGCGCTCGGCCTGGGCCAAGGGCGGCGCGACCAGCACGACGCGGCGCGCGGCCAAGCCGTGATCCTCCATCGCCGTGATCGCCACAGGACCGCCATAGGAATGGGTGACGAGGCCGTCGATCGGACCAAGGGCTGCGGCCACCGCCGCCACCGCCACGGCGTCTTCCGGAATCCGGGCGCTGCGCCCTTCCGAAAAGCCATGGCCCGGCAGATCCAGCGCGATCACCGCCCCGTTCAGCGGCTCCAAAGCTGCGATCAGCAGGTCCCACAGGCTGGAATCGTCCTCCCAACCATGGACCAGTAGATGCGCTGGCCCCGGCGGCCCACGCCGCCAACTGGCGATCTGGCCGACTGGCGTTTCGATCATCGCGTGATCAGCGTCCTGCAACATCCGCCCTGTCCGCGGCTGGGCGCGGCGGCGCGGGATCGAAATGGCGTCGAGAACGGCTTGGATGTCAGTGTCTGTGAAAGTGGTCATGGCAACGACTTAACGCCGCACTTCGCAAAAGAAAAACCCCGGCGGATCGCTCCGCCGGGGTTCCCGTTCTTTCGCGATTGCGTCGATGAGGCTTAGAAGCCGGCCTTCAGCGTCACGCCATAGGTGCGCGGCTCGTTCAGGAACGCGCCAAAGGCGCCGGCCACGGCCGGCAGGTCGAACGCGATCTGGTTTTCGGTCGAGTTGGCGAGGTTACGGCCCCACAACTGCACCGAATAGCGCTCGTCCTTGGTCGTCAAGCCGAGACGGCCATTAATGGAGGTATTGGCCGGGCGCAGCTTGGTCGGGCTCAGATCCGAACCCGTGATCTGCTTGGACTCATACCGGAAGTCGAGATAGGCCAAGCCCGTCAGGGTGTCATTGAACAGCGAGCGCTCATAGGTAAATGCGTGGCTCGTCGTCCATTTCGGCGCATTCGTCAGCTGGTTGTTCGGCAGACGGAACAGGCCATTCGCCACCGAAGCCCAGCCGGCGCTGTTGTCGCCATAGCGGGCGTCGGTATAGGCGAGGCCGCCCTGATAGGTCAGCCCCGGCACAGGTGTGCGCCACATTGCATCCACTTCCGCACCCTTGGTGGACACTTCCGGGATCGAGGTGACGATGAACGAAACACCGTCGAAGCGGTTCAGCTGGAAGTTCTGGAAGTCGTTATAGAACAGCGCCGTGTTGAGCGTCAGCGGTCCGAAGCGGGTCTTCAGGCCCAGTTCGTAGGCATCGACCGTTTCCGGCGCGAAGCTGGTGTTCGGCCGGCCGACAGCCACGGTGGCGGTGGCGCCGCCCGGATAGTTCGAGAAGCTGCGGTCGAGGTTGAAACCGCCCGCCTTATAGCCGCGCGCCAGCGAGGCATAGCCGCTGACATTGTCCGTGAACGAACGGCGCAGCGAGACGATGCCCGACCATTTGCTTTCCTTGCGCGCCTGATTGTAGCCGGCAGCGTCCAACAGGTTGCGCTGCCAGGGTTGCAGATAGGCGCCGCCAACCGCTGGAACCAGCGCCGCCGCAACTGGCGCCGGAATGCCCAAACCGATCAATGTTGGGGCAAGACCGCCGACCAGCGGCAAGCCTGCCACTTCGGTCAAGAAGGTGCTCTTCAACGTCTTCTCGTCTTCGGTGTAGCGCACCCCAAACGTGAAATCGGTCTTGTCATCGACCGACCAGATATTGTGTGTGAACAACGACCAGGACTGGCCGTCCTGATTGTGCCGATCAAAGCTGCCGCGGCCGACAAAGTTGGCCAACGGCGCCGTCAGCGCCGCACGCGCCGGCGCCGGCAAACCGGCAATCGTCGGATTGGCGCCGAAAAGGAGGGCAAAATAGCTCGGCCAAGCGGCGCCATATTCGACGCGCTCAACCCGCTTGATCTCTTCATCGGCATAGAAGCCGCCGACCATCCAGTTGACGTTGCCCAACTCGCCATTCACGCGCAGTTCTTGGGTGAAGATCTGGTTCTGCGTGCCGTTGGCGTTCTGGCCGTTGAAGGTCAACGGTACGCGCCAGATATCAGCGGCGGAGAAGTCTCGGTCGCCAGAACCGTGGAAGTCCCAATCGCGATAGGCGCTGATCGAGGTGACTTTCACCTCGCCCAGGTCCCAGTTCACTTCCGCGGAAAAGCCCTTGTCTTCCACGATATTGGCCTGGCGGATATTGCCGGAACCGAAGCGATCATCTTCACTGTCGATATTGCCATTATTGGTTGTCAGGCGGGCAAGGCCGGTGGGGCCAAAGGCGCCGAGCGCGGCGGCGGCGCCCGACGCCGCCGACGGGAAAGTCACCGGGTTGCCGTTTGCGTCGCGCAGGGCCGCGCCATTATAGGCGGCCGGATTGTACCACTTGGCGCCGCAGCACGCTTCGTCGCGCTTAGAGAAGTCGCCGATCAGGCGCACGCTCAGCGTGTCGGACGGCTCCCACTTGAGCTGACCGCGCACGGTCCAGAAGTCCTGGTTATTGGTGTCTTGCAGCTTGGCGCCGGTTGCATTGATCAACGGCATAAAGCCATCGCGCTTGCCGGTTGCGCCATAAAGGCGAAAGCCGAGGACGTTTTCCACCAACGGGCCCGTGATGTGTCCGGCGACGCGGTAGCCGTTATAGTTGGCGGCGGTCACTTCGGCGGAAGCGCCAAAGGCGTCCATTTGCGGGCCGCGAGTGGCGACGCTGATCAGACCGGCCGAGGTGTTGCGGCCAAACAGCGTGCCTTGCGGGCCACGCAGCACTTCGATCTGCGACAGCTCGCCGAGATCGCCCATCGCGATCGAGTTGCGGGCGCGATAGACGCCGTCAATGAAGATGCCGACCGAAGATTCCAGGCCGGGATTTGAGCCTTGCGTGCCGATGCCGCGCAGGCGCGCCGTTGCCGAGGATTGCGATTCCGACACGTTGAATTGCAGCGTCGGCACGACGGCTTGCAGATCTTGCACATCGCGGATGCCGGAATTTTCGATCATCGCCGCGGTGATCGGGGTCACCGCCACCGGCACATCCTGCAGGCGCGATTCGCGCTTGGTGGCCGTTACGACGATTTCTTCTTCCTGCGGCTTGGCCGCCGGTTGCTGTTGCGCTTGGGCCGGAACCACAAACGCGGCCGCCGCCGCAGCGAACATCCAAAAATTCTTGCGATCTTGCGCCATGATGTTTCGTCTCCCTGGGCGCTGCGTGCCGCGATGCGCCATCTTTTTTAGTCCAATACAACATCATAGCCGGTCACGCCGCACGCCGCCAACGCTAAGCGGCGATCCCGGCGACTGCGCAATATGCGCACAACAGACCAACGTCCTTGAAGGCGAAGAGGCCAGCCCACGCTTGCACGCAAGCCAGCCCAGTTTCGCGTTAGCTGCCGCCTTAGTAGCGGAAGCGCAAGGTCGCCCCGACAACGCGGGGAGCGCCAAGGAAGCCCAAATAGGTGATGGTGTCATACCGCGGATCATAGGTCGCCGCGCCGGCCGGAATGTTCGGCGTGATGCCTGGGAAGCCGAGCGCGGGGCGCGTACCAGCCGGAGCGCCTGTCGGGGCGCCAGTGACGCTGCCTTGCAGCGGCGCGTTGAAACCGACTTGGAGATACTTCTCGTCAAACAGGTTGTTGCCAAACACTTCGAGCGTCCAACGCTCGTCTTGGCTGCTCACGCCAATCCGGCCGTTAAACACCGTGAAAGATTGCTGATCCTTCGCCGGCAACAGGTCCGAAGCGGTCGAATACTTGTCGACCCAGCGGCCGTTCAAGCTGGCGCGCATCCGCAGATTCGATCCCACATCCCGCTCATAGGCGGCGCCGCCGGCAACCGACCATTTTGGCGCAAACGACATCGTGTTGTTCGGCAGGAGCGCGGACGCCTGCGCCGCCCCTGGGAAAGCGCCATATTTGGTGTCGGAATAGTTGAACGAGCCATTGAGGTCCAAGCCGTCAATCGGCGTGCGCCAGAACAACTCGCCTTCAAAGCCCTTGGACTTCACTTCCGGCACGCTTTGAACGACGAAATTGGTGCCGAGGAACGTGTTCAGCTGGAAGTTCTCGAAATCGTTTTGGAAGATCGAGAAATTCGCGCGAACGCGTCCACCCGCCAGCGTCGTCTTGATGCCGGCTTCATAGCTGGTCACCGTTTCTGGCGCAAAGCTCGTGTCGCAATCCGCCAAGGCGCGGAATTGGCCTGCAGTCAAAGTCGACACGTTCGCGCACGGCTTAAAGCCGGTGGCCGTGAAGGTGGCTGGGTTTACAGCCGGGCTGATAAATTGCTGCTCCCGATCAAGATTAAACCCGCCGGCCTTATAGCCCGTCGAATAGGACGCATAGGTCATGATATTCCGGCTAAAGCGATAGACGCCCTTAATCGTACCCGTCGTTTTCTTGGCGCCGATCTCTTGGTTTAGCGGGCTGGCGGCGTCATAGGCATTGTTCGCCCAGGTCGTGCACAAGCCGCCGATGATCGCGCCCGCGGTGGCCGCGCCCAGCGCCCCAATCAACGGGCCTTGACCCGCAAGGGCAGTCGCGCAGGTGCCGCCAGTGGTGTTATAAACCGACCGCGCCTTTTTCTTATCGTCAGTGTAGCGCAGGCCCGCCGTGATTTCGAATTGGTCAGTGACCTTAAGTGTGTTTTGCGTAAAGAAGGCCAAAGACTTGTCGTTCTGGGTGTGGACGTCCACCGCGCCGCGATCCGGTTGATAGAAATTTGTTGCATTGATGCCGATCAGTCCCGGCGCCGGACCGAATTGGGCGACGAAGAAGCGCCCATAATCGGCGCCATAGAGCAGCGCCGCCTTGGAGACCAAATCTTCATCGGCATAGAAACCGCCGACCAACCAGTCGAGATTGCCAGCCTTGCCTTGCAAGCGGAGTTCTTGGCTGAACTGTTTGAAGTTCGTGCCATTACGGCCATCGTCCGGGCGATACCAAACATCGGCCGTGGTGAAATCGGAGTCCTGCGCGGACACAAAGTCCCACTCGCGGGTGGCCGTGACCGACGCTAAAGTCGCAAAGCCGAGGTCCCAACTCGCTTCCGCGCTGAAGCCGCTATCATCAGTCTTTGTGATCGTGTCGCGATTTGAATACGCGATGCGATTATAGGGATCTGTTCCGACGCCGACGCGGGTTTGCGCCGGGGCGAGAACATTGATGCCACGGCCGGCAATCGTCGCTGTTTGGTTCGGCCAGCCGGCATTGATCGAGCCGTCATTGGGCGACGGCAGCGCCACAGCGCCGCAGCAATTTTCATCGCGACTGGTCAAGTCACCGATAAAGTTGATGCTGAACTTGGCCGAAGGCTCCCACAGCAATTGACCGCGCAGAGTGTAGAAGTTCTGATTGTTGTCTTGATCTTCCGTGCGCGGCCCAGAGCCGGTCCGCACATCGAGATACCCGTCACGGGCGCGCACAGCGCCGAACAGACGCGCAGCGAGCTTATCTTCAACAAGCGGCCCGGTGATCGATGCGGAGGCGCCCATGCCTTTGAACGACGTCGCGGTGACTTCGGCGTTCACGCCGTAATCAAAGCTCGGCCGCTTCGAGAAGACCTGGATAACTCCGGCGGAGGTGTTTTTGCCGAACAGGGTGCCCTGCGGGCCTTTCAGCACTTCGATCCGCTCAATTTCACCTAGATCGCCGAAGCCGACGCCATTGCGCGGGCGATAAACGCCGTCGATCACCACACCGACCGAGCTTTCCAGGCCAGGATTGTCGCCGACCGTGCCGACGCCGCGGATACGCGCAGTGGTCACGGATTCGTTGGATGTCGAGGTGACCATCAGCCCCGGCGTCAGCGTCGTCAGCTGCTTGATGTCGGCGACGCCAGCGTCTTGCAGTTGTTGCGCGCCGAAAACCGCCACGGCAACCGGAATGTCCTGCACGCGCTGTTCGCGCTTTTGCGCAAACACCACGACTTCTTCCTCCTGGTCCGACGCTTTGGGCGCGGCCTGCTGGGCCTGGGCTGGGGCCACCAAAGCGGTCGCCGCCGCCGCCAACATCCACCAATTTTTGCGATCTGACGCCATGACGTTTGCTCTCCCTGGGCGCCGCCTGCCGCGAATCGCCATTTGATTTTGTCCGGAGCTGACTGAGCTCTTTGCCGCTCTGGCGCCCCACTCCAGCGCCCTGGCACATGCCGAAGCATGGTTAAGAGGCGGTGAACGGACCAACGCTTAATTGATGTTTAACGCTCCGTTTTGAGGCGGTCGAGCCCTGCAAAGCGGCGCCGCGTCCGACTTTTCCGAAATGTTGTAGAACAGTCACAATATGGGCGCGGGATCAGGATGGTTCTTGGGGTCTTTCAACCGCATGGCGGGCGCGCTCCGCTAACCATTCGCGCCAGCATTTCGGTTTGGCGATGAGCGCCGCGGCCAATGCCTCTGGCCAGAACCGCGCTTCGGCCGCCGCATCCAAACCGGGCGGTGGGCCATTGACGGCGGCCGCATCCGGAAAACCGGTCAGGCTGGCCGGCGCCGCCGCCGCCAACCGGGCGCGCACGGCAGCCGCCAAGGCCGCCGGCAGACCGATCATCGAAATCGCCACTGTGAGCGGCCCACGCGCGCTGGTTTGCGCCGGCGCCAGATCTGATCCCGGCCCGCCATCGAGCACCATGAACACCGCCCGCGCCGCCTTGGCCGAGGCCCGCGCCTGCGCCACCCGGCGCTCATCACCGCCAACCGCAACCAAGGTGGCGTTGCGAAAGTCCGCCGCACGCCAGCGCCGCGCGATCGCCTGGTAGCCAGGCGCGGTGTGAACGGCGGCGCCGGGATGAATGACAGTAACGCCGGCCCCGCTGGCCAGGCAATCGCGCGCCAAAGTGTCAGCCGCCGGCCCGCTGGCAGCGATCACAACTGAACGCCCAACCAGATCAAGAAATACAGGAAGCCCTGGAAACAACGACGACATCGCTCAAACCCTCAGCGCCGAATGAGGTTCACCTGAAACGTTTCGCAACATGGCGAAAGAAACTTTGATGGACCGCCCGGTTGCTGTGGCGGGAAAAATGCTGATTTGTGCAGCTGCACACACGCCCAGTGTGCGCCTGCAAGGCCTCATAAACCTTAACGGCGCGGGTCGAGTGCGCAGCGCCGAACCTGAAGGGGGTCGGCCTTGGCTCGCGCACACGCCGGGCCGTGCGGGGAGCCTGGACGACGATGGACGGATTCGGTTTGCATCTCGATCGCCGCCCGGCAGTGCGGGTCGCGGAGCTGCGCACGGGCCTGGTCGGCGCCGGCGCTTTTGGGGCACACCACGCCCGCAAGCTCGCCACCACCGCCGGTTCGCGTTTTGTCGGCGTCGCGGATCGTCACGCCGAACGCGCCGAAGCGCTGGCCGAAGCTTATGACGGCCGCGCCTTTGAAGATCTCGATGCGCTGATTGACGCCTGCGACGCGCTGATCATCGCCACGCCCGCCTCCACCCATGCCGGGATTGCCGCCCGCGCGCTGGAAGCCGGCCGTCATGTGCTGGTCGAAAAGCCCTTGGCGTCCACCCCGGATGACGCCGACGAACTCGTGCGCCTCGCCCACCGCCACGGCATTGTACTGCAGGCCGGCCATCAGGAACGCTTCGTGATGGACGCGATCGGCCTGTTGAAAACGCCCGAGCCGCCGCTGCGCATTGAAAGCGTGCGCGAAGGTCCACCGTCTGGGCGAAGCATGGATGTGTCGATCACCATGGATCTGATGATCCATGATCTCGATCTCGTCGCATCGCTGTTTGGCGCGTCCCCGTTCAGCGTGCACGCCCAAGGCGTCGGCCCGGAAGGCCGCTATGACCAAGTCGAAGCGCGCCTCACCTTCGCCTCAGGCGAAGCCGTACTGCGCGCCAGCCGCATCGCTGAAACCCGCCAGCGCCGGATGCGCACCGAATTCGCCGACGGCAGCGTTGAGATCGATTTCATCACCCGCACCATGCGCAACAAAACCGGCCTGCCGCTCGAT
Organism: Hyphomonadaceae bacterium; assembly: GCA_040381035.1. Lineage (GTDB taxonomy): Bacteria > Pseudomonadota > Alphaproteobacteria > Caulobacterales > Aquidulcibacteraceae > REEB506. The sequence continues at coordinate 22,953 of JBEIHY010000023.1, forward strand.
CCGAATTTCGCCGACAAGGCGCCCGATCCGCTCGGCATGAGCGTGGAGGCGTTCTTGAAGGCCGCGTCCGGCCGCGCCTCCTGCCCGATCCCCGGCGAAGCCGGCGTGGCCGCCGTGCGGCTCGCGGCCCTGGTGGACGCCGCCTGCCGGCGCAATTGAGCCGCATGGCTCGTGCGCGCGGCCTTGGGCTTCTGGCTGCACTTGTTCTGCTGGTCGGCTGCGCCGTGAGCCCGCCGCAAAACGAATCCAAACGGTTCCCCACTTCCAAGGATTTCGGCCCCGAGGTGATGGGCCGCGTCACCGTGCCGGGCGGCGATGGCGTCGGCTGGAAGCTCAGCGCGCTGGAAACCCCGCAACGGCCAGCGGCGTGGAAAATCGTCATCATCACCGGCACGCCAAGCTGGTCGGAATATTGGGCGCCAACGCTTGCCAAGGTTCACGCCAACCGCGTCATGATCGTGGCTGACCGGCCGGGCTTTGCATTGAGCGAGCCGCAAAAGGCCGTCACCAGCATCCATGATCAGGCCCGGGCGCTGTCGGCTTTGCTCGACGGCCCGGCCGATCAAAAGGTCGTGCTGATCGGCCAATCCTATGGCGGCCCGGTGGCAACGATGCTCGCCGCCCAGCGCCCCGATAAGGTCAAAGCCCTCGTACTGCTCAGCGCCTTTTTCGGCGATCGCGGCCCGACGGCCCAACGCCTCACCGCCCTGGGCGCCGCAGCCCGCCCGCTCTTGCCGCGCGATCTAAAAAACGCGCTCGCCGAAGTCGCCAATCAGAAGCCGCAACTGCCGGCGGTGGAAAACGCCCTCGCCGGCCTGACCATCCCGATCATCATGCTGCATGGCGGCAAGGACACCTTCGTCACGCCCGCCGCCGCACGTGCGCTCGCCGCGCGCGCCCGCGCCGCCTATGTCGAAGCGCCCGAGGGCGACCATTTCCTTAATGCGTGCTGCGTCGATGCTGTTCTGGCCGCCAGCGAACAGGCCATCGCGGCTGCGGAAAAGCGCTGACACAAGGATAGCGGCGAGCCGCTTCGACGTTTCCGCTATGGGCTCCGGTCCCGCTTCCAGGCCGTCTTGCTGAAGCCGCAGCGCAGCCAAGGCATTCAGCATCCGTGAACCTTGCAGGACCATGGCCGTGCCTTTTCCTGGGTTCACGGACGCGGGATGCGGCATGCGGCTGCGCCGCGACAGTTCGAAAGCCCCTACAACACCCGCTTATACGGATTATACGACCGCCCAGCTTGCGACGGCGGCTGCAAAACCAGGGCAGTTCTCGCGGGCACGGTGACGCGCGCGAAACCGGACAGCATCGTATGCTCCGATCCGCTCAGATGATCTTTCAGCTTGTCCCAATTCATCAGTTTGGAATCGCGCGTCGCGATCATCTCGGTCACCTCGCGATCGGTTGGATTGGCGACCACCATCGTGAAATCGACCGCCCGCTCGGTATAGCGCGCAAAGGCAAACAGCGCGTCGGAATCGAGCCGCCGGAACTCGCCCACCTTCAACGCCCGTGAGGCGCGCCGCATGGCCAACAGCTTTTGCGTCCAGGCAAACGTTTCGGTCGCGGGATTGGCCAGATCCCAACGCATCGGCGCGCGGTTCATCGGATCATCCGCGCCGGCCAACCCGACTTCGGAGCCGTAATAGAGATTGACCGACGCCGGCAGCGTGAACTGCAGCACCTGCGCCATCTTGCGCGCCCGTGCATCCGGAAGGGAGTCGACCAGCCGCGCAGTGTCGTGATTGTCGAGCATCAGCCAAGAGGTCAACAGCCGCTCATAATTGGCGTCGCTCGCCAGGCGCTCAAAGAAGTCACCGGCCGCCCGGCCCGACAATGCGCCAGCGGCCAAATCCAACAGCGCCTGGCGCACCGGCGTGTTCAGCGTGCCGTCCATGGCGTTCAGCCACTCAGCCGGATAGTTCCAGATCTCGCCCACAATCAGCGAGCCCGGCTTTTCTTCATGCGCCGCCTGGGTCAGCGCGCGCAGATGATTGAAACCAAGGTCATAGGCCACATCCAGGCGCCAGCCATCTGCGCCATCGCGCAGAAACGACCGCACGACTGAATCCCTGCCGCCATAGATGTACTCGCGCACCTCCGGGTTTTCCCAATTCAAGTCCGGCAAGTTCGCCACATCCGCCCAGGCGCGATAGCCGTGCGGCCATTCCTTGCCGAAATAGAACCAATCGCGCCGCGTACTTTTCAGATTGGCGAGCGCCTCCTGAAACATCGGCGCGGTGCGGCCCATATGATTGAACACACCATCGAGCACGAGCTTCATTTTCTTGGCGTGGATCGCTTTCGCCAACGCTTTGAGATCATCGCGATCGCCATATTCCGGCGACAGCTTCATATAATCCTGCGCATCATATTTGTGGTTGGTGCGCGCGGCCTGGATGGGATTGAGATACACCACATCCACACCGAGATCGGTGAGATAATCGAGCTTGCCGGACAGGCTTTCCAGATCGCCGCCCCAGAAATCCAATTCGTGCGTCCATACGCCTTCGCCGGGCACGGGCTTACCTTTGGTTGGCGGCTCGTCCCACGCCCGCAGCGTGCGCGGCGCGGCGTAGAGCTTTTTCTTCGCCGCGAGATTGGCGCTCGGCGCGAAGCGGTCAACGATGATCTGATAGATGATTGCGCCAGCGCGCCAATCGGCTTCACGCGCGGCGATCTTGGCGCCCAGCGCTTTGTCATTGGCGGTGGCGAACTCCTGCGCCCCCGCCGCCGTCACCGCCGCCAGCGATGCAGCGCCGGCAATCACCGCGCGTCGATGCGGTTGCGAAGTCTCCGACATGCTTCCTCCCTATGCCGCCGCCAAGGCGGTCGCCTTTTGCAAATCCACACTGACAATTTGGCTGACCCCTGCTTCCGCCATCGTCACGCCAAACAACCGATCCATCCGCGCCATCGTCACTGGATTGTGGGTGATCACGATAAAGCGCGTATCCGTGCGATTGCGCATTTCGTCCAGCAGCCGGCAGAAGCGTTCCACATTGGCGTCGTCCAACGGCGCATCAACTTCATCGAGCACGCAGAGCGGCGCGGGATTGGCCAGGAACACCGCAAAGATCAAGGCCGTTGCGGTCAGCGCCTGTTCGCCGCCCGACATCAGTGACAGCGTTGACAGTCTTTTGCCTGGCGGCGCGGCCGTGATCTCCAATCCCGCCGCCAGCGGATCGTCGTTTTCGATCAGCTTCAAGCCCGCTTCCCCGCCATCGAACAACGCGCCGAACAAAGCGGCGAATTGCGCGTTCACCGTCTCAAACGCCGCCATCAGCTTGGCGCGCGCTTCCGCGTTCAAGCGCCCAATCGCCTGGCGCAATTTGGCGATGGCGGCGGCGACATCCTCCTTTTCGCGCGTTATGGTCTCATGGCGCGCCAGCGCAGCGGTGAGTTCATCGGCGGCGGTGAGATTAACCGGGCCGAGCGCATCAAGCTCGCCGCGCAAGCGCTCTAGACGCTTTTCGACATCAATCGGCGCGGCGTCTTTCAACGGCCCCTGCGCGACCAGGCCCGCGCGCGCGATCAACTCGGCGGCGTCGCCCACGCCCATGCCTTCCAAAGCAGCCAGCGCAATTTCCAATGCGGCCGCGGCTTGCGCCAATCGCGCCGCCGCCGCGGCGCGCGCATCGTGGGCGCGGTGATAGACAGCTTCGGCGTGGCGGGCGGCCTCTGCCGTTTCGCGCCGCCGCGCTTGCGCCTTGGCGAGCACGTCGGCGGTGTCGCGGCGGCGCTTGTCGGCGAGCGCGGCCTGCTCGGCGAGTTTGGCGAGCGCGGCCTGGGCGTTATGCGGCGCGGCGTCGGCCCGAGCGCGATCCTCTGCGGCGGCGGCGGCGGCGGCGTCAGCAGCCTTCAGCCGCGCGGCGGCATCGGCCGCGCGGAGCCTCCAATCGCTGCGCTCAGAATCGATCTGGGCGCGACGGCGGACGCGTGCGGTGCGGTCTTGATCCAATCGCACAAAGGCGGCCTGCGCGTCGCTGGCGCGGCTGCGGGCGGCTTCCGCTTGCGCCCGGGCGGCGGCCAAAGCTGCAGGATCGGGCGCGGCTTTGGCCAGCGCAAGCGGTTTCAGCGCCGCCTTCGCCTCCTTCAGTTCGGCTTCGGCGAGCGCCCGCTCTGCGTCGAGCGTCAAGCGGCGCGCCTCAATGCGCGCGCTTTCCTGCTCGGCCTGGGCGCCGGCGCGGGCGGCGTCCTGGGCCGCGCGTTGGGCGCCAGCCATTGCGGCGCGATCAGCGCGCAGCGCCGCAGCGGCGTATTCACGTGCGGCAAACGCCTTGTCCCAAGCCGTGCGTTCGACGCGCGCGGCGGCCTCGGCTTTCTCCAGCGCCGCGCGCGCTGCCTTCAGCCGATTGCGCTGCTCCAGCCGCACCGCCGCCGGCGCCGGCGCTGCAGCCGTGCGGCGAAATCCATCCCAGCGGCGCAACAGGCCCTGCTTTGTCACCACCCGCTGGCCGGGGCCCAAGACCAGGCTCTCCGCCAGCGCTGCATCTGCAACCCCGACCAGCGCCAGCCGCGCGGCCAAGGCCGGCGGCGCATGCACCTGATCGCAGAGCCGCTCCACCCCGGCCGGCCAAGCGTGATCGGGAATGTCCGCGCCCAGCCAAGCGGATGGCGCGCGCGGATCGAGGCTTGCCTCGAGATCATCGCCAAGTGCTGCTGCCAGCGCGCGTTCGTAACCGGGCGCGACCTGGGTATCGTCGAGCGCCGGCGCAAAGGTCTTGCCGGCGGCCGGCGCAGCGATGGCGGCCAATGCCCTCACCTCGGCGGCGATCTCGGCGAGCTTGGCCTGGGCTGCATCGAGCGTGGCTTTGGCCGCACGCTCCGCGGCGTCGGCGGTTTGGGCTTTGGCTTCGGCGCTGGCGGCTGTCGCCGCGGCGGCTTGGGCGGCTTCTTCAGCTGCGGCGGCATTGGCGCGCGCTTGCGCCAATCCTTTCGGCGCCGTCACCGCAGCGAGGGCTTGGGTCAGGTCAACCAGCCGGCGTTCGGCGCGGACAATCCGGCTTTCACCGGCCTGGCGCGCGGCGGCGGCGGCGCGGGCTTCGGCTTCGGCTTCCGATGCGGCGCGGGCCGCTGCATCCCAGGCCGCCTGGGCTTGGGCGCGGGCGGCTTCGGCCGCAAAGGCGCCGGCGCGGGCGGCCACAAGGGCTGTGTCATCATCCGAGCCAATTTCGCTCGCCTCCACATGGAGACGCGCCAAAGCCGCAGCCGCCGCTTCGCAATCGGCTTCGGCGCGGGCGTGCTCGTGGCCAGCGCGGACGGCGGCATCCGCTGCGCGCTTCACCGCCGCCTGGGCGTCCGCCAGATCACGCTCCAGCCCGACGCGGCGGACATCCAGTTGACGCTCCACCGCCGCATCGATCAGCGCTTGCTGCTCCGGCGCTTTGACTTTCTCATCCGCCTCCAAGGCGGCGCGGTGCGTCACCGAAGCGGCTTCAGCGGCATGCGCCTCATCGCGGGCGGCGGCGCGCTCATCGGTATGGGCGGCGGCGGCGGCGGAATCGGCTTCGGCCCAGCGGCGGATCAGCAGCCAAAGCTCCGTCTGGCGCAGTTCTTCCGCGAGCGCTCGGTAGCGTTCGGCCTGGCGCGCCTGGCGGCGCAATTGACCCGCCTGGGCGTGCATGTCTTTCAACGACTCTTCCACGCGCACCAGATTGGCTTGCGCGGCGCGCAGCTTAAGATCGGCTTCGTGGCGGCGGGCGTGAAGGCCGGAGACGCCGGCGGCCTCCTCCAAAATCCGGCGGCGATTTTCCGGCTTGGCGTTGATCAATTCGCTGATCTGGCCCTGGCGCACCAGCGCAGGCGAATTGGCGCCGGTCGCGGCGTCGGCGAACAGGAGCTGAACATCCTTGGCGCGCACTTCGCGGCCATTGATGAGATAGGTTGAGCCCATCTCGCGGCGGATGCGGCGGGTGATTTCAAGTACGTCGTCCTTGGCGAACTCCGGCGGGCCGCGGCCAACGGCGTTTTCCAGAACCAGCGTGACTTCGGCCTGCTCGCGCGGGGCGCGCGCGGCGCTACCGGCAAAAATCATGTCGTCCATGTCGCCGGCGCGCAGGGCTTTGGCGGAAGTCGAGCCCATCGCCCAGCGCACCGCTTCCAGCACATTGGACTTGCCGCAGCCATTGGGCCCGACAATGCCGGTCAAGCCCGCCTCAATCGGCGCGCACATGGGATCGACGAAAGATTTGAAGCCGGCGATGCGCAATTCGCGAATGTGCATCGGCCCGCTCCGCTCAGCGCTTCTTCAAAAGCGCCTCGATGCGCGCGGTCATGCCGGCCAGCGTGTGGTCTTCCAGCGGCACGACCTTGCCATTGAGGATCACGGTCGGGGTGGAGTTCACGCCAAAGCGCGTGACACCGCCTTGCTCCACCGCGGTTATGCGGGCGTCGGCGGCGGGATCGTTCAGGCAGGCCTGGAACTCACCCGGGGTGACGTTAAATCGGGCAGCGATTTCATTGTACTTGTCGAGCAACTTGCCGGCGCGGCCGGCTTCAAAGATCGCCGGCTGCTCGGCGAACAAGACCGCGATGCGCTCATGATAAGTTTTGGCGTCGGCGCCCTTGCAGCGCGCGAGCTGGAACCCGGCTGTGGCCATCACTTCCGGGTCCGTGCGAAACTCGCGAAACACGAAGCGCACTTTGCCGGCGGCGAGATACTTCTCTTTCAGCGGCTCCAGCGCCGTCATGTTGAAGATGCGGCAATGGCCGCACGCGAGTGAGGCATATTCAATCAGCGTCACTGGCGCCTTGGCCGAACCGATCGCCATGTCGGCGGCGTCCGGCCCGAGTGATGCGGGCTTTTCCTTCGTCTTTGGCGCCGCCAAAGCCGGCGCCGCCACCGCCAAAGCCGCGACGGACAAGATCAGATCGCGGCGCGCGATCATTTCAGTTTCGCCAATTCGGCTTCAAGCGCGGCCTTCACTTTTACGGCCTCAAAGCGGCCGGTTTCGGTGGCGAAATTGACGCTGTCATAGGGCTTGCCGTTGAGCAGAAAGCTCGGCGTGCCTTTGAATGTGGGATATTTTTCAAACAGCGCCTTTTCGTTGGCCTCCATCGCTTTGGCGGCGGCTTCGTCGCGAATGCAGGCGGTGAATTGCTCTGGCGTCAGGCCAACGCTTTGGGCAATCGTGGTGAAAGTGTCGACCGGATTGGGCGATTGGAACAATTGGCCCTGCTGCTGGAACAGCACGCTGATGCGCTGCTGATATTGCGCCGGGCTTGGATTGTTGCAGGCGGCCATGAGAAACGCCGCCGTCGACAGATTGATCGGCGCCGAGCGCATCGGGCGGAACTCGTAGCGCACCTTGCCGGAATCGATGAACTCGGTCTTCAGCATCGGCATGACATCGTCATGGAAGTTCTTGCAGTGCGAGCACGTCACCGAGGCATATTCGATCAAGGTGATGGGCGCGTCAGCCTTGCCGAGCACATAGAGCCCCTCAGCGGGGGCGGGGGCTGCGGCCTTGGGCTGGCAGGCGGCCAAAGCGGCGGCGCCCATCAGGGCAGCGGCCAAGACAGTGCGGCGGAGAATCGACATGAACGGCAGTCCTTAGCAATGAAACCCAGCTTTCAGCCGGCTTCACGCTGCGCCACTGCGCGCGCCAACCGGGCGAGTGCTTCTTTAAGCCGGTCATCGGGCACGCTGGCAAGGGCGGCGGCCAGTGCGCGTTCTTCTTCCGGGCTCAAAGGCTTGGCGAGCGGGCGGACGTTGCCAGGCGGCGGCTTGGACAACGGCCCCTGCTTGATCGTGATCTCCGCCACGATCAGGCCGGCAAGCGCGCAGCGTTCTTTCAACAGCGGAGCCTGGTGTTGGACGAAGGGCGCAGCCGAGGCGACGGCGCGGATGGTCAACGTCGCGCCGGTCTCGCGCTTGACGAGCTTTTCGGGCTCAGTGAGTTGGGCCAGCCGCTCGCCCACGATCTCCACCCAACGGCGCTTGAGATCGCGCAGCGTCGCGCCGTCCGGCGGCAGGATCGGCTTGAGTAGCGCCGACACCGTCGCTCCGGCATTGGGCGGGCCCTTGATCACGGGGCGGCCGCGCATCTGGTCCAACAGCGCAACGGCGTCGTCTTCCCAATCGGGATTAGGCGCCAGCGGCCTTCTTGCGGCGGGACGGGATGGCATCATGGCCCCCATTACGAATCGAATGTCTTGATGGACGGTAAACCTCTGGTATGTCGCGCGCGCCTGACCCACTAAATGTAGTTGTGAACAAGTCCGCTATTCGCCGGGCTTTGCTCAGCTGGTATGTCCGGGCCGGGCGGACACTGCCATGGCGTGCGCGCGGGGCGCCAGCGCACCCGTATCGCGTGTGGCTGAGCGAGATCATGCTGCAACAGACCACCGTGGCGGCGGTGAAGCCTTATTTTGAAAACTTCCTGGCCCGCTGGCCAACAGTGGCGACGCTGGCCGCCGCCGAGCGCGATGCGGTGCTCGCCGCTTGGGCCGGGCTTGGCTATTATTCCCGCGCCCGCAACCTGTATGCCTGCGCCAAAGACCTGGCGGCAAACGGCTTTCCGACAGATGAGGCCGGCTGGCGGGCGCTGCCGGGAATTGGGCCCTATACCGCCGCCGCCATCGCCGCCATCGCTTTGGACCAGCCGGCCAATGTGGTCGATGGCAATGTCGAACGGGTGATGGCGCGACTGTTTGCGGTTGCTGAGCCCCTGCCCGGCGCCAAGCGCGCCTTGCGCGCCCACGCCGCCAGCCTGGTCAGCGCCCATCGCCCGGGCGATTGGGCCCAAGCGCTCATGGACCTCGGCGCCACGATTTGCACGCCGCGCAAGCCGGCCTGCGGCGCGTGTCCGCTCCAGCGTTGGTGTGCGGCGACAGCGGCCGGGGACGCCGAAACCTATCCCCGCAAAGCCGTCAAAGCAGCCAAACCCGAGCGGGTCGGCGCGGCTTATTTCCTCACCCACACCAATCACGTGCTGCTCGTGCGCCGGCCCGACAAAGGCCTGCTCGGCGGGATGATGGCGTTGCCCTCAACCGCGTGGCGGGCCGAGGCCTGGAGCGAGCCTGAAATCATCGCCGGCGCGCCCGCGCCCGGCCGCTGGCGCAAGCTCGGCGCGGTGCGTCATGTGTTCACGCACTTTGGCCTGACGCTTGAGGTATGGACCGCGAGCACACGCGCCAAACCGGAGGGCGCGTGGCGCGCGATAACCGAACTCGACGCCGCCGGCTTGCCAACGGTGTTTGCGAAAGCCGCGTCCTTGGGGGCTGCGGCCACTTGAGAGGCGACGGCCTCTACCCGACCTTCAAGCTGCGCGCCTCCAGCGTGATCACGCCAGCGTCATCGGACGGCATTTCGATTTGCACCGGCGCATAAAGACCATTGCTCAGCGGCGCCATCAGGAAAGTCAACTCAGCGGTTTCCTGCGGATCGCCGAAGCCGGCAATCGGGGTGAAGCGCACGGCGCAGCGAAACGCCTGGCCCTTCCAAGCGCCGCCATGCACTTTCTGCATACCGGCCGGGCGCATCGCGAAATCAAACCGCATCCGCCCGTCCATGAAGATCGGCAAAGTGCGCGTGCACGGATCGCCTGTCGCTGTGGCGAGTGCGACGAACATCGACACTTGATCCATCGTGCCGGCGCGTTGGGCCTTGGTTGCCGGCGGATTGCCCATGCCCATTTGCGGCGTGGCGGTCGTCACAGCATCATCGGCGCTGAACGCGACATTGACGATGCGGCCGTTCTTGCCGCCGCTGTGCTGATAGCGTTGCGGCTGCGGGCCGGCGGGCGTCATCCGGCCGCTGGCGGTATAGACAAAGTCCTGCTGCTTGCCGACAAGGCTGCGAACAAGGCCCGTCGCGCGCCGCTCGGCGCGGCCATCATATTGGCCGGCGTCCTGGCGCATCGAAAACGTGAAATCGCCGGCATTGATGCCTTTGACGCGGATGGCGTAACTGACCGTCAGGTTCTGGCCGTTTGCTATTTGCGCCGCGGGCGAAGCGCTGGCCGTCTGGGCCTGAACAGGCGTGGCCGCCAAAGCCAAAACCGCCAATCCCGCCGCCCACCAAGTCTTACGCGTCATGTTCCGATCCTCGCGACCACATAAGGCCATGGGAAGCGGGTCATAATAGGTCAGATTTGAGCCGTCCATGAATGGATTGCGGCGCAAATGCGGGCGAACGCCTATCCGTCGATCAGCCCGGCCCGCACGGGATCGCCGACGACGCGGATCAAAGCGGCGCGCAGTTTCTTCATGGCGTGGTGCTCGATCTGGCGCACCCGCTCCTTGGAAATGCCAAGCTGTTTGCCCAGCGCTTCGAGCGTAACGCCTTCATCGACCAGCCGGCGCTGCTGAATAATCACCATCTCGCGCGGCGACAAATCCTTGAGCGCTGTGGCCAGCCATTGCGCGCGCCGCGCGCTGTCGCGGCTTTCTTCCACTTCTTCGTCCGGCCGGGCGCGATCATCGGCGATCATGTCCTGCCATTCGGCGTCGCCAGTTTCGGCCATCGGAGCGTTAAGCGAGCGATCAGACGCTGACAGCCGGGCAGCCATAGCGTCAACATCGTCTTCCGGCACGCCAAGCTTGGTGGCGACCAGCGCGCGATTTTCCGGCGTCATCACGCCGTCGCCGGTGTCTTTGATCAAGGCCCGAAGCCGGCGCAAATTGAAGAACAACGCCTTCTGGGCGGCGGTCGTGCCGGTGCGCACGATCGACCAGTTGCGCAGGATATAATCCTGGATCGAGGAGCGAATCCACCACGCGGCATAGGTGGAGAAGCGCACTTGCCGCTCTGGCTCAAACCGAGCGGCGGCTTGCATCAGGCCGACATTGCCTTCCTGCACCAGCTCACTCATCGGCAGGCCATAATTGCGAAACCGAGCCGCCATGGCGATAACCAGGCGCATATAGGATGTCGTCAGCTCATGCAGGGCGCGTTCATCGCCAACTTCGCGCCAGCGGCGAGCGAGGTCCTGTTCATGGCCGGCCTCCAGAAGCGGGGCCTTCATCGCGTCTTTGACAAACCGGCGGGAGCCGCGTTGCAGATCGCTGGTTTCGGCCAATGGCATGTGCGGGCCCTTTCTGCGGCGGCGCCATGGACCGGATGGTTCATGCCGCTTCACCTTGGTGACCGGTACATGAAAGTTTACGCACGCCGCGGGCTTTGGATTACCGCCAGGCCGGCGGTTCACGGTCTCGTGAAGAAAATGTCGCAGCTTTGCCCTTGCCGGATGCGCCTTGCGGATCAACACGGTAACGAAAAGGGCGGCTTGCTTGCGCAAACCGCCCCAAACGCACATCGATACATTTATTTAAGCCGCAGCCTTTTTCAGGGCCAGCGACTGGGCGACCTTCGCCACCGCGGCGTCGCGATCAATCTGCTCAACCGCAGCGAGTTCCCGGGCCATCCGGTCAAGCGCCGATTCATACAGCTGGCGCTCCGAATAGCTTTGCTCCGGCTGGTCGCCGGCGCGGTACAGGTCGCGCACGACCTCCGCGATCGAGACAAGATCGCCGGAATTGATCTTGGCTTCGTATTCCTGCGCCCGGCGCGACCACATGGTGCGGCGGATGCGCGCCCGGCCGGCCAACGTCTTCAGCGCGGCGTCCACGATGCTGGTATTGGCCAGCGCCCGCAGGCCGGATTGGGTGGCCTTGGCCGTGGGCACCCGCAGCGTCATCCGATCCTGATCGAACGCGATGACGAAAACTTCCAAGTTCATGCCCGCGACGGTTTGTTTCTCCAATCCGGTGATGCGTCCGACGCCATGCGCCGGATAAACGACGTGATCGCCAACTTTGAAGGATGCGCTCGTTGCGGTGATCGTGGCCATGGACGACTGTTTCTCCTGGTTCCCAGCGTGATGGTTTGCACGGCGCAATAAAGTCCCGACCCGGAAAGCTGGCCTGCAATTCCAACGCGATGCGCTGGGCTGGCAGACCAACCCGGGACGTGACCAAAACGTGCCGGCGAACCCGTAAGAGAAGCGCCCCTCGGCCGGACGACCGCACTTCCCTTAGGATTCTGTTACCCTATCACAGAATTGACATGTCGCAAAGAGGCTGTCGCTGCGTGAGCGTGTGAGTGTGCTTCTCTGTGGTGGTCAATCACCGGAGCCCGGCTTCGCGCTAAAGTATTTCTCGAACTTTCCTGGCTCGTCGCGCCATTTGTCTGCATCTGCGGGCGGCGTTCCTTTATGGGTAATATTTGGCCAAACCTTAGAAAACTCTGAATTGACCTTCAGCCATTTACTGTCTGCTGTGTCTTCGGTGTCCGGCTTGATCGCGTCAACCGGACATTCAGGCTCACATACGCCGCAATCGATACATTCGTCCGGGTGGATCACGAGGAAATTCTCGCCCTCATAGAAGCAATCCACGGGGCAAACTTCCACGCAATCCATGTATTTGCACTTCACACAGGCGTCGGTGACGATGAAGGTCATGGCGGTCCGCAATACTGATCCATCGCGCGGGCCCGCCCGCGCGCTCACAGGTCGGCCAGTTGGCTGAGAGCCGCCGACGGCGTCAAGTCTCGCCAATGTCGCTGGCGCTTACCTCATCATAAAGTGTCCGCGCTTCGGCCGCCGGCCCGCGCCGGTCACCGCAGGCCCGGATCGTCAGGCTGCGCAGCCGTCCACCGACCGCAACGCTCAAGCCGTCTCCGGCCCCCACCGCTTCGGCCGGCTTGGCGATCAGCCGACCCTGGCCGGCGCGGATGAGCCGCACGGCCCCGGCCGCGACCAGCTCAGCCGCCAATGTGCGGGTCTTGCACAGCCGCGCCCGCCACAACCAGACATCCACACGAACACGCTCAACCGCTGCGCTCATGGGCCGGCCTGGGCTTTGGGTTTGGGTTTGCGCCGCCGCCGGCGCGGCTTGTCTCGCGCCGGCTGAGCCAAGCCTGCCAGCGCCGCAAATGGCCCGCTCGCATCGGCCGGCCGCTCGCGCTTGGGCGCCGGGCCTGGCAGCCGCCACACCGCATCGCCCGCCTCGGTCTGGGTTCCGGACGCGCGATAGCCGAGGCCGGTCAGCGCGCGCGCCCGCCAATCGCGCGCCACGCCCAGATGGCCAGCAAGCGCCGCGGTGAGCGCAAACGCCCGATCGGGCCCGGCCGCCGCGCGCGCCGCCTGCGCAAACCGCTCCGCGCGGTCGATCCGCACCGCCACGGGGCCCGCCGGCCGAAAGCCGTGGGCGGCGAGATCAACAAAGGGCGCACCTTCGGGCAGCAGCATCCAGCCGACGCGCGGGGCAAAGCTCGCCCGGCCATCCGCAGCCGGCCCGGCCCAATGGCGCAGCACCGCCAGCAGCCGCAAGCGCTCCGCCGTCAACAACGCCGGCGCGAAAATCGTGTGCGCCCCGATCCGCACGCCCAGCGCGCGCAGGGCGCGGCGATCATTCTGGCTCAAACTGTCGAGCGCGCCGCGCGCTTCGATCCGGTCGAGCGCGCCGAATTGCTCCACCAACCGAAACGCCAGCCCACGCACGGCGGCGCTGAACCCTTGATCTTGCGCCGCCGCATTGAGCCCCGCCAACGGCGCGAGCGTCTGCTCCACATGCGCGCGCAGCCACGCCTCGATCCGCGCCAGCGCGGCTTGCGCCGGGATGGGATCGAGCGCATCGCCGCCCAGCAGCGCGAGCTTTGGCTTCAGCAGCGCCCCGCCCGCCAGCAGGCGCGCGATGGCAGCATCGCGCCAATGCACGCGGCCCAGATCATCCAGGCTGAAAGCGCCATCCTCCGCCGCCGCGATCGCGCGCAGCCGGGCAAACAATTCCGGCGCGAGAGCCTTCGCCGCCGCATTGCGCAGCGCCTTGCCTTCCTGGCCTTCCGCACGCGGATCGGCCTTGAACGCCAAGCCATCGAGGCGCCCGACATAATGGCCCTCAACGCTGACTTCGCCTTCGGCGGAAACGTCGGCGAGCAGCAAATCATCGCGGCGCAAGCCACGCACCAGCGCGGAGGTCCGCCGATCGATAAATCGCTGTGTCAGCGCAGTATGCAGCGCATCGGACAGCTTGTCTTCCACCGCGCGCGCCCGCCCGCGCCAATGTTCGCAATCGTCCATCCAATCAGGCCGATTGGCGGCATAGGTCCAGGTCCGCACATGCGCGAGGCGGCCCTGCAGCGCATCGATATCGCCGTCAATGCGGTCAAGCCGATCGAGGTCGCGGGCGATCCAATCCTGCGGCAGCCGCTCGCGCCCGCCAATCAGGGCGTGCGCGAATTGGCCAACAAGGCGGGCGTGCTCGTCAATCGTGGCTTTGCGGAAATCGGGCGTCATGCACACGTCCCACAACCGGCGAAGCGCCGCCGGCCGCGTCAGCCGCGCGCGTAAAGCTTCGTCCTGCGCCAGGCGCTTGAGCGTTTCTTCGTCCGTAGCGCCGCGCGCGCGCACCACGCCCGGTATGGGCGGCGGCGCTTCCAAGCTTTTGATCAGCGCCGGCAGAGACTGGAAATCAAGCTGGCGCGAGCGCCACTCGATCGCCTCGACGGCTTCAAATTCGTGCGCCTCGATGCGTTCGACGGTTTCAGGATCAAACACCGCGCAATCGCCGGTTTCGCCGAAGCTGCCGTCATCCTTGTAGCGCCCGGCGCGGCCAGCGATCTGGGCAATTTCATCGGCGCGCAGATTGCGCTGGCGGCGGCCATCGAACTTCGCGCGGCTGGCGAACGCGACATGATCGACGTCCATGTTCAGGCCCATGCCGATCGCATCGGTGGCGACGAGATAATCCACTTCGCCATTCTGATAAAGCGCCACTTGTGCATTGCGCGTGCGCGGACTGAGCGCGCCCATGACGATCGCTGCGCCGCCCTTTTGGCGGCGGATCAGTTCGGCGATGGCGTAAACTTCCTCGGCGCTGAACGCGACGATGGCGGTGCGCCGCGCCAGTTTGGTGAGCTTGCGCGGGCCGCTATAACTCAAGGTCGACAGCCGCTCGCGGCGCACCACCTCATGCGGCCCCAGCACCCGGCGCAGCATCGGGCGCATCGTGTCGGAGCCAAGCAGCAGCGTTTCGCCTGTGCCGCGCGCGTGCAACAAGCGGTCGGTGAAAATGTAGCCGCGATCAGCATCGCGCGAGAGCTGGATTTCATCGACGGCGAGAAACTCCACCTGCCGATCGAGCGGCATCGCTTCAACGGTGCAAACGAAATAGCGGGCGTGGTCAGGCCAGATTTTTTCTTCCCCGGTGACCAGCGCGACCGCATTGGCGCCCTTGGCCTTGACCACGCGATCATAAACCTCGCGCGCCAGGAGCCTGAGCGGCAGGCCGATCATGCCATCGCGGTGGGCGAGCATACGCTCAATGGCGTAATGGGTCTTGCCGGTATTGGTCGGGCCAAGCACGGCGGTCACCGCGCCCGGCGGACTGACTGCGCTCATCGGAACCGACCTCCCAACGATTCATGTGCGCATCACGGCCCGTGAAGGCAAGCGGCGAATTAGCATGATCGAAAGGCGAACGCAGCGCGCACGAATCAAGCCCGAATCACCCCGCAAATCGCGCGAGTGATTCGTTCTTCACACGTTCTGCCCAGCCTGCACACAGGATGGCTACAAGCGGTCGGCGAAAACTGCCGGGCAATTTCTGCCCACCACCACGTTTTGGCAAACAGAAGTTAAGCGGGCGTTAACCGCGTCAGGCAGCAATGGAAGCGTCCAAGGTTTGGAGATTCGCTCCCGTGTCGCTGCTCTATTCCGTCGTTTTCGCCACCCGCGCGCGGTCCAACCATCACCGTTTGGCGCTCGATGCGCTGATGCGCCTGGAAGGATCGGAGGGCGCGGCCTGGCGCGATCTGTTCCTACATCATTACGAAGCCTATCTCGAAGGCGCCAAAGCGCCCGACGATGTGTTCAAGGACTTCAAGAACCACGTCCTGCATGTTCGCGACGGCTATTGGGGCGGCGCGGTGGAAGCCGCCGAAGAATGGCAGCGCCGCATGGTGCGCGCACTGAAGGCCAAGGACTGGAAGCACGCGATCTACTGCGCCGGCGTGATGAGCCATTACATCGTTGATCCGATCCAGCCCTTCCACACCCATCAGAGCGAGGAAGAAGGCGTCATCCATCGCGCGGCGGAGCAGAGCTTCTCCAAGGCTTATGCGCAGATGCGGACGATCCTGCTGGTCGATCAGGGCGGCTGGCCCACGGTTGCGCTGCCCGTCGGCGCCGATTGGCTGGCCCAACTGATCCGCGCCGGCGCGCATGCGTCGAACAAGCACTATGAGACGATCATCGAGCATTATGATTTCGAACGCGGCGTGAAAGATCCGCTCTCCGGGCTCGATCAGGAGATCAAGGACATCATCGCCGGTCTGATCGGTTTGGCGGTCGCCACGCTGTCGCGCGTGCTGGCGCAATCCTTTGCCGAAGCGCAGATGCGCCCGCCGCTGGTGTCGACCAATCTTGATATCGTATTCGCGGCGATGGCCGCCCCAATCGGGGCGGTGCTCGCCAAGATCGACGATGTGATGGCGCGCGCCGAAGTGCAGGCCCAATACGAAGAGTTCCGCCGCACCGGCAAAGTGCGCGCCACGTTGGGTGAAGACGACAAAGTGGTGCGCCAGCTTTACGCTACAGAAGTAGCCAAGGTGGAGCTGAGTTCGCTGGATGCGCGCTGGCCGCGTGAAGTGGGCAAGGCCCACGGCGCCGGCGCGCCGGCGCGCGCGACCTTGAAACCCAAACAAAAGCCGCCGCAGGCAAAAGCGCCGCCGCGGCCCAAGCCGCAGCTAAAGCCAAGGCTTGATCTGGATGCGGTTGCGCCGGATGTGGCCACGCCCGCCAAGCCCGAAGCGGAACCGCAAGCCGCGCCCAAGCCGGTCGCTACGCCAGGCGCCAACCTTGCCCCCGAAGACAATGTGATCGACGCCCCCTCGATCGGGCAAAAGACCGCTGGGCGATTGCAGAACATCGGGGTTGCCACCGTTGCCGATCTGCTCGCCGCCAATCCGGAAAAAGCGGCCGCGCGGCTCAATGCGCGCCACATCACGCCGAACCTAGTGCGCGATTGGCAGGCGCAAGCCGCCCTCGCCTGCGCGCTGCCGGGCCTGCGCGCGATTGACGCCCAGCTGCTTGTGCTCGCCGGCATGCGCGATATCGAGCTGCTGGCCGCGCAAACGCTGGACGGCCTGATCAGCAAGCTGGACCAAGCCGCCCGCACCCAAGCCGCGCAAGACATGATCCGCGGCGCGCAGGCGCCCAACAAAGCTCAGGCCGAGCGCTGGATTGCGGCCGCGCTTGCGCTGTCGAACGCCAAAGCGGCCTGAAGCGATCAGCCTTCGCGGCGATACTGTATGAACGGCGCGCGCCGCGCGATCTGATCATAAAGGGCTTGCGCGCGGGTGTTGGCGTGCTCCGTCACCCAATAGACGCGGCTGAGACCCTCTGCGTCCGCATAGGCGTAAGCCGCTTCGATCAGCGCCCGCGCTGCGCCCTGCCCGCGCGCTTCTGGCGCGGTATAGAGGTCTTCCAAATAGAAATAACCTTCGCGCGCCCAGGTCGAGCGGTGGCGCAGGCACAGCGCGAATGCGATCAGCTGGTCCGACGCATCGCAAGCGCCCCAGCCAATCAGCAGCTCGGCTGGCTCCATCAGCCGCGCCCAGGTCAGCGCGGTGATCTCTTCGGGTATGGCTGCGCGGTAGAAGGTGAGATAATCGGCCCACAGCGCGCGCCAACGCGGCTCATCCGCGGACGCGAGGCGGCGGATAGCCATGGTCAGTGCTGCGCTTTCGGCATCCGCACGACCAGCCCGTCGAGCGCGCCCGACACCTTGATCTGGCAAGACAGCCGCGAGGTCGGCTCCAAATCAGAGGCAAAATCGAGCATGGATTGCTCCATGCCGGACGGCTTGCCGGTGCGCTCGGCCCAGGCGGGATCGACATAGACATGACACGTCGCGCAGGCGCAGGCGCCGCCGCAATCGGCGTCAATTCCCGGAACGGCGTGCTTCACTGCACCTTCCATCACCGTCATGCCATCGGCGACCTCGATGACATGCTCTTTGCCGGTGTGCTCAATATAAGTGATCTTCGCCATGGTGGCCTTCTCAGCGGAACGGTGACGCCCTCGTCATGTATAGGTTCGGCCTGCGCTGTAAAGGGGCGCCCCCCCTACCACAGCTTGCGCAGGCCGAGTTCGATCTGGCGGCCTTGCGGGGCCAAATAGCCTTCCTGATAGGCCGCAGGCGTCGCGCCGGTCGCGTCGCGGACCTTCTGGGCGTTGTCGAGCAGATTGTCGATCCGCACGAAACCGCGCACGCCTTTCAACAGCGGATACTTCTTGATCAGCTCAGGCCGGGAGCGGAAATTGACGAAAAGCCGTGCATTGACAGTGACGTAATCGTCAAAGGTCAAGGTGCTGGAGCGGCCGCCGGGGCCGATCAACCCGTCGATCCGCCCGCCGCTCTGCCAGGTCAGGTTCATGCGCAGCCCAGCGCCGCGCCACACTGCGCCGGAATCAATCTCGATCTTGTCGCGCGCGGCAACATTGGCGCCGAGGCTGTCGCCGTCGAGCAAATCAAGCGCCGGGCGGCCCGGCCGCAGCACCACTGCATCCAGGAACGAATGGGTGTGGAACACCGCGAGCGTGAAGCGTCCTGGCTGGCCGCCAGCGCCCATGCCGGCGCCAAGCCCGCCGCCCATGGCGCCAAAACCGCCGCCGCCGCCGCCGCCGGGACCGCCCCCACCACCGGCTGGTCCGCCGCCGCCGCCGCCCATCAGGCCAGCCAGGGCGCTGCGACCACCGCCGCCGCCTTGACCAGAGCCTTGCCCCGACAGCCCGCCTTGGCCGGCTTGCGGCGGCTGCCCCGGCGCGGCGGCCCCCGACGGACCACCGCCCCCGCCGCCGCCGCGTTGCGGCTGGGGCCCAAAGCTGCGTTGAAAATTGAAACCCCAGCGCAATTGCTTCGCATCGCGGCTGCCGAAATTGATCGCGCGCCGATCAATCGCCGTCAGCACGCCAGCGGCGTCGCGCGTGAACCGGCCGGGAAAAACCAGCTCCAAATCCGGCGTCAGCTGTGGGAAGCTGGCCAAAGTGTTGTTGCTGGTGCGCACCGCATAGGTCGCCTGAAGATCAAGACCGCGAACCTGCGGCACGCTCAACTGCCCCGCCAGCGACCAATCGCTGCGCACTTCGTCGCGGAGCGCGCGGTTGCCGCCGGTGACGCTGGTGACCGACACACTCTGGCCGCGGATGAAATCGAACACGGTGACGTTGGGCGTGGCGACCTGCGGGTCGCCCAGCTGGTTGATCGATGGCGCCGCTTCGGTGTGATCGGCCGCCAGCGTCAGCCGCAATGGCTCGATCGGCGACCAGAGCAGCGACCCGCCATAGCTGGTCAAGCCGCCGAAATCGCTGAGATTGTTGAACGAGGCATTGGCCGTCAGCGTCCAATCGCCGAAGGCGTCGCCAAACGCGCTGCGCCGGCTGGTCAGCGGCACAGTCAGATTGAGCCGGCCATTGACGTCCGTGCGGTCAATATCGGCGCTGGTCGTGGTCAGGCCGCGGCGGGCGGTCGATTGCAAATCGCGCTGCTGCACGCCAAGGCGAAGCGCCGTGCGCACCGGCCCTGCCGGCAGCTTGAAAAGCGGGCCGTTGATGGTCACCTGACCTTCCGCGACGCCCAATTCCGCTTGCGAACGATTGGCGCCAAGCCCGGTGGTCGTGTCGGTCTTGGTGATGGTTTTGGAGTGGTCATAGGTGGCGGTGGCGGTCCATTGCCCGTCTTTGACGAAGCCGTCGAAGGTCAGGCCGCCGCGGCCGGTGTCGGTGTCGGTTTCCTGGCGCAACACGACGCTTTGGCCGCCGGCCAGCGCGCCGCGCCCAATCAGGCCGATGCGCTCGCGCTGATTGGCGCCGAACGAAAACCCGCCGCCAATATCCTCGTTCAGCGGGCGATTGATATTGAAATTGACGTCGGCGACCTTTTCAGCAGGCGCAACCGTGCGAAACGCGGTTTCGCCTATGCCCGACAGATCGACGATCCCGCGATCGGCCTCAGTAATCCGCGTTGTGTCGGACACTTCGACCCCGCCGATCATCCGGGCGCGGCCATCAATGCGCGCGAAGTTCACTTCGCCTTCGTGCTGGCGCGCCGCGCCGCCATACCAACCCTGATCGAAATCAACCTCGATCGCATGGAACTTGTCTTTCAGGATGACATTGATCACGCGCTGGTCGGCGCTGAAGCCGAATTGCAGCGCGGCCTCTTCGGACAGCACCTCCACCCGCAGCAGCGCCTCCGGCGGAAGGGTGCGAATTTCAGCGAAGCTGCCGATCCGGCGGCCATTGAGCAGCACAACCGGCGGGCCGCCGCGGCCGCGCACGGACGCCGTTTGCGACGCCAACTGGGCAACGATGTCTTGCAGATTGGCGCCGCCCAGAGCTTCAATGGCGGCTTGATCGAGCACCTGAATCGGCGGCGGCGCGCCGGCGATGGAGCCGCGCTGGCGCTCGCCCCGGACGATGACCTCTTCCTGGCCGGCTTGGACGCCGGTTTTGGGCGCGTCCATCGCGGTCGGGGCCGGCTGCGGCGGCGGCGTGTGCGCGCCGGCCTGGATCGCCACGGCCAAAAGCGCGCCGCCCAGCGGCAGCGTCGAACGCCAAAAAGTCATCCTTGTCCCCAAAGTCGGCCGGTCACGGTCCGGGTTGCATGCGCCTTATACGCGCGATCCGTCGGCTTGGTCCAAGCAGATCAATGCAACACTTTCATGTCAGCCAAGATGCGGCCGAGGGTTGACGCTGCGTCTATCCGCGCCTTTGGCGACGCCGTGGGGTGTTCCAGGCGGCGCGCTTGTGCGTGAAAACAGCTCTTTGCCAGGCGCTGGCGCTGGACCAGCAGGGCGGTTGGCGCAGACATCTATCAGACCGGGTTCTTCGCGCCGTCATGCTGCGCGGATGACCTGGCGCGACATCACCCTTCCTCCTGCAATTGCGACAATGCTGAGCCTGTGTCTCGACGCTGTGTTTCGCGGCAATCGGGAGGCTGCGTCTCTGGGGAGCAGGGCCATTCCGTCCAGGCACGGATGATCATCAAGCGGATCAGCGCGATTTTGCGCCATTCATTTGTGTTGCTGGCGGTTCGCTTGGAGATCAAACCAAGACGCCCCGGAGCGGCGCCGCCCCCGCTGCCCAGTCCATCTCACCCCCCGCACGGCGGCAGGGCCGCCGCCGCTTGTCTTATGCTGTTTTCCGAATTGATCCAGAATGGAGCTGCCGCCGGCGAGGCACAAATTCGCCGGCGGCGAGAGGGGATGAGCCGCCAACGCCGCGGGCCTTTGGGGCCGTTTCGGAGTTTGGCTACCCCTCTCTATTTGCTCTTGTCCTGAACGGATACCCGAGGGCATCGCGCCTCGCATAACACGCATAGGCCCCGGAACAGATGCGCGAAGCGATAGCACAAACTTTGGGCGTGGACATCTCCACGGAGACGCTCTGTAGGGAGCACACGATCTGTCCGGTGCAGGTAGCAGATGATCTGTCCGGCGTTTTGGCGGCCATGGAGGCCTTCGATGCGCCGGACGCAACAGCTGCAGGGCCTGCGAATGTTGAAGTTGAGAGACGTGCTGAGCCGTTGGGAGGCTGGCCGATTGGGCCAGTTGGAGGCGGCCGAGATTTTGGGGATAAGCGAGCGGAGTTTGCGCCGCTGGAGCCGTCGCTTTGAGGAGGATGGCGCGGACGGGCTGATCGACCGACGGCTCGGC
>JBEIHY010000024.1:0-42862 GCA_040381035.1 Hyphomonadaceae bacterium
AGCGATCAAGGCGGAGCTACGCAAGCGCATGCACCATCCAATCCCTGAACAGGGAAAATGGCTGGCGCAAGTTGTCAAAGGATACTTCGCGTATCACGCAGTGCCGACCAACATGTCGGCGCTCGACGCCTTCCGACACCACGTAGGCTCACTTTGGCTGCGAACGCTCCGGCGGCGCAGTCAGAAAGATCGCCTGCCATGGAGCCGGTTGCAGCGGCTCGTCGACGACTGGCTCCCGAAACCGCGCATCCTTCATCCCTGGCCGGAGCTTCGCTTCGCCGTCAAACACTCGAGGTAGGAGCCGTGTGCGTGAATTGCGCCAGCACGGATCTGTGCGGGGGGCGGCCAGCAATGGCCGTCCCTACCGCGAACGGGCGGATTCACGTATCTCCGCCGCCATCGCCTTTGCCCGCGCCAGTGATACCTCTGGGTAGCGGCCAAGCCCTTTCCAGCGGTACTTTCCAGCGCCCAACGCGTAGCGCACCGTCCAGCTCTTCGTGACGCCGCCGGACCGCCGGGCATGGATTTCCAGATAGAGCCCGTCGCCCGATCGATGCTTGCCGGTCGATTCGAGCTGGCGGATTTGGGCATCTGTGATCATGGCCTGCCCTTTCCCTTTGCCAAGCGGGCTAAACAGCCCCAAAAGTGTCCGTCGAATCCCACAACTTTCCTACAATTTTGGGCGTGGTCGAAAACGGTCGTCAACGACCGTCCCCGGACAGGGGAAGCAGGGAAATATCTGAATTCAATGGGTTTTATCAACCTGCCGCGAACGATCGCAAACGGGAACAAACCAAGAACTGGCGGAGACGGAGTCCGCCTAATTAGGGTCCGGATGGGTCTGAATGCATCCGGTAAAAGCACTGAAATAGTGAGATTTACTTGAAGATTTTGCATTCATGCATCCAGATGAGTTCTGTTGCGTTCCCATAAAACCGCGCTATTTTCGGGGAACGGTTTAGGGAACGCTGGCTATCTCCGCCAAACTGGTGCGACGCTGGCCTGTTCGGTTTCTAGAAAGGAACCTCGAATGCCAAAGAAGCTTGCTAACGCGCTCACCCCCCTATCGGTGAAGAATGCAAAGCCCGGTCGCCATGCGGATGGCGGTGGATTGCAATTGCTTGTCAAGGACAGCGGGGCCCGGTCTTGGGTTTTTCGTTACATGATCGCGGGAAAGTCGCGTGACATCGGGCTTGGTCCTGCGGCTGGCCCCGGAGCAATTTCGCTTGCCGACGCGCGTGATCTTGCCGCTGCACTCAGACTGAAGGTCAAGGCAGGCACAGACCCGCTGGCAGAGAGGCAACAGGCTGAGGCAAAGGCCAGAGCGGACGCACAGGCCGCTGAGGTCTTGGGTGTTACGTTTAGGCAGGCTGCCGAGGCGCATATCGCCGCTAACGAGGACGGCTGGCGCAATGCTAAGCACCGCCAGCAATGGGAAAACACCCTATCGACCTATGCCTATCCGGTAATCGGCGATTTGCCGGTGTCGGAGGTCGACACTCCCTACGTGCTCGAAATTCTTGAGCCAATCTGGAAAACAAAAGCCGAGACTGCCAGTCGCTTGCGCGGGCGCATCGAAACCGTGCTCGATAGCGCCAAAGCGCGCGGCTACCGCCAAGTCGAAAACCCGGCGCGGTGGCGCGGCCATCTGGCGCAAATCTTGCCAGCTCGCAAAAAGCTGTCACGCGGTCACCACAAGGCCATGGCCTATGAGGCTATCCCGGCCTTCCTGAAGGACTTGCGAGAGCGTGAGGCTGGCGCGGCGCTGGCTTTGGAGTTCACCATTTTGACCGCTGCACGGACTGGCGAAGTTCTCGGGGCAACTTGGGCCGAGGTCGATCTCGCAAAGAGTGTTTGGACCGTGCCAGCCGAGCGCATGAAGGCGGGCAAGGAACACCGTGTGCCCCTCTGTGATCGAGCCGTTGCAATCCTGCGAAGTTGCCAAGTCCTCGGCAGTGAGCATGTCTTTGTCGGTCCAAAAGGCGATCAGCTCAGCGGTATGGCAATGTCGATGCTGCTTCGCCGGATGAAGCAGGATGTTACTGTTCATGGATTCCGTTCCGCATTCCGCGACTGGGCAGCCGAGCGAACCTCCTACGCTCACGAGGTCTGCGAAATGGCGCTGGCGCATGCGATCGCCAACAAATCCGAGGCAGCATATCGGCGCGGCGATTTGTTTGAGAAGCGCCAGCGCCTCATGACTGATTGGGCCGAATACTGTGCAAGCGTGGCGGCGGCTGGCGGCGATGTCGTCCCAATTAGGGGAGAGGTCGCTGCTTAAGGTTTTGTGGGCGTCACCCTCGACCGCACAACGCAGGTAGGCTGCAGTCCAAATAGTTCCGCTTCCCACTAGTCTAGCAGACAGCAGCATTCGGCCATGGATCTGATGGGCAGCTATCGCCTTGATAGCGCCAAAAGCAGACCTTTTGAAAACGACCCCTATGCGGTCGTATCGCTGTGTGCACCAACTCATTCAGGTCATTGATCTCGGGAAGCTTTTTTGAGACAGGTTGCGCTGCTTGATCTACGGGCGCGGCTCCATTTTTCGCTGGTTGGAGTGGTCCTAGCATCATCGGGAGGTTGCGTTGCTGAGGTATCTCTTTCTTGTCGTCCTGTTTCTTGGTCTGACCCCCGCGGCATTTGCCGACGAAGTCCCAAGCGACAACTTAGAAATGGCATCGATGTTTGAGGCGGACCAGGAGATCAGGAAGTCCTTTTCTCAGGAAAAGGCGAACGATCAGGAATATGTCACCCGGATGATCGAGGAGGACGAGCATAGGCGCGCCCGCACTGCCGCGCTTTTGAAAGACGGAGAGCTAAGGACCGCGAACGATTTCTATCGCGCCGCCTTTATCTACCAGCATGGAGGGGAGCCTTCGTCCTATCTCATGGCCCATACGCTGGCAGTTGCGGCGGCGGCACGGGGTCACGAGAAGGCGGGGTGGATTTCTGCCGCTACGCTCGATCGATATCTGCAATCGATCGGCCAACCGCAGATTTATGGGACCCAGACCTCAATCCCACAGGGACAGGCGCCTACAATGGAGCCCTATGACGAAGACCTGATCCCGGACAGTCTTCGAGCCATCCTCGGCGTGCCGATTAGAGCTGAGCAAGATGCAAGGCTGGAGCAGTTCCGGGCGATGGTAAAAGCAAGTAACTGATCTACCACAGAGGGAAGTGGTGAAACAGGAAGAACAGGGCTACTTTCATATCACGCATTGGGGAACTAGAAGCCGCCATTCGCCTTCCCACCCACGACCGGCCATGAGCAGGGCTGATGCGCGATCCTGAAAGCTGTCTTGCGGCTTTGCCACGCTTCTGAAAAATTCCTGCCTTTCAGGAAGCGACCCCGTTCCGGTCGGATTGCTGACCCCAAGGATTCACATGGCGGAATGTGCCCGCCGCGCTAATAAGTCTCCATGGCCGACCCCGATTTCGCCCTTGATCGCGAAGCCCTTATCCGGGCGCTTGAACTCATGGGCGTGCAAAGCGAAGGCGGTGAGGGCGCGCTTTCCTTGCCTGCTGAAATGCCGGAGTTGGGGCTCGGCGGGCTCGCCACGTTGGATTTTCTCGCGCCCGCAGTTCTCGGCAAAGCCAGCGCGCTGGGCAATGCGACCGCATTTGCCCATATGGATCCGCCCACACCGTGGATCACCTGGGCGACGACCCTATGGAACGCATCGGTCAACCAGAACCTGCTTCATCCTGCAACCGCCCCGGCGGCGCGGGAGATCGAACACAGGGTCATCGATTGGCTGTCGCCCTTCTTCGGAATGAGCGGCGGTCACATGGTGCCCGGATCGACAATCGCCAATCTCACTGCGCTGTGGGCGGCGCGGGAATGTGCGAGGGTCAAAGAGGTGGTCTATGGAGAGTCCGCCCATTTGTCCGTGGGCAAGGCGGCCCACATTCTCGGCCTCACCGCGCGTCCGCTCCCCTGCGGACCATCGGGTGCGCTTGTGCCAAAGGCGGTGCCTGAGGACCTGAGGCACACTGCTCTGGTGCTGACTGCGGGCACTACCAGCACGGGCGCGGTCGACGATTTGTCACTGTGCGGACGCGCTGCTTGGACCCATGTCGATGCGGCATGGGCTGGGCCCTTGCGGCTCAGCCACGCGCACGCGCATGAGCTCTCCGGCATCGAGAGGGCGGATTCGGTCGCAGTATCGGCGCACAAATGGCTGTTTCAGCCCAAGGAGTCCGCCTTCGTTCTCTTTCGCGATGCAGTCAGAGCGCACGATGCGATTTCCTTCGGCGGGGCCTATCTTGCCGCGCCAAATGTCGGGGTTCTGGGCTCCCACGGAGCGACCGCCGTTCCGCTCCTTGCTACCCTGCTCGCGTGGGGACGGCAGGGGGTGGCCACCCGCATCGACGCCTTGATGGCAGCGGCGAGCGAGCTTGCATCCCTTGTATCGTCCCACGACCAACTTGAACTTCTGGCCATGCCGCAGACCGGAGTGGTGGTCTGGCGGCCGAAGAGAACGGGCCTCACCGAACCACTGTTTGCCGCAATGCCGCCCGGATCATGTTCGCTTACCAACGTCGGCGGGGAACGCTGGCTGCGCAATGTCGCGGCTAACCCGAACTTCGTGTTGGACGCCTTCGCGACCGCCATGGATGCGGCGCTGCGTGGCTTGGACATCCGATAAGCCGCCGTTCCGGTTCCCACCCAGTTTCAGAAATGACGCAATGGCTTTCAGAGCCCCGAAAGCGGACGCTCAAGCTACGGATGCAGGCGAACCTTGCGGGATCGCTCGTCTTTCGTTCAATGAGGCAGATGAGCAGCAAGCGCCGCGACATGCTCGCCGACTTCGTGCGGCGCAAGTATCTCGTTCGGATCGAATGCCAGTGCAGACGCGTGCCCCTGATGCGTTCGGCGGGGCTCGCCAAAAGCAGCTCGCCATCGGCCCACGATATTCGCCCCGTGCCTCGCCACTCATCCGGTCAATCAATTCTGATTCGCCAGCCAGGGGAGAAAATGCCTAGTTGTTTCAGAGGACTGAATGCGTCCTACTCAAATCCGATTGGCGAATTTCGAGCTATCCGTATCTGATTGAGAAGCTGCCATTTACGGAGATGCTGGCCATATCACTGTTTCGCATAGCATATTCCGAACAATAGATGCTGCGATCCGTCGCGTGGGGTGTGCTTCAGTCTGAAGCTTACGGTCGCGATCCAGATATGAGCCTCGATTTTTCTCTGCGCCTTTGTAGGGCAGGGCTACCGCTGCCCCAATCGGTAGGGAGCCGCCTACGCCTAGGCGGCGACCTTCCACCCGGTATCGTCCTGCGAAAGAGTCATGCGCGCGTCGGACTCTTCAAGGTCGGAGTCTACCAGCCGCTCAATCATTTCGCGGATTTGCGCGTTGCCCTCATTGAGTTCCCGATAAATCGCACGGATGAAGCGGTCGGCCATCTTCGGCTGTCCGCCTCGCTTCTCCCATAAGGCGACTGTCTGAGCCTCATTGCCAAGCATGATCGCCAGCTTGGCTTGGCTCAGGCTCATCTCCTGCCGCAAAAAACGCAGTTCAGTGCCGGTGAGTTTTCCACCCTTGCTGACAATCCCATGCGCGATCGCGCGGTGCAGGCCCTCCACGTCGTGGATGGCTATACCCTTGCCGTAAGGGGTATCGTGCTCATCGAAGCCGTTTGCCAGCCAAACATTGCGAAGGCCGCACTCCCGATAGTGATACATGCTCGCCTCCTAAAATACGGTGATGACGATCGCCCGGCTGGGAATATCGATCGCCACCGCCACGTTCAAATCCTTACCTGCGACGCGGTGCGCCACAGTCAGCTTCCAATTCCCGTGCGGGTCCAGCGCCACAGGCTCGCTGATGATCCCTCGCTGTAGGCAGGTTAAAACCTGCGCTGGAGAAACCTTCCGCTGCCGCATCCGCAGGCGTGCATGGTCCGTCAAGATCACTCGGGCGCTGTCCGTCGCTATCTCCCGCAGGACCCTGAGCGCCGTTGGGTCATTCATCCGCATGGGGACCGGCTCTGCCATGACCTATAAATATTATGGGTCGGCGTTGGTATCAAGCACCATCTTGCAAACCGCTTGATAATCTTCCGAGGTGTGTCTCCGCTGCCGCGTCGCGCGGTGAGCGTCGCTCAAGCGCAGCGTCTATTGGGGAGCGAATTAGGGAACGAAGCCCCCTAAGGGGATTTTCTCTAATTCTTTCAGAGGCCGGTGGCGGAGACGGAGGGATTCGAACCCTCGATACAATTTCTCGTATAACGCCTTAGCAAGGCGCCGCCTTCAGCCACTCGGCCACGTCTCCGGCAGGCCACCGGCTTAGCGCGCACCGCCGTCCTGCACAAGTCGTCGCGGCGGCAGCGCGGGCAATCAATTCTCAGACAGTCTTGCCTGGCTGGGGCGCATGGCGCCCTAAGCCGAGAAGCGATCGTATGACGCGAATGCCGACATCGGTTCGACTGGGTTGAAAGGCAATAATGCACGCTAGCGTCGGGCCGCAACGCTCGCTATGGTGGCGCGCTACGAGCGACGTTGTCTGGGGCTTGAGGGTCTGGGCTGGTTTCTAGATCGCCAAAAACAACGCTTGCGGGCCTGTCGCACCGCCCGCGTTGGGGAGAAAGCCAATGCCGCGCCCACTCGGTCGCCGAAACCCCGACTATGAAGAAAAGCGCGACCGTCTGATCCATGACTTAACGGAATATGTACTGCGCTCCGAGTTGACGCGGCCGAGTTTTCGCCAATTGGCGATGGCCGGGCAGGTCGCAGAGCCGACGCTGCGGCATTATTTCGGCGATCGCGAAACGGTCGCCAGTGAGATCCTTCGCGTGCTCGGCGGGCGGGCCGAACCGCTGATCAAGGCCGTGGCCCAACCGTGCGAGACGATGGAGCGCGCGGTTGATGGTTATGTCCAACTTTCCCGCGCCGGCGTGGCGCACGGCGCATTTGCGCGCGCCCATGCCTTTGGGCTGATTGAAGGCGTGGCCGACGAGCAGGTCGGCAAGGCCTATTTGGAGACCTTGTTGGAGCCGTCCTTGCAAGCGCTGGAAGAGCGCCTCGGCGCCCACCTGCCCGAAGGAGCCAAGCCAGAAACCAAACGGGCTGCAGCCCTGATGGTGTTTGCGCCGATGCTTTTGGCGGTGTTGCATCAACAACTTTTGGGCGGTGCGGCTTCAGCGCCAGTCGATTTGGATTTGCTGTTTTCCGAACTGGCGCGGCTGACCGTTCAGGGATTGCAAACCGCCAAGGCTTAACCAACGAGAAGGGCGGCCGCCGCCGAAACGATGGCGTCCGCATCAAGATCATAGGCGCGATAGAGATCAGGCAGACTGCCGGTCTGGCCAAACCGATCGACACCCAACGCATGAACCCGGTGACCGCCCACCCCGCCGAGCCAGGACAAGGCCGCGGGCGATCCGTCGAGCACAGTCACCAATCCCGCATGGGCCGGCAGCGCTTGCAGCAGCGCTTCCACATGACAGCCCGCCCCTGCCCCGACGCGGCGGGCCGCGCGCGCGGCATTCCAATCGCTATGGAGCAGATCCGGCGACGTGATCGCCAAGAGCCCAAGACCAGGGCAATCTTCCCGCAGAGCTTCATGCGCGGCGATGGCTTCCGGAGCGATGGCGCCACAGTAGACAATCGCCAGATCAGCGCCCGCGTCCGGAGGGATGGCCCAATAGCCGCCGCGGGCGCAGGCCTTGACCCAAGCCGCATCTCCACGCTGCGGTTGGGTGAGCGTGCGCGTTGATAAGCGAAAGTAGAACGAGCCGCCATCGGCGGTTTGCATTTCGATCATGGCTTGGCGCAACAGCACCCCGAGCTCATCGGCGAAGGCCGGCTCCCAAGCGGTCAGGCCCGGCTGACCCATGCCGATCAGCGGCGTGTTGATCGACTGATGCGCGCCGCCTTCGGGACCGAGCGTAACGCCCGAAGGCGTGGCAACAAGAATGAAGCGGGCGTCCTGGTAACAGGCATAATTCAAGGCATCGAGGCCGCGGGCGATGAACGGATCGTACAGCGTGCCGATCGGCAAGAGCCGTTGACCGAACAAGGGCGCCGACAGGCCGAACGCAGCGAGGTTCAAAAACAAATTGTGTTCGGCAATCCCAAGCTCGACATGCTGGCCGGAGGGGCTTTCCGTCCACAGTTGCGCGCTAGCGATCTTGCGCGCGCGAAACAGATCGTCCTCGGTGCGCCGGGCATAAAGCCCACGGCGGTTCACCCAGCCACCGAGATTGGTCGACACGCTGACATCGGGTGAAGTGGTGACAATCGCTTCGGCCAGCGGGCTGTGACTGCGGGCAATTTCATTAAGGATCTTTCCGAAAGCGGCCTGGGTGGAGATCGCCGCGTCGGTGACTTTGGGAAAATCGTCCGGCTCCGGAACCGCCAGGATTTGGGCCTGGAATTGGCGTTGGGTGTCGACCGCAAACGGGGCCGCCTGGATCGCGGCGCGACAACGCGCTTCCTCGGCGGGGGAAAGGCCTGCGAACGGCGCCCATTCCTGTCCGGCCGGCACACCCATTTCCTGCTGGAACGCCGCCATCTGCGCAGGGTTCATCAGTCCGGAATGATTGTCCTTGTGGCCCTGAAACGGCAGCCGCCGACCCTTGATCGTATAGGCGAGCATAAACACCGGCGTTTCGCTGCCGGCGGCGCGGCCATAGGCTTCGATCATCGTCTCCAGGCAATGGCCGCCGAGATTGGTCATCAGTTCGGCAAGGCCCGCATCATCATAATGCGCGAGCAGTTTTTGCCCCGGCCCTTTCAGATCCTCATCGAGCCGTTCGCGCCAGGCGGCTGCGCCTTCAAAGCACAAGGCTGCGTAAAGATCATTGGGGCAGGCGTCGATCCACTCACGCAACTGCGCCCCGCCCGGCTGCTTGAACGCTTCGCGCTGCTGCTTGCCGAATTTCAGCGTTTCCACCCGCCAGCCGGCGGCGGCGAAGATGTCGTCGAAGCGATCAAACATCCGGTCCGGCGTCACCGCATCGAGGCTCTGGCGATTGTAATCGACGATCCACCAGATATTGCGCAGATCGTGCTTGCAGGCCTCGATCAGCGCCTCATAAACGTTGCCCTCGTCCAGTTCGGCGTCGCCGACGGTGGCGATGAAGCGACCCATCCGTTCCGGTGGGATATGGCCGCGGGCGGAAAGATAATCCTGCACCAGCGACGCAAACGCCGTCACCGCCACGCCGAGGCCAACCGAGCCGGTGGAGAAATCGACATCGGCGTCGTCCTTGGTGCGGCTGGGATAGGATTGCGCCCCGCCAAAGGCGCGAAACGCCGCCATCTTCTCAACCGACTGCCGGCCGAGCAGATATTGGATGGCGTGATAAACCGGGCTGGCGTGCGGCTTGACCGCAACCCGGTCTTGCGGGCGCAGCGCATGAAAATACAGCGCCGTCAGGATCGTGGTCATCGACGCGCACGACGCCTGATGGCCGCCAACTTTCAACCCATCCACGCTCTCGCGCAGATAATTGGCGTTATGGATCATCCAGGCCGACAGCCACAGAAGGCGCTTTTCGATCAACCCTAGGGCGGCGAGGTCGGGCGGATTTTGCAAGGCAGTGTGGCGCATCGGGCTGGTTTAGACGGTTGCTTCGAGGCGCGCAATTTCATCCGCAACCGAGCGCAATACCGGCGGTCAAGGCATACCCCGAATTGGCGCAGCCATCGGCGTCGTCCAAACCGGGCCCGATTTGGATCACGGCCGTTTCGGGGGCGTCGGCCTTCTCTGAAAGGGACGCCGCTCTGCGCCTTACGACGTATCGACGTCCCGCTGGCGGCGCTGCGCGCCGC
Source organism: Hyphomonadaceae bacterium (assembly GCA_040381035.1). Classification (GTDB taxonomy): domain Bacteria; phylum Pseudomonadota; class Alphaproteobacteria; order Caulobacterales; family Aquidulcibacteraceae; genus REEB506. The sequence goes on from JBEIHY010000024.1 coordinate 9,790, forward strand.
GGGCATGGCGAAAACGACCAAGGATGAAGCGCGCGACTTGCGCGATCATCATCTGCTCGTCCCAGAAGTCACCGTGATTGGCCAGTGGGACAGCCCTAGGCGGCGCTGCAAGAGAAACGATCAAGCTATCCTCGCAGCGCAGCAGGCCGGCGAGCTTGGCAATCTGGGCGGATGGATGGGCCAACCGTCCTGCAGCTGGGCAATGCGGCGCTGCAGGAGGCGTTGCACGTCCAGCGGGACAGACGAAATCCGCGGCGGGTTCTTGATCGGCGCGCTGGTGTCGTCGAACAGCCAAAAGCTGCGCCCGATGCGGCGCCAGAGCGGAAAGCTGTGTTTTGCTGTGCGCAGAGGCTTTTCGCCGCCGCGCCTGGAATTGGTCTGGTTGTTGATGGTCTTGGATGCCGCGACGGATGCTCCGGGTCCAGACGACTTTGGCGGCTCTTGAAACACCGCGCAGATCACGAACCCATGGCGCAAAATGGCGATCAGGCGATCAAGCATGGCGCGCACAAGCATGGCGCACACCGCGCGCGCTTCGCCCAAGATCCCCCGCCCGCCGGCCCGGCAAAGCGGCAAGAGCCGCGCCACACCGCATCAAAGCAGAGCGCCACGATGCGGCCGACGCCGCATGGAAGAAGGATGCCAAGAAACGGCATCCGTCGAGGATGAACTGGCGTGCAAGCCGGTCGGATCGTTTGGCGCCGGCGCTGGCGCACCCTGGCCGGCCAAAGCCAACGCGCACGCTGCACGCCAAAAACAATGCAGGCTTTGCGTGCGCCTGGCGCCCTGAGCGTGCCCTGGCGCCATGGGCGTGCGCCTGGCGCCATGGCCGTACGCCTGCCCTTGCTGTGGATAGGCCGCCGCACAATCCGCGGCCTGGGCATGCGCGTATCTTGTTCGACTTTGCAAGGAAACGCCCTTGCTTATCGCTGAACATTGAAATAAATATTCAGGCGGAGACCAGGGGTAGGCCATGCGGCGGAATTGGCTTGGAGTGATTGCAGCTGTGGCCTTGTCGGCCTGTGGCGGAGCCAAAGAGGCCAGCGCACCCAAGCCGGCTGAGGCGCCTGTGGTCAGCGTGGTGAAGGCCGTCGGCGGCGTTGAAAATGGCCGCGTCCGGGTGGCGGGCACGATCACATTCCAACGTGAGCCGGTTTTAAGTTTCCGCGTCCCTGGCGTTATCCAGGGCATTTCGGTGGACGAGGGCGACCGGGTCCGCAGCGGTCAGCGCCTCGCCTGGCTCAAACCAACCGAGGTCGCGGCCGGCGCCGCGGCGGCCTCCGCGGCCCTCGAAACCGCCGAACGCAATCTGGCCCGCCAACAGACCCTGTTTGAAAAAGGTTTTGTCTCCCAGGCGCGCATCGATGACGCCAAGCTCGCGGTGGAGCGCGCCAAGGCCGGTGCGGAAGCCGCCGGCTTCTCGCGCGACACCGCCATCATTATTGCGCCTGCCGATGGCGTGATCCTGCGGCGCTTGGCGGAGCCTTCACAGGTGGCCGGCGCCGGCGCCCCAATCTTGCTGCTCGGCGAGACGCGCTCTGGTTTTGTTGTCCGCGCGAGCGCGGCCTCCCAGCAGGCGGCGCTGCTGAAGATTGGCGCCCCCGCGCAAGTCACCGTCCGCGGCGCCGGCGAGATCGGCGGCAAAATCAGTCGCCTCGCCGCCAAAGGCGACGCCGCGACCGGCGCCTTTGACGTCGAAATCGCGATCCCGAACAACCCCGCGCTGCGCAGCGGCATGGTCGCCGAAGCCCTGATTGAAAGCCCCGACGCCAACGCCGCCGCCAGCGCAGTGCGGGTGCCAACATTGGCGCTGCTTGATGCGCGCGCCGATCAAGGTGTTGTTTATGTCGTCGATGACGCCGGCGTGGCGCGTCGGCGCACGGTGACAACAGCCGGCGTTGACGGCGAAAACGCCATCGTGCTCAGCGGCCTCAAGGCCGGCGAACGGGTGGTCGCGGCGGGCGCGGCTTATGTGCGCGACGGCGAGCCGGTGACAATCGCTGCGGAGGCCAAGTGATGGATCTGCGCGGCTTCACCAGGTTCTTCATCGACAGCTGGCAATTCACGCTCGTGCTGTTTGCGCTGATGATCATGCTGGGCGTCAGCGCGATCCAGACGATCCCTAAAGCCGAAGACCCGATTGCACGCTTTCCCGGCGTTTCGGTGAGCGTGGTGCTGCCTGGCGCCGATGCCGCTGAGATGGAGAAGCTCGTCGCCATCCCGCTCGAACGCGCGGTCAATTCGCTTGAGAATGTGCGCGAGATCACGAGCTTTTCCACCGATGGCCTGACCACGGTTGCGGTCGAGTTCATCTGGGGCGAGGATCCCGACGGCAAGTATGATGAGGTCGTGCGCGAAGTGAATGTCGTGCGCCCGACTTTGCCGGCCGGAGTGGTTGAAGTTAACTTGCGCAAATTCAACCCGGCCGAAGCCGCCGTCGCGCAAATGGCGCTGATGACCGACACGGCGAGCCCGCGCAAGATGGAAAGCCTCGCCAAAGACCTGCGCGACGCGCTGGAGCGCGCGCCGGGTGTGCAGGCAGCCGACATCTGGGGCGCCCCGATTACCGAAGTGCGGGTGGGCGTGGATGTCGCCAAGCTTGCCGAATACAGCATACCGATTGGGGCGGTGGCGGAAGCCCTGCGCCGCGAAGGCGCCGACACCCCGATTGGCGCGGTGGAATCCGGCGGGCGGCGGTTCAATGTCAATGCCACCGGGGCGTTTGAAAGCCTCGATGAAATCCGCGCCACCGTGCTGCGCGCCGCCGATGGCCGAACCGTGCGTGTGGGCGACATCGCGGATGTGAATTGGGGCGCAAGCCAGCAGCGCCACATCACACGCTACAATGGCAAGCCGGCCTTGTTTGTCAGCGTCAAAGGCAAGCTCGGCGAAGACGTGTTTTCGCTGCGCGGCCAACTCGACAAACAGGTCGCAGCGTTTCGCAAGCAATTGCCCGCAGACGTGACGCTGATTGACGGCTTTGACCAATCGAAGACTGTGTCCGATCGCCTCGGCAAGCTCGGGCGCGACTTTCTGATCGCAATCTTCCTCGTGCTCATCACCCTGATGCCGCTCGGCTTTCGCGCCTCGATCATTGTGATGATGTCGATCCCCTTGTCGCTGGCGATTGGGGTGATTGCGGTCAATGCGCTCGGCTATTCGATGAACCAATTGTCGATCGCGGGCTTTGTCCTGGCGCTCGGGCTATTGGTTGATGACAGCATCGTTGTGACCGAAAACATCGCGCGCCGCTTGCGCGAAGGATTACCGCCGCGCGAGGCCGCGATTGAAGGCGTGCGCGAAATCGATGTGGCGGTGATCGGCTGCACGGCAGCGCTGTTGTTTGCCTTCCTGCCTTTGCTCAATCTGCCCGAAGGCGCGGGTGAGTTCACGCGCTCCCTGCCCGTCGCCGTGACGGTGACGATTACGGCTTCGCTGATTGTCGCCCTGACGATTATACCGTTCCTGGCGTCGCGGTTGTTGTCGTCCAAAGACAGTGGCCATTCCAATCCGATGCTGGACGCGACGATGGGCGCCATCCATTCGGTGTATCGCCCCTTTTTGCATTGGGCTTTGGAGCGCCCGCTCTTGACCGTGACGGTCGCGCTCGCCGCGTTCATCCTGTCGCTGGGATTGGCGCCGCGGATCGGCTTTTCGCTGTTTCCCGAAAACGACAGCCCCTATTTCATGGTCGATGTCGAATTGCCCAATGGCGCGGCTTTGAGCGAAACCGACAAGGCGGTGGCGCATGTCGATCAGGTTCTCGCCAGCCACGACGAGATCGAATGGCGCTTCGCCAATTCGGGCCGCGGCAACCCGCAGGTCTATTACAACGTCATCCCCGATCAGACGCGCCCAAATGTCGGCCAGATCTACGCCAAGTTCAAAAAGTGGGACGAGCACGAAGGCAAGCCGGTGCTGGAGAAAATCCGCACACAACTTGCCGCCTATCCCGCCGCCCAAATCACCGTGCGCCGGTTTGAAAACGGCCCGCCGATCGAAGCGCCCATTGCCGTGCGCATCCAGGGCAAAGACCTTGCAGCGCTGAGCGAACTGGCCGGTGAAGTGGAGCGCGTCGTGCGCGCCACGCCAGGCACGCGCGACGTCAAAAACCCGCTGGCCGCCCGCCAGGTCGATATCAATCTCAATATCGACGCTGACAAAGCCGCCGTGCTCGGCATACCGGCCGGCGCCGTTGACGACGCCGTGCGTCTGGCCGTGGGCGGGGCGCCGGTGGCGCAGTTTCGTGACCTCACGGGCGACGCCTACCCGATCCGCGTGCGCCTACCCGGCGACGGCGCCGTCAGCGCCGCCGATCTCGAACAGCTTTATGTGTGGACGCAAACCGGGGCAGCGATCCCACTGTCTGAAGTGGCCAACCCGCAATTTGAAAGCGGCCCCGCGCGCATTGACCGGCTTGACCGCGAACGGGTCGTGACCATCCGCGCCTATACCCAGCAGGGATTATTGACGTCCGCGGTGACGCGCGACGTCGCCGCCCGGCTCGACGCGATCCGCTTGCCGCCGGGCTATACGCTGGCCTTTGGCGGCCAGGCCGAAGCCCAATCGCGCAGCTTTTCGGGGCTCGGCGCTGCGGTCTTGATCGCGCTCTTTGGCGTACTCGCGGTGCTGCTGTTGGAGTTTCGCACCTTTGCGCAAATGACCGTTGTGGCCTTTGTCATTCCGTTTGGGATCATGGGCGGGTTGATCGCGCTATTCGTCACCGGCAATTCCTTAAGCTTCACCGCCGTGATCGGATTTGTCGCGCTGATCGGGATTGAGATCAAAAACTCCATTCTGCTCGTTGATTTTGCCAACAAACTGCGCGAGCGCGGCGTGGAGCTGCGCGAGGCGGTGGAGCGCGCTGGCGAGATCCGCTTCTTGCCCGTGCTGCTCACCTCCGCCACCGCGATTGGCGGCTTGACGCCCTTGGTGCTCGAAAACTCGCCGCTCTATTCGCCCCTGGCGATCGTGATCATTGGCGGCCTCATTTCCTCCACCTTGATCGCGCGGATCGTGACCCCGGCGATGTATCTGCTGCTCGCCGACAAGCGCGCGCCGCAGCCGCATCCGGCGGCCGCGTAGTCCACCAAGCAGCCACACTGCTTCGCCGCGTGTTGATCGGGCCAGCCAAGGCCGGCGTGCGCGCGCCTCGACCGCTTTCAAAGAAAGTGGATGCCGGCTTCTCATCCGACGCGGCCCAAGCCTATGATTTGGCGCGTTTTCGAACGCAAAACCGCAACTACACTTTTGCTCAAAATGCGCTATCGTCAATTCGATCACAATGCGGGAGATTCGAATGGGCGAGCGAGAGTTGGGCTGGATCGGTCAGCTCGCATTGGGCGCGGGCGTCGCATTGGGCGTAACAATCGCTTCGCCCGCCTTCGCCAAGCCACTGTCAGCCGAAGCGATGTGGGCCATGCAGCGGCTTGGCAATCCCGCGCTCTCGCCGGACGGCAAAAGCGCCGTGCTCACGGTATCGACCTGGGACGTCGCCAAGAACAAGCGCAGCGCTGATCTTTGGCTGGTGTCCACCGCCAAACCCGGTGATGCGCGCCAGCTCACCTCCGCCCCGGCCAATGAATCGGAACCCCAGTTCAGCCCCGACGGCAAATGGATCGCCTTCATCGCCCGGCGCGACGGCGACGAGGCGGCGCAAATCTATGTGTTGCCCACCGCCGGCGGCGAAGCCAAGCGGATCACAACCGTGCCCACCGGCGCGGGATCAATCAAATGGATGCCGGACTCTTCGGGTGTCGCCTTCATCAGCGATGTGTGGGCCGATCTGAAAGCCTGGGAGGAGCAAGCCAAGCGTCTCAAGGAACGCGCCGACAGCAAGATGACGGCGAAGGTCTGGACCAAGGCGGCGGTCAGCCACTGGGACGAATGGACCGACGACCGCGAAAGCCACATCTATATCGCCCCGCTCGACGGTGGGGCGGCGAAGGCGGTGACGTTCGGCTCGGGTGCAGCGCCCTATGCCGTCAATCTCGGCCCCGATCCCTATGACATTTCCCCTGACGGGAAAGAATTCGCATTCGGCGCAGACACGGACAAAACCGGCATCGCCCCAAACCTCGACATCTTCACCATCAGCGCCGAAGGTAAGGGCTTGAAGAACTGGACGGCGACCAACAAGGCCGACGATTCTGAGCCGAAATATAGCCCCGATGGGCGCCATCTGGCTTTCCAGCAGCAGCGGATCGTTGGCTTCTATGGCGACAAGCAGCGCCTGATGCTGATCGAGCGCATTGGCGGCAAAATGCGCGAGTTGAACGCCAATTGGGATCGCTCCGCTGATGGGCTGATCTGGGCGAAAGACGGCCGCAGCCTGTTTGGCGCCATCGACGACGCCAGCGTGCGCCGCGTCTATCGCTTCGATATCGCCGGCGCGGGCTCAGCAAAGCCGATCACCAGCGGCAATGACTTTGGCGGCCTCGACACCGTCGGCGCCGGCCGCGATCAAGTGCTTGTCGGCTTGCGCCAGACCTTCAGCGAACCGGCAAGTCTGGTGCGCATCGATCCGCGCACCGGCGCTGAAACCAAACTGACGACGTTCAACGATGCGCGCCTGGCAGAGGCTGAGTTCGGCAAGGTCGAAAGCGTCACCTATAAGGGCGCGGACGGCAAGGACATTCAGATGTGGGTGGTCAAGCCGCCCAACTTCGACCCGACGAAGAAGTATCCGCTGTTCCTGCTGCTGCATGGCGGCCCCCACAATGCCATCACCAATGCCTGGACCTATCGCTGGAACGCCCAGGTGTTTGCTGGCTGGGGCTATGTGACGGCCTGGCACAATTTCCACGGATCTTCCGGGTTCGGACAAGAGTTCACCGACTCGATCAATCCCAACCGCGCCGACAAACCCTATGAAGACACGATCAAGGCCGCGGAATGGTTCAAGAACCAGGCCTATATCGACGCGAACCGCATGGTCGCGGGCGGCGGCTCCTATGGCGGCTATCTCGCCACCACGCTGCTTGGGCGCGAACATCCATTCAAGGCGCTGGTCGCGCACGCGGCGGTGTACAACAATTATACCCAGGTCGCGGCTGATTATGGCGCCGAGAAAAACCGCCATTTCGAGTATTGGGAAAAGCCAGAAGAGTTCCAACGCTACAGCCCGCATATGGCTGCGGCGAACTTCAAGACACCGACGCTCGTGATCCACGGCCAGCTCGATTATCGCGTGCCGGTGACCCATGGGATCGAGCTGTTCAACACCCTGCAGACTCGCGGCGTGCCGTCCAAGTTTGTCTACTATCCAAACGAAAACCACTGGGTGCTGCAGCCGCAAAACTCATTGTTTTGGTACAAGACCGTGCGCGACTGGGTGGAGACCTACGCCCCACCCGGCGCAAAGTAACGCCCCAGACCGGCTGGCGCGCTTCCGGCGCATCGCCAGCCGGCAGGCGCCGGATCGCTCACCTGCCCCTGTGTTCCGCCAACGCCACGATCGCAACGCCAATCAGGGCCAACGCAGCGCCAGCGAGCAATTGCACAGTCACTGGATCGTGCAGCACCGCCACGCCCAAGCTGATCGCGATGATCGGCGAGGCAAGGATATAGGGCGTAGTGCGCGCCACTTCATAGCGCTGCACCAGCAGGAACATCAGTGCATTGGCGCCGAGGCTGGAGGCAAGCGCCCCAAACGCAATCATCACCCAAATCCACCACGGCGCCGCCGCGGCTTGCGCCAATTGTCCGTGTTCGGCGCCGGCGCTGGCGCCAAACAGCAAAGGCGCAGAGAGGATCGCGATCCAGCCCTGCATCTGCAGCGGATTGATCGATACATGCCGGCGCACCAGCACCGCCCCGATCCCATAGGCGATGGCCGCAATCGAAACGAGCAGCAGGGCGTCCAACTGGGCAAACACATTAGGCTCAAACGCCAGCACAACAATGCCGAGAAACGACAGCCCCAAGCCAAAGCCGCGCAGCCAAGACACCCGCTCCCCCAGGATCAGCGCCGCCGCCGCAACCGAAGCCGGAATCCACAGCTGCATGCCGATGACCATCGGCGACAAGTCTTTTGCCATAGCGAGCCCAACATTCTGCACGCCGAAATGCAGCGGCCCAATGAACAGGCAGATCAGCAGCAGCACTTTCCAATTCGCCGGCGGCCGCTTCATGAACCAGACCATCGCCACCGCGGTGATCGCAAATCGCACGCCGCTGGCAAATAGCGGCGGCAGATGCATCACGATCAACTTGGCGAACAGATTGTTGACGCCCCAGATCGATGCGATCAGCACCAGCGCGCCGATATCGCTCGGCGCCAGAGTTTTGGATTGCCCCATTGCGACACGTTAGCCGCTTTGCGCCGGGTGAGCGCAAGCCTGCGGCTGCGTCGAAACGTTTTGACCGATCAACTCGCCAATCGCTGCAAGCCGCGAAAGGAGGCAGACGCCATCTGCGCTTCCCCGCGCGGACCATGCGCCAGAATGAAGCGCACCTCGCCCTGCCCCGGATTGGCGACCGCGAAGGCCTGCGCGGGTGCAGCAATCGCATCGCCCGGCTGCAGCACATGGGCGCGGCCATCGATCACCACATGCGCTTCGCCTTCAAGAACAAACAGGATGGCTTCTTCGCTCGGATCAGCTTCCGGCATCGGCAGGCGTCCACCGGGCGCGACGCGGATGTGGTCGAAGCCGAGCGTCTTTAAGCCCAGCGAACGGCCAATGGGGGCGACGCTTTCGGGCGTGGCCGTGGCGGGCGCGGCTTCCAGCTCTTTCACGCTGCGGCGCTCGACCAGCGAAACGCGGAACTCTGCTTCCGTCTTGGCGCGGACCTCATCCAGCGTCACGTCCGGCGCGAGTTCGATCAGCGTGACGCCGCCGCCATTCTTCTTGTCGATGTCGAACACGCCGAATTCGGTGATGACGCGATCGACAACGCGCACGCCGGTGAGCGGCAGACGGCACTTCTTGAGCAGCTTGGGCGAGCCGTCTTTGGCGGCATGCTCCATCACCACCACGACGCGCCTGACGCCAGCGACGAGATCCATCGCCCCGCCCATGCCCTTGACCATCTTGCCCGGCACCATCCAGTTGGCGAGGTCGCCATCGGCGCTGACTTCCATGGCGCCAAGGATCGACAGATCAATATGGCCGCCGCGGATCATGCCGAAGCTGTCGGCGCTGGAGAAATAGCTCGTTTTGGCGAGCTGGGTGATGGTTTGCTTGCCGGCATTGATCAGATCGGCGTCGACCTGCTCCGGCGTCGGAAACGGGCCCATGCCGAGCATGCCGTTTTCCGATTGCAGCGTGACTTCCATCCCGGTGGGAATGTAGTTCGCCACCAGCGTCGGAATGCCGATACCGAGATTGACGTAAAAGCCGTCGCGCAATTCCTTGGCGGCGCGTTCGGCGAGCTGGTCACGAGTCCACGGCATTATGCGGCCTCCCGCTGGCGCACGGTGCGCTGTTCGATGCGCTTTTCGAATGTCGATTGGATGATGCGATCGACGAAAATGCCTGGCGTGTGGATGTGATCGGGGTCGATCTGGCCGACCGGTACGAGTTCTTCAACTTCCGCCACGCACGCCTTGCCGGCGGTCGCCATCATCGGATTGAAATTGCGCGCGGTCTTGCGGAACACCAGATTGCCTTCGGCATCGCCCTTCCAGGCTTTCACGATCGCCAAATCCGCCTTCAGGCCGGTTTCCAGCACATAGGTTTCGCCGTCGAACACCTTCAGCTCTTTGCCTTCCGCCACCAGCGTGCCCACGCCGGTCTTGGTGTAGAAGCCGGCGATGCCAGCGCCGCCGGCGCGGATGCGTTCGGCCAGTGTGCCCTGCGGATTGAATTCCAGCTCCAGCTCGCCGGCCAGATATTGCCGCTCAAACTCTTTGTTCTCACCGACATAGGACGAGATCATTTTGCGGATCTGGCGGGTTTTCAACAGCAACCCAAGCCCGAAATCATCCACGCCCGCATTGTTGGAAATCACTGTGATCTGCTTGACGCCGCTGTCGCGCAGCGCCGCGATCAGATTTTCAGGAATTCCGCAAAGGCCAAAGCCCCCGGACATGATCGTCATCCCGTCGAACAGCAGGCCGGAGAGCGCCTCCGCACTGCTTTGGTTCACCTTGTTGGCCATGAATCGGTTCTCGCCATTTGAGCGAGTGCTGTTTACGTTCTGGCAACACTTTTCGCAACGAAAAGAGGGTTAACGCGGCTTTATTTGAGTTTGCGGCGAGCTGGCGCGGAGGAGGCGGAGCGGCGGCGCCCCCTCCGCACCGGCTACATCTCAAATCGCGCACGGCGATGAGGGCGTCGCCGCTTCGAGAAGCGGTCTTGAACCTATCCCTGCGCCTGCAGCTTGCCGCCCTTCAAAGCCATCACCCGATCCATATAGCGCGTCAGCTCCAGGTTATGGGTGGCGATGATCGCTGCGACACCTTCGCGGCGCACAAGATCGAGCAGCGCCTGAAACACAAGCGAAGACGTTCCAGGGTCGAGATTGCCGGTCGGCTCATCGGCGAGCAGAACGCGCGGCTTATTGGCGAGCGCGCGGGCAATGGCGACGCGCTGCTGTTCGCCGCCGGAGAGCTGCGCCGGCTGGTGATGCAGCCGCTCAGAAAGCCCCATCACGCCCAGCAGGCGGGCGGCTTCGTTGCGGGCCTCAGAGCGCGAGGCGCCCGCGATCAATTGGGGCAGTGCGACATTATCGAGCGCATCGAACTCATGCAGCAGATGGTGGAACTGATAGACAAATCCAATCGTGGCGCGGCGCAGCGCCGTGCGCGCCCGGTCCGGCAGGCTCCAGGCGTCGCGTCCGCCGATCATCACTTCGCCGGTGGTCGGGCGCTCGAGCAATCCCGCGATGTGCAGAAGCGAGGATTTACCGGACCCTGATGGCCCAACCAGCCCGATAATCTGGCCAGGGCGCACCTCCAGCGTGACATCCTGGAGGATCACCAGTTCGCCGGCGCCGGATTTGAATGAGCGCCCGACGCCGGAAAGCACCAAAGCCGGCTCACTCATAACGCAGCGCCTCCACCGGATCGAGCTTGGAGGCGCGCCAAGCCGGCGGCAGCGTGGCAACGAAACTCATCAGAAGCGCCCAGAACGTGACCATCGCCACCTCGCCCCACTCGACCCGCGCCGGCAAAGCATTGAGGCCATACACATCGGGCGGAAAGATCGGCCGCTGAATGAGGAAGGAAATGAAATCCTGGATCGGCCCGATGAAGAGACAAAACAACGTGCCGATTAAGAGCCCGGCAAGCGCGCCGGCTACGCCAACTGCCGCGCCGGACATGAAGAAGATGCGCAGGATCGCGCCTTGCGTGGCGCCCATGGTGCGCAGAATTGCAATATCGCGCCCCTTGTTCTTCACCAGCATCACGAGGCCAGAAATAATGTTCATGGCGGCGATCGCCACAATCATCATCAGAATGAGGCGCATCACATTGCGCTCCACAATGAGGGCGCCGACAAGGCTGGCGTTCTGCTGTTTCCAGTCGCTGATGAAGGCGTCAGCGGGTGTGACTTTGCGCAGGGCCTGCATCACTTGCAGGGTCTGATCGGGATCGTTGACGCGGATCTCAAAGCGATCCACCGCATCGCCCTTGTCAAAAAACAGCTGCGCTTCGGAGAGCGGCATATAGACAAAGGCGCGATCGAAATCGGGCTGGCCAACGCTGAAATTGGCCGCAATCGGATAGGTTTTTCGGCGCGGCACGCTGCCAAAGGCGGTCGCGGCGGTTTCAGGCGAAATCAGCGTGATCTGGCCGCCGCTGATGGCGGCGCCTTCGAGCACCAATGCGCCGGTGACAACGCTGACTTCACCCTCCGGCGTTGGCCCAAAGGCTGCGAGTGCGCCGGCGACAATATTCTTCGACACAATGTCGAGCGCCTGCAAATCCGCCGGCGCGACGCCGCGTACGATCACACCGGACACGATTCCGTCAATCACCGCCAGCGCCTGCCCCTCAACCAGGGGCGTCACGCTCACCACGCCGGACACGCCAAGCGCCGCCTTCTGCAATTGCGCGCGCTCTTCCGCGGTGCGCCCGCCCATATCGATGAACACATGGCCGCGCACGCCGAGGATTTTCGACAGCAGCGTTTCGCGGAACCCGTTCATCACGCTCATGGTGATGATCAAGACCGCGACGGCCGCCAAAATGCCCAGAAACGAGATGATCGAAATCAGCGCCACGCCGCCATGCTCGCGCTTGGCGCGCAAATAGCGCCCGGCGAGGATGCGTTCAAACAGGCCAAACGGTTTGGTTGCGACGATGTCGGTCATCAATAGGCCCGCGCCACGAGCACGTTCTGCACGGCTGGCGCACCGGTGAACACGCAGGCGCCGGAAATCACGCCCTGCTCCAAAGGCGCATTGCGCAGCGTCAGTTTCAGCGCTTTCAGCCGATCAGACACTTTCTCCAAATCTGCGCCCAAGGGCTTGGCCCAGCCGACCTTCAGCCAGCCCTTGAAGCCTTTGTCTTCATCCTCGGCAGCGCCGAAAAACGCTTCGATATCGGCCATGCTGGCGGCGCCGTCTTTGATATTGCCGGTGAGGCGCGCTTTTGCTTCGGCAAACAGGCCCGCCTGGATCTCGCAAAGCAGCGCCGGCGCATTGGCGATGAAGGCTTCGCGCGCGAGGCTCTGCGATTTCAACTTGTCGCCGGCGCGCAAATCATCGCGGCGATAGAATGTGATATTGGCGCCAGCCGCATCGCGCGGGCCAATTTCCACGATCAGCGGCGCGCCCTTGCGCACCCAGGCCCAGCGCTTATCGGCGGACTTCATCTGCTTGACGTCAACATAGGCGCGCAGCGGCCGGCGAAAGGCGTCCTGGCCCTTCAGCGCGGCGGCGAGCGCATGGCAGTAATCGAGCACTTCGGCGTCTTCCGGTTTGTCACGCAGGATCGGGATGATGACGATTTGCTTGGGCGCCAACGCAGGCGGACAACGCAGCCCGTCATCATCGCCATGGGTCATGATCAGCCCGCCGATCATGCGCGTCGACATGCCCCAGCTGGTGGTGTGGGCGAGTGCCTGGGTTCCGTTCTTGTCGGCATAGCGGATGTTTTGCGCCGACGAGAAATGCGTACCGAGATAATGGCTGGTACCGGCCTGCAGCGCCTTGCCGTCCTGCATCATCGCTTCAATCGAGAACGTGTTGTCGGCGCCGGGAAAACGCTCATTGTCGGGCTTTTCGCCGGCAATAACCGGCAGCGCCACCCACTCTTGGGCAAAGCTGCGATAAACCTCCAGCATCCGCATCGTGTGCTCCACCGCCTCGGTCTTGTCGGCATGGGCGGTGTGGCCTTCCTGCCAAAGAAACTCCGCGGTGCGCAGGAACATGCGGGTGCGCATTTCCCAACGCATCACATTGGCCCACTGGTTCATCATGATCGGCAGATCCCGATAGCTTTGGACCCAGCGCGAAAACGCATCGCCAATGATGGTTTCCGAAGTTGGCCGGATAATCAGCGGCTCGGTCAGTTCGGCGTCCGGATCGGGTTTCAGTTCGCCGTCGATCTGCTTTAAGCGGTGATGGGTGACCACCGCCATTTCCTTGGCGAAGCCGTCGACATGATCGGCTTCCTTGGCGATGAAGCTCATCGGGATCAGCAGCGGGAAATAATAATTGTCGTGGCCGGTGTCCTTGATCCGCTGGTCAAGTTCGCGCTGGATTTCTTCCCAAATGCCAAAGCCCCAGGGCTTGATAATCATGCAGCCGCGGGTCGGCGAGTTTTCAGCGAGATCGGCCTCTTTCACCACGGCCTGATACCAGTCCGGGAAGTTTTCAGCGCGGGTGACGGACAGGGCATGCGACATCGGGCGTCTCGTTCGATTGTTCAGCGGCAGCGCATGCGCGCACCGCCGGAAATGGGTCAGGGTCTTTGCCCCGCGCCGTCCGCGCTTGTCAAACGCCGGTCGCGGGCCGGCGTCAGCGGATATGGAATGGATCAAAGGCGATGAAGATCATCGTGCCCACCCAGGCCACGGCCGCGATCCCAGTTGCCCACAAAGCTTTCTTTTTCAGGTTCGCCGCCACCGGCGCGCCCTGATCGTGGCCCTCCGCGCTGACGCCGCCCTCTTCCAGGCTGCGCACGCCCATTGGCAGCACCATGAACAAAGCGAGCCACCACCAGATGATGAAAATCGCGATCGCGGTGAACGGGCTGACGGGCATCAATGCGCCTCCTTCGGCGTTTCCATCAGCTCGATCAGGACGCCGTTGGAGTTCTTCGGGTGGACAAACATAATCAGCGTGCCATGGGCGCCGATGCGCGGCTCGCCCAGCACAGTGGCGCCGCGCGCCTGCATGGCGGCGCGGGCTTCGTGAATATCGGGCACCTCAAAGCAGACATGGTGCTGGCCGCCTTGCGGGTTTTTCTCAAGAAACTTGATGATTGGGCTTTCAGCGCCGAGCGGCTCGATCAGTTCGATCTGGCTGTTGGCGACATTGACGAACGCGACCTTCACGCCCTGGGCCGGCATGTCCTTGATGGCGGTGATGTCACGGTCGGGCACGCCATAAAGGCTGCGATAGGTTTCAATCGCGGCCGCGATCGATGGCACCGCGACGCCGACATGATTGAGGCGGCCGATCTGCATGGTCTCTCCTTAGACTTGCAACACGACAATATCGACAAACGGGCGCTTGCCCCAAATGCGTTCGGCCGCTTTGCGCAGCGTGCGCGTCATCGCGGATTCGCAGGCCTCCGGGTCGCTGCGCTCAGCGGCGCTGAGCTTATGGAAGGCGTCCTCGGCGGTGTCGGCGAGCTGCTCCAGCGCCGCTTCCAGCGCCTTTTCATCTTCAGCGGTCAGGCCGCGCACGCGCACATCGGGGCCGGCAACGATCGTGTGCTTTTTGCCGCTCACGGCAAGGCTGATCGTAATCTGGCCGTCGCTGCCGAGGCGCTTGCGGTCGCGGATCGCCTCGTCGTCGGCCTGGATCAAGAGATTGCCGTCAACGAACAGCCGGCCGGACGCCACCTCATCGATCACCGCCGCCGGCCCCGGCGCGAGGCGCAGCATCTCGCCATTGTGCAGGGCAAAGGATTGCGGGATTTGCAGCGCATTGGCGAAGGCGACGTGCTCCACAATGTGGCGGCGCTCGCCATGCACTGGCACTGCGATCTGGGGCCGCGCCCATTCATACATGCGCTTCAGCTCATCGCGGCAGGGATGGCCGCTGACATGCACATGCGCGTCGCGATCGGTGATCACCTGCACGCCGCGGTCAACCAGCAGCGATTGGATCGCCTGGATCGGCGCTTCATTGCCCGGGATCATGCGCGAAGAAAAAATCACCATGTCGCCCGCCGACAATGTGACATGGCGGTGGCTGTTGGAGGCGATGCGGCCCAAAGCCGCCTGCGCCTCGCCCTGGCTGCCGGTGCACAAAAGCATGATCTCGCGCGGGTCGAGGAAAGCGGCTTCTTCTTCACCGACAAATTTCGGCAGGTCTTTGAGGATGCCGACCTTGGTGGCCGCACCGACGATCTTGTGCATCGAGCGCCCAACCAAGCAGACGCTACGCCCGGCGAGCCGCGCGGCCTCGATCGCGCTGGTGATGCGCGCGACATTGGAGGCAAAAGCCGTCACCGCCACCCGCCCCTTGGCGCGGGCAACGACCTCGATCAGCCCCTTGCGCACATCCGCTTCGCTGCCGGATTCGCCGTCCACAAACACATTGGTGCTGTCACACATCATGGCGAGCACGCCGTCATCGCCGAGCGCGCGCACGCGGGTTTCATCGGTGAGATCCCCGATCAGAGGATCGGCGTCGATCTTCCAATCTCCGGTGTGCCAAACAAGACCAAGCGGCGTGCGAATGGCGAGGCCATACATTTCCGGAATCGAGTGGGTAAGCGAGATGAACTCGATCTCAAATGGACCAATCGACAGCCGCACCTTCGGCTGAATAACGTGAACGGTGGCCTTCTTGTCGACGCCGCGTTCGCTCAATTTGCCGCGCACCAGTTCAGCGGTGAAGGCGGTGGCGTAGATCGGCGCTTTCAGGCGCGGCCACAGCCAACCGATCGCGCCAATATGGTCCTCGTGCGCGTGGGTCATGACCACGGCGAGGATGTCGTCCTTGTGCTGTTCGAGAAATTCCGGGTCTGGGGTGATGAGGTCAACGCCGGCCTGTTCCTCACGCCCGAACGTCACCCCGACATCCACCAGCAGCCATTTGCGATCTTCGGGCGGACCAAAGCCATAGGCGTTGAGATTCATCCCCACTTCGTTGCAGCCGCCCAAGGGCAGGAACACGAGTTCATTGGTTTGCGTCATATCACTCACAATCGCCCGCCATTGCGGCGGAATATTTCCCACAGGCCCCGGGCGGTGATGTCGAGGTCATAAGCGTCCACGATCGTGGTTTCGCCCTCGAACAGGGCGGCCACGCCGCCCGTGCCGATCACCGTCATCGGCTGGCCATATTCAGCTTTGATCCGTCGGCACAGGCCTTCGATCAATTCGATATAGCCCCAAAACACCCCCGATTGCATCGCTGAAATCGTATCCTTGCCGATCACCGCGCCGGGATTGCGGATTTCGATGCGCGGCAGCTTGGCGGCCGCCTGGTGCAAAGCCTGCATAGACAGATTGATGCCGGGCGCGATGATGCCGCCTTCAAAGCCGCCATCGGCGCCGACAATATCGAAGTTCGTGGCCGTGCCGCTGTCGACCACGATCAGCGGCCCGCCATGTTTGATGAAGGCGCCCACCGCATTCACCAGTCGGTCAGCGCCGGCTTCGGCCGGGCGCGCAATGCGCACCGCGATGCCGAGTTCGACGCCCTCGCCGATCACCATTGGCTCGACGTGCAGATAGCGCCGCGCCAGGTTGCGGACGTGAAACAGCGATTGTGGCACCACCGAAGAGATGATGCAGGCGCTGAGCGCCTGAAAGCTCAGACCGTTGAAGGCCAGGAGCTGCGACATCCAAACGGCGTATTCATCGGCGGTGCGGGCAGTGTCAGTGGCAAAGCGCCACTCATGCAGCACGCCGTCGCCGTCATGGACGATGAATTTGGAATTGGTGTTGCCAACATCGATGGCGAGCAGCATGGGCGGCTCCTAAAGCGCTGACCCGGGAAAGAACACCTCCCCGGCTGAAATGGAACGCACCCCGCCGCCGGCGAGGTCGATGACAAGTTCGCCGCTGTCGCTCAAGGTTGCAAAGCAGCCGGTGATGGTTTCCTCGCCGATCACTACCCCGATTGGTTCACCAAGGCCGCGGGCGCGGGCAAGCCAAGCTGCTCGGATTGGACCAAAGCCTTGGGTCACAAACATGACCGACCAATGGACCAGCCGCACCGTGAGATCTGAAAAGACGCCCGCCACGCTCACCGCACCGCCGAGGCGCGTCAGATCCATGGTTGGATAGCCAACATCCTCGGGCGCGCCGACCAGATTGACGCCAATGCCCAGGAGCAGGCGCGTGGCGCCATCGGGCGCTGCTTCGGCTTCCAGAAGAATACCGGCGCATTTGCCGCCTTCGGCCAACACATCATTGGGCCATTTCAGTCGGGCGCACGCCCAGCCGGCGGCGGCGTCGGCGAGGTCTGCGACGGCCAGCGCCGCGACAAAGCCAAGCAAGGCCGCCTGGCCCGGTGGGGCGGCGATGTTGGCGCCATAGGTGCAAAACAGATTGCCGGGCGCTGACACCCAGGCCCGCCCGCGCCGCCCGCGACCGGCGGTTTGGGCATCGGCGCGGACCCAAAACGGCGCGTTTTGGCCTTCCGCGAACAGGCGGCGCGCTTCGTCCATGGTCGATGAGACGCTGTCGAAGCGAAAGACCGGCGCGTCGGCTGCGATCACGGCGCGAGGAAGCTGGAGCGCGCCGCGGCTTCCGAAAGCGATTGCAGCGGCCCGAAGGCCAGCGCCAGAACCGGGAAGGTCAGCAGGCCGGCGAGCCCAACGGTGGCGGTCACGGCAGGGGCGGAAGCGTCAAAGGTCGCTGCCGGCGGCGCAAACCAAACCCGCGCCAAGACGCGCAGATAATAGCCGGCGCCGACCACGGTGGCGACCGCGCCAACCAGCGCCAGCGGCCACAACCCTTCTTGGATCGCGGCGTTGAACACCGCAACTTTGCCAAAGAACCCGGCGAGCGGAGGAATGCCGGACAGGCTGAAAAACAGCAGCGTCAACACATAGGCCATCCAGGGTCGGTGTTGCGCCAGGCCCGACAGATCATCGACCTGCTCCAGCTCCACCCCATCGCGGCGCATGGCGGTGATGACGGCAAACACCCCGATCGTGGCCGGCAGATAGAGCGCCATATAGATCAAAGCGGCCGAAGCGCCGCGCTCCGGTCCGGCGGCGAGCGCCATCAGCACGAAGCCCATATTGGCAATTGAGGAATAGGCCATAAGCCGCTTGATGCTGGTTTGCACCAAAGCCGCAAACGAGCCCCACAACAGTGAAATGACCGCCAGCGCGATCACCACCTGGCGCCATTGATCCTCAAAGCCAGCGAACGGATCGTAGAGCACGCGCGCAAACAGCGCGACCGCCGCCATTTTCGGCGCGGCGGCAAACAGCGCCGTGACAGCGGTGGGCGCGCCTTCGTAGACGTCTGGCGTCCACATATGAAACGGCGCGGCGCTCAGCTTGAAGGCAAGCCCGCAGAGCATGAACACCAGCCCGAAGATCAGCCCCGGGGATGGCGCGGCCTGGGCGATCGCCTCAAACC
The DNA here is from genome assembly GCA_040381035.1 of Hyphomonadaceae bacterium. Taxonomy (GTDB): domain Bacteria; phylum Pseudomonadota; class Alphaproteobacteria; order Caulobacterales; family Aquidulcibacteraceae; genus REEB506. The sequence goes on from JBEIHY010000024.1 coordinate 28,458, forward strand.
GGATCGCGCCGGCAAAGCCGTAAACGAGGGATGCGCCATACAGCAGCAGTCCGGAGGACAAAGCGCCGAGCACGAAATACTTCAATCCGGCTTCGGACGATTTCGCCTCATCGCGACGCCAGGCGGCGAGCACATAGGCGGCCAAGCTCTGCAATTCAACGCCGATATAGAGCCCGATCAGATCATTGGCGCTGGCCATGATGAACATGCCGAGCACAGCGAGCGTGGTGATGATCGTGAACTCGAAGCGCTTCTCTTTGAGGCGCGCGAAATAAGCCGCCCCCAGCCAGAGTGTGGCGGCCGCGCTGAAGGCAATGATCGCTTTGACGAGCGCGGAAAAGCCGTCGATCTGCAACGAGCCGTTGAACACGACAACCGGTTCGGCCGGGCGGAAAATCAAGGCCGCCACGCCGACCAGGACAAACACGATTGTGCCGAGGCCCGCGAGAAAGCCGGCGGCGCGGTCGCCAAACCAGGCGCCGATCAGGGTCGCGATCAGCGCGAAGGCGGCCAGCGCCAGCTCCGGCTGGATCCAGCTCATATCGGCAAGAAGGGCTATCGTGATCGGGTGCATGGCTGGCTCAGGGCAACGGCGCGATGGCAGCCTGATAGGCCGCGGTCAGCGCCTTGACGGCGGGTTCGGTGAAGTCGAGCGCATGCATCGGCGCAAAGCCAAGCAGCAGCGTGGCAACGACGAGCGGCGCAAACGTGATCCACTCGCGCGCGTTCATGTCGGCGATGTCGGCGAGCTTGGGGTTCTCGATCCCCCCGAACGCGACTTTGCGGTAAAGCGTCAGCGCATAGGCCGCCGAAAGAATAACGCCGAGCGCGGCGCCCGCCGCCACCCACATATTGACCTGGAAGGCGCCGGTCATGGTCAGAATTTCGCCGGGAAAGCCCGACGTTCCCGGCAAGCCGACATTGCCCATCGTGAACAACAGGAACACCGCCGCATAGACCGGCATCCTGTTAACCAGACCGCCATAGAAGGATATTTCGCGGGTGTGCATCCGATCATAGATGACGCCGACGCACAGGAACAGCGCCCCCGAAATGACCCCATGCGACAACATCTGGAACATCGCGCCCTGCACGCCCTGCTCATTGCCGGCGAAGATGCCCATGGTGACGAAACCCATGTGCGCGACGGAGGAATAGGCGATCAGCTTCTTGATGTCGGTCTGGCGGAAGGCGACCAGCGAAGCGTAGATGATCGCGATGACGCTGAGCGCAAATACCATCGGCGTGAAAAAAGCGCTGGCGTCGGGAAACATCGGCAACGAAAAGCGCAAGAACCCGTAGCCACCCATTTTCAGCAGAATGCCCGCCAGCACCACGGAGCCGGCCGTGGGCGCCTCAACGTGGGCGTCTGGCAACCAAGTGTGCACCGGCCACATCGGCATCTTCACCGCAAACGAGGCGAAAAAAGCCAGCCACAGCCAGAATTGCAGCTGCGGATCAAAGCCCTTCTCGGCGGAAAACTGGATCATTTCCGGGATCGAACTCGTATCGGCAAGCGCAATCATCGCGATCATCGCGATCAGCATCAAAACGGAGCCGAGCAGCGTGTAGAGGAAGAACTTAAACGCCGCGTAGATGCGGTTCTTGCCGCCCCACACCCCGATCAGGATGAACATCGGGATCAGGCCGGCTTCGAAGAAGATGTAGAACAACACGATGTCGAGCGCGGCGAACACGCCGATCATCATCGTCTCCAGCAACAGGAACAGCGTCATGTAAGCGCTGACCTGCTTGTCGATCGACCACGACGCCAAGATGCACAACGGCGTCAGGAACGTCGTCAGCAGCAACAGCGACATCGAAATGCCGTCGACGCCGAGATGGTACTCGATTTTGAAGGCGCCGTCGGCTGCGCCGATCCAGCCGACCCGCTCGATCAGTTGGAAGCCGGACTTGGCGGCGTCGAATGCGCCGAGCGCGACGAGCGAGGCGATGAAAGTGGCGATCGTCACCGCCAGCGCGAACCAGCGCGCGGCGGCGTCCAGGCCGGGATTGTCCTTGCCGCCGGCGAGCATGCGCAAGCCAAACAACACCAGCGCGCCGAGCGCCGGCAGGAAGGTCACGATCGACAGGATCGGCAGGTCACTCGTCATCTCAGCGTCCGCCCCAGCTCGCCCACAAGGCATAGGCGCCAAAGCCCACGGCGGCTGCGAGCATCAGGAATGCATAATGGTAGACAAAACCGCTTTGCAGCCGGCGCATTTGGCGCGAACCAAACCGCGCGACAGCGGCAAAGCCATTCGGTCCAATGCCGTCAATGACCTTCTGATCGCCGGTTTTCCAGAACAGATCGCCGAGCGCGCGCGCCCCTTTGACGAAAACGAAATCGTACAGCTCGTCGAAGTACCATTTGTTGGACAGGAAGGCGTGGAGAGGCCCGCTGCGCTGGCCGATGCGCGCGCCCAGGCCTTGATTGAGCAAATAGAAGAACACCGCGCCAAGGAAGCCGGTGAGGGTGACGACAAACGGCGCCCAGATCACCCAAGCCGGGAGCTCGTGATGGCCGCCCTCGGCGTGGGCCGCTTCAGCCTTGCCTTCGCCATGAGCAGCGCCGGAGACGGAATGATCGTCCGCCTTCGCTGCCTTTTCCTTTTCGTGCTTGGGATAAGGATGCACGCCATTGGGGCCATAAAGCGGATCGCCACTGCGCTCGATCGCGCCGCGCCAGAAGCCGTCGGCCTCTTTGGTGAGGAAATATGGCTTGAACAGCACGCCGGCAAACAGCGCGCCGGCCGCCAACACGGCCAGCGGGATCAACATCACGCGCGGCGATTCATGGGCCGGAGCCGCGCCGGCGGGAAGCGGCTTGTTCGCGTGGTTTTCCTGGGCGTGGCCATGATCGTCGTGCCCATGGGCGTGATCATCGTGGGCGTGATCATCATGGCCATGCGCACCGTGGCCATGCGCACCGTGGCCGTGATCGTCATGATGGGCGTTGGGGTTTTCCCGGTACTTGCCCTCAAAGGTCATGAACATCAGCCGCCAGGAATAGAAGCTGGTCAGCAGCGCAGCACTGACCCCGCACCAGAAGGCGATATCGGCAAACATCCGGCCCTCCATTTGGCCGGCATAGGCGCTTTCGATGATCGCATCCTTTGAGAAGAAGCCGGCAAACCCGATCGCGGTGCCGGGAATGCCGAAGCCGATCAAAGCCAATGTGCCAATCAGCATCATCACCCAGGTAAATTGCATTGGCCGGCGCACCCCGCCCATAAACCGCATGTCCTGCTCATGGTGCATGCCATGAATGACGGAGCCCGCGCCGAGGAACAAAAGCGCCTTGAAGAAGGCGTGGGTGAACAGATGGAACATCGCCGCGCCATAGGCGCCAACGCCGGCGGCGAAGAACATGTAGCCGAGCTGCGAGCAGGTTGAATAAGCGATCACGCGCTTGATGTCGTTCTGCGCCAGGCCGATCGTGGCGGCAAAGATCGCGGTGGTCGCCCCGATCAATGTCACCATGGCCGACGCGATGGGCGCCATTTCGTACATGGACGAGCACCGGCACACCATGAACACGCCGGCCGTCACCATGGTTGCTGCGTGGATGAGCGCCGACACAGGCGTCGGGCCTTCCATCGCATCGGGCAGCCAGGTGTGCAGGAAGAACTGCGCCGATTTGCCCATGGCGCCGATAAACAGCAGGATACAAATCAGCTCGACAGGCTTGACCATCCAGGCGCCGAGCGGAAACGCCGCGGCGGTCAGGGACTGCATTTGGCCGGCCACCATCACGCCGTCGACCATGCCGGAAAAGATCGCCATGTCCGTTGCGGTTGTTGGGAAGAACTTGATCGTGCCCATGAAGAAAAAGCACGCCATGATGCCCAGCGCGAAGCCGAAATCGCCGACCCGGTTGACGACGAAGGCTTTGATGGCGGCGTCATTGGCGCTGCGTTTCTGATACCAGAAACCGATCAACAGATAGGACGCCACCCCCACACCTTCCCAGCCGAAGAAAAGCTGCAGGAAGTCGTTGGCGGTCACGAGCGCCAGCATCGCGAAGGTAAAGAAGCTCAGATAGCTGAAGAACCGCGCGCGGTGGGGGTCTTCGGCCATATAGCCCCAGCTATAGAGGTGGACGAGGAACGACACGCTCGTGACGACGACCAGCATCGTCGCCGACAGCGCGTCGATCCGGATCGACCAGGTCGAATTAAAGCCGCCGACATGGATGAACGGGAACAGCTCAATCGTGCGCGCCGCCCCGCCAAACCAAGTGAGATCGACAAAGATGTAGATCGATAAAACAGCCGCCAGCGCCACCAGCCCGGTGGTCAGCACCATCGCCACGCGGTCGCCCAGGACGCGCTGAAACACCCCGGCGATGAAGGCCGCCAGAAGCGGCGAAAGGACGAGGACGGTTTCCAACATCGGCGGCCTCAGCCCTTCATCAGATTCAAGTCCTCAACCGCGATGTCGCCGCGGTTGCGGAAATAGGTGACCAGAATGGCAAGCCCAACGGCTGCCTCGGCGGCCGCCACGGTCAGCACGAACATGGCAAAAACCTGCCCGTCGAGATTGCCGAGAAAGCGCGAGAACGCGACCAGATTGACGTTCACCGAGAGCAGCACCAACTCGATGCACATCAAGATGATGATGACGTTCTTGCGGTTCACGAAGATGCCGAACACGCCGATGGTGAACAACAGCGCGCCAACGCCGAGAAAGTGCGGAAGGCCGATTTCCATGACGATCCCTCAGCCCAGGCCCTGACCGGGACGGACATCTTTGAGTTCGGACGCCTGCTTGCGGGTGCGGCCAACCTGGGCGGTGACGCTTTGGCGCTTGACGCCGGGGCGGTGGCGCAGGGTCAGCACCACAGCGCCGATCATTGCCACGAAGAGCACCAGGCCAGAGAGCTGGAACAGTAAGAGGTGTTGGGTATAAATCACTTCCCCCAGCGCGCGGGCATTGTTGTCGGAGAAGCCGAGCACGGGCTTTTCACCCAAGCCGCCCGGCACAACCCAGGCCGATGCGATCAACAGCAACTCAAAGAACAGGATCACCGCGATCAGCCCGCCAAGGGGCAGATAACTCTGAAAGCCCTGTTTCAGTTCGGCGAAGTTCACGTCCAGCATCATGACGACGAATAGGAACAGCACCGCCACCGCGCCGACATAGACCACGACCAACAGCATCGCCAAAAACTCCGCGCCCATCAGGACGAACAGGCCGGCGGTGGTGAAAAAGGTCAGAATCAGAAACAGCACGGAGTGCACGGGATTGCGCGCAAACACGACCGAAAGTGCTGCCGCCACCGCAATCGTGGCCAACACATAAAAGGCGATCGCCTCCAGTCCCATCGGCTTATCAGCCCCTCTTCCCCACCCGCTTGCCGCGGGCATTTGATCGTTCAAACGCGCCGTCTAGCGATAGGGCGCGTCTAGCTCCAAATTCTTCGCGATTTCGCGCTCCCAACGGTCGCCGTTGGCGAGCAGTCGCTCCTTGTCGTAATAGAGTTCCTCACGCGTCTCGGTGGCGAATTCGAAGTTCGGCCCCTCCACGATCGCGTCGACCGGACAGGCTTCCTGACAGAAGCCGCAATAAATGCACTTCACCATGTCAATGTCGTAGCGCGTCGTGCGGCGTGAACCGTCGGCGCGCGGTTCGGCCTCGATGGTGATGGCTTGGGCCGGGCAGATCGCTTCGCACAGCTTGCAGGCAATGCAGCGCTCTTCGCCATTGGCATAGCGGCGCAGCGCGTGCTCACCGCGGAAGCGCGGGCTCAGCGCCCCCTTCTCGTAGGGGTAGTTGATCGTGTGCTTGCGCTCGAAGACCTTCTGCATGCCAAGGCCAAACGCGCCCCAGAAATCGAGCAGTAGCGCGCCCTTGGCGGCTTGCAGGATGCGCGACACCGTCAGACTCCAATCGTCGTCGGTCGGGCGTAAACAACCCAGCCGGCCAAAACCACCACCGCCACCAGCGTGGTCGGCAGGAAAATCTTCCAGCCGATGCGCATCAGCTGGTCATAGCGGTAGCGCGGCACGATCGCCTTCACCATCGCGAAGAAGAAAAACACAAACCAGATCTTGGCGTAGAATACCAAAAGCCCCAGGAACGGATTGTCCACCGGGCCCCACGGCAAATGCCACCCGCCCAAGAACAGGATCGAGATCATCGCACACATCAAAACGATGTTGAGATATTCCCCGATCATGAACAGAAGATAGGGCGTGGAAGAATACTCCACCTGATAGCCGGCGACGAGTTCTGATTCCGCTTCCGGCAAATCGAATGGCGGGCGATTGGTCTCAGCCAGCGCCGAAATGAAGAAAATCGTAAGCATCATCACCATGATCGCGCCGGCGACGAAATCGAGCGGATGGGCCAGATTGTCCGGATTGAACACCATCAGGCCATGCCAGTGAAAGACATTGGTGCGCTGGGCGTCCACAATCGCCGTCAGATTGAGCGAACCGACCAGCAACAGCACGGTGATGATCACAAACCCGATCGACACTTCATAGCTGACCATCTGGGCTGCCGAGCGCAGCGAACCGAGGAACGGATATTTCGAGTTCGACGCCCAGCCGCCCATGATGATGCCATAGACGCCCAGCGAGCTAATCGCGAAGATATATAGGATGCCGACATTGATGTCGGACACCACCAGCCCTGGCCCAAACGGCACCACCGCCCAGGCCGCAAACGCCAAAACGAAGGTCAATAACGGCGCCAAAATAAACACCGTCTTGTTGGCGCCGGCGGGAATGATGATTTCCTTCAGCACGAACTTCACGAAGTCGGCGAAGCTTTGCAACAGACCGAACGGACCGACCACATTCGGGCCCTTGCGCATCATCACAGCCGCCCAGACTTTGCGGTCAAACAACAGAATGAAGGCCAGAGTCAGCAGCAGCAGCACCATGACGCCAAGCACGCCGCCCACCGTGGCAAGCGTCCATTCGACGGCGAAGTCCCAAGTCACAAAGGGGATCGGATCGACGTTCATCGCTCCTACTCCGCCGCGATCGCCGCCGCTTCGCGCGCGACCCGGGCGGCGGAACATTCCGCCAAGGTCAAGCTCGCGCGGGCGATCGGATTGGTTGCATAAAAGTCCACAACCGGGCTGTGGAACATCTCGTCGCTGACGCCGCCATCGGCGCCGAGGGTTTCAGGTGCAAAGCTTTCGGCAAGCGCTGCGCCTGGCGCGTAATCGACCGCGCCGAAGGTCGGGTGCTCGGCCAGAAGTTTGGCCCGCAGGGCGTTCAGATCATCATAGGCAAGCTTGGCGCCCACCCGTTCCGACAGCGCCCGCAGGATCGCCCAATCTTCGCGCGCCTCGCCTTTCGGGAATGCGGCGCGCTGGCCAAATTGCACGCGGCCCTCCGTGTTCACCCAAATCGCGTTCTTCTCGGTATAGGCGGCGGCCGGTAGGATGATGTCGGCGCGGTGGGCGCCGCGATCGCCATGACTGCCGAGATAAATCACCGTCCCGCGCCCGGCCTGCGGCATCTCCATCTCATCGGCGCCAAGCAGGAACACGGTATCCATAGCGCCTGCATCCACCGCCGCGACCATCTCGGCCGCCGTCTTGCCGCTTGGCCCGGGCAAGAAGCCGAGGTCCAATCCGCCGACGCGCGCGGCCGCGGTGTGCAGCACGCAGAAACCGTTCCAATTCTCGGCCGGCTTCACCGCGCCAATCAGCGCGGCGAGCTTGCCGGCTTGGCGCAGATGCGCTGCGCCATGCGGGCCGCTCAGCGCACCCTGCCCGATGATGATCATCGCCCGCTTGGCGTTCTTGAGCACGTCCACGAACGGATTGCGGCCGGCGGCAAAGTCCGCCAGCGTTGCCGCCCCCGCGCCCTCGTGGCGATAGGGATAGGTGAGATCGACAGGCTCGCCGATCAGCGCGATCTGCACCGGTTTGGCCAGCCACGCCTTGCGGATGCGGGCATTGAGCACCGGCGCTTCGATGCGCGGATTGGTTCCCACCAAGAGGATCGCGTCGGCCTGCTCGATCCCGTCAATCGTGGCGTTGAACAACCAGCTGGCGCGCGGCCCCGCACCGAGAGCCACGCCGTCTTGGCGGCAATCCAGGTTCGGCGAACCGAGCGCGCGGAATAAATCCAGCGTCGCCTTCATGCTTTCCACGCACGCCAGGTCTCCCGCGATCGCCCCGATGCGCGCGCCACCCGGCTTCAAGGCGGTAGCGACCGCGCCGAGCGCTTCGCCCCAGCTGACGCCAATAAGTTTGCCGTCCTTGCGCACATAGGGCTTGTCGAGGCGCTGACGGCGCAGGCCATCGACCGCATAGCGCGTCTTATCGGAGATCCATTCCTCGTTGATCTCCTCATTTACACGCGGCATGATTCGCAGCACTTCGGCGCCGCGCGCATCGACGCGGATATTGGAGCCAAGCGCGTCCATCACATCGACCGATTCGATCTTGCTCAGCTCCCATGGCCGGGCGTTGAAGGCATAGGGCTTGGAGGTCAGCGCGCCGACGGGGCACAAATCAATCACATTGGCCGACAGCTCGCTCGTCAGGCTCGCTTCCAGATAGGTGGTGATTTCCATGTCCTCGCCGCGGCCGGTGGCGCCGAGTTCCGGCACGCCGGCGACCTCGGTGGCGAAGCGCACACAGCGGGTGCATTGGATGCACCGGGTCATCACCGTTTTAACCAACGGCCCCATGTTCTTTTCTTCGACCGCCCGCTTGTTTTCGTCAAACCGCGCCCCGCCGCGGCCATAGGCCATGGACTGGTCCTGCAGGTCGCACTCGCCGCCCTGGTCGCAGATCGGGCAATCGAGCGGGTGATTGATGAGCAGAAACTCCATCACCCCTTCGCGCGCTCTTTTCACCAAGGGCGTGCGGGTAAACACTTGCGCGGGCTCACCATTCGGCCCGGGGCGCTGATCCTTGACCTGTTGGGCGCACGACGCCACAGGCTTGGGCGAGCCTTTCACTTCCACCAGGCACATGCGGCAATTGCCGGCAATCGACAGCCGTTCATGGTAGCAAAAGCGCGGTATTTCAGCGCCCGCAGCCTCGCACGCCTGCAACAGCGTGTAATCGGCGGGCACCTCAATCTCGGCTCCGTCTATGACGATCTTGGCCATGCCTGGCTCTTGCCCTTTTGCGCCGCAATTCGGTCGCGCGCTTGGTGGCTGATTTATTGCGTCGCGGCAAGGGGGCAGAACCGCTCAGCGCGACCCAGCCGTGGGCGAGCTTTGTTCAACACAGCCGCGCGCGGAAGAAGCTGGTGATCTCGTCGACTTTTCCGCGCGTCAGGCTACCGGCTTCGTCGATCAGGTGGGTGGTGACGACGCTGTGGGGGTGGGCCAATATCGTGTTCGGCTTGGCGGCGTTGTCGGGCAGCGTTTCGCCGATGAAGCGGGGGCCGAGCGCCTTGGCGAGCGTCTCAAAGCGCGCCGCCGCACACATCGGATCGCCGGCGAAGCGATAGGCCCGCATGGTGAGATCCTCATCCTCCAGCCGCGCCCGCACAGCCGCAAGCTCCCCAGGCGAGGCCCCAGCGCCGGCCTTGTCTGTCACTGGCAGCGACGGCTGGCACAACACCGGCGCGAGCACCGCTGGCTCCAGCATCATGGTGATGGCGAAATTGCCGGTCAGGCACATGCCGAGCGCGCCGACGCCGCGCCCGCCGCATTCGGCGTGAACCTGACGGGCGAGCGCGCGCAAGCCGTCCACAATCGGGCTCGATTTATTGGCGCCAAAAAGCGCGAACTCGCGCGAAATGCAGGCGCGCAGCGCCGATTGCATCGCATAGGCCGGGCTGTTGGGCTTACCCGGTTCGCCCAAAAGCGACGGCAGATAGACGCGAAAACCCGCATCGCGCACCCAGCGCGCAAACCGCGCGACCTCCGGGGTGATGCCGGGCACTTCATGGACAAGGATCACGCCGGGACCAGAACCGGCGACAAACACAGCGCGGACTTTTTCGCCGATCGCGATCTCGCGCCGCTCAAAATCGACGAGCCTGTCCCATTCCGTGATAACGCCCTTGGCCATCCTTATTCTGCCGCAACCATGCGCACCTGATGGGCGCCCTTGGCGGCGCGGTAGCGGTCGATCCGCTCTTCGATTTCGTGGCGGAAGTGGCGGATCAGGCCTTGCACCGGCCACGCTGCCGCGTCGCCCAGCGCGCAGATCGTATGCCCTTCCACCTGACCGGCGACGTCAAGCAGCAGGTCGATTTCCTTGTGCTCGGCCTCGCCTTTGGCCATGCGCTCCAGCACGCGCCACATCCAGCCGGTGCCTTCGCGGCACGGCGTGCATTGGCCGCAGCTTTCGTGTTTGTAGAAATAACTGATGCGGGCGATGGCGCGCACGACATCGGTGCTCTTGTCCATCACGATCACAGCCGCGGTGCCAAGGCCTGATTTCAGCGCGCTCAGAGAATCAAAATCCATCAAAGCGGTTTCGGCTTCATGCGCCGGGATCATTCGCACCGAGGAGCCGCCGGGAATCACGGCTTTCAGATTGCCCCAGCCGCCGCGCACGCCGCCGCAATGCTCCTCAAGCAGCTGTTTCAGCGGGATGCTCATCGCTTCTTCGATGTTGCACGGATTGTTGACATGGCCGGACACGCAAAACACTTTCGTGCCGGTATTGTTGGCCCGGCCGATGCCGGCAAACCACTTGGCGCCGCGGCGCAAAATGGTTGGCGCCACCGCGATGCTCTCCACATTGTTGACCGTGGTCGGGCAGCCATAAAGCCCGGTATTGGCCGGAAATGGCGGCTTCAGGCGCGGCTGCCCCTTCTTGCCTTCCAAGCTTTCCAGCAGCGCGGTTTCTTCCCCGCAGATATAGGCGCCGGCGCCGTGATGGACATAAAGATCAAACGGCCAGCCATGGATGTTGGTCTTGCCGATCAGTTTGGCCTCATAGGCCTCCTTGATGGCGGCCTCCAACACTTCGCGCTCACGCACATATTCGCCGCGGACATAGATGTAGCAGGCCTGCGCCTGCATCGCGAAGGACGCGATCAGGCAGCCTTCGATCAACAGATGCGGATCATGGCGCATCATGTCGCGGTCCTTGCAGGTGCCGGGCTCGGATTCGTCGGCATTGACGACGAGATAATGCGGCCGGTCCTTGACCTCTTTCGGCATGAACGACCATTTCAACCCGGTCGGAAAGCCGGCGCCGCCGCGCCCGCGCAGGCCCGAATCCTTGATCTGCTGGATGATCCAATCGCGCCCGCACGCGATCATATCAGCGGCGCCGTTCCAGGCGCCGCGTTTCTTGGCGGCCTCCAGGCGCCAATCCTGGCGGCCATAGAGGTTGAGGAAGATCCGGTCCTTGTCAGCGAGCATCACGGTTTCCGTTCGATTTGTCAGACATGCTTTTCAGGCCGCCAAGGCCCGACATCAAGAGCAGCATCGCCGTCAATCCAATCGCGATCGCCACGCCAAAGCGCACCGGACCATCGGCCAACAGCGACACGGTGTTCAACCCCGCCCACATCATCACCACAGCCAGGACGATCTTGAGCACATGATTGATCGGCGGAGTGTGCGGCGCTGGCGACATCACTTACCCACGGCCGATGAATTTGTAGAACGCGCGGAACGCAAACCACACTGCCCCGAGGGACGGAAACAGCACCTGCGGGCTCATCAAGCGATGGCCCATGGCGGTGTGCAGATAAAACGCCATGGCCGCCAGGCCCAAGGCGATGGCCACATAGACAAACGCCAGCAACCGGGCGCGCATCTGGGCGCCTGCGCCAGCCAGACGGTCTGGCAGCGGCGGTTTTTCGGTTGGCGCGCTCATTTGCCGATGTCTCGCGTGTCAAACGCCCCGGCCTGGAACAGGGCCAGAAGCATGACCGCGCCGCCGATGACCGGGGCGGCGATGATCCAGAACAGTTTGTTGGTCAACAAGAACCCAATTGCGCCGCCGGCCAACACCACGGCGTCAATAGCTGCGGCGACCAAAACGGCTTGTGTGATGCGGGCTTTGCGGTCGGGTGCGCTCATGACGCGGCCGGCTGCGGCTTGTTGGGCAGGCTGATCGGCTGGGCGAGCGAACCGTCAAACAGGCTCGGATCAGTCAAGGCTGGGGAGCCGCCGGCGGGTTCTGCAGCCTGGCGCCCGGTGGCGGAACCCGGCGCGACGGTTTCGCCGCGGGCGAGCTTGTCGATCGTGGCCTCAAACGATTGGGCGTCGAGGTCTTCGTGGTAATAATCGTGGATGGCCACCACCGGTGCATTAACGCAGGCGCCGAGGCACTCGACTTCCTCCCACGAAAACAGGCCATCGCCGGTGACGGCAAACTTCTCGCCGATCCGGCGCTTGCACACGGCCTTCAAGTCCTCAGCGCCGCGCAACATGCACGGCGTCGTGCCGCACACCTGAAGGTGATGTTTGCCGACCGGCTGGAGGTGGAACATGGTGTAGAAGGTCGCGACTTCCAGAACCCGAATGACCGGCATTTGCAACAGGCCCGCCACCGCCTGGATCGCCGGTTCGCTCACCCAGCCTTCTTGCTTCTGGATCAGCCACAGGATCGGGATCACCGCCGATTGGCGCCGATCCGCCGGGTATTTGGCGATCCACCAATTGGCGAGGTCGCGGGTTTCGGGCTTGAACAGGAACTGCGCGGGCTGTTCCTTGGCGAGACGACGGACGGACATGGCTCTTCCTTCGCGCCGAATCGCTTCGGCGGCCCCTGGACTGGATCGGGGTCTTAAGCCGAGACTGGGGCGTTTGTCACGCAGGCCGGGCTGAGATTGGCCCATTGCACCCCCGCCCGGGAGCGGCGGCCCCCTCGCCGCCAAAAACCGCTCAAGCCGCGCACGGCGGCGGGGGCGCGGTCGCTGCAATTTTCTGCGCAGCGGCATTCAGCCTGAAGGCGCTAAGAGCGCCTTCAGGCTGGCTTTACGAAATCAACGCGCACGATCTTGTCGCCCTGCACCGTATAAATCGCAGCGACCTCAAAGCTTTCGCCGCCGCGGCTGCGGGTGACGCGCTCATGATCGATCACCTTGTCGCCCAGCACGATGCGATGGATGACCTCGGCGTGGTTTTCGGGAAACTTCTGGAACATATTGGCGTAGCGGTGGCGGATGGCTTCGCCGTCGCTTTCGGTAACGCCAACGCCGACGTCCGCAATGACGCACTCGGGCGCAAAGAAGGCCATGTAGGCGTTGATGTCCTGGCGGTTATAGGCGTCCAACTGGCCAGCGACGACATCTTTCGGGCTCATGGCGGCTCCTTCGCGGTTCCTTTACCGCTCTCTCCTGCACCAGAATCGCCCCGCTTTCACCGGGGTTTTGATGACAGTCTGTGCAAGGTGGGAAGGACGCTCAATTTTTGACCTTGCCGGCGTCGATGCCTTCAAAATGAGCAAGCACCTTTTGCGCGCCGCTGATCTGGTATTGCACTGCGGCTTTGCGGTAAGCGCGGATAACGCGCCCAACGAGCGGCGACCGCGCCAATACGCCGCGGCGCACAATCAACATCAAGATGATGACCGGCGGCAGCGACAAGCTCGCCATACCGCCGCGCGGCGCCGGCGGGGCGTCGGCCAAATGCGCGTCGGGTGCGACCAACGCCAATCGCAGCGGCAAGACGACAAACCCGATCAGCAGCCCAAGGATCAGCCCTTGCAGCGCCGCGCCGAGACGCACCTCGCCGGGGCCGTGCTCCAGATGCTCGGGCCTGAAGGCAAGGATTGTGGCGACCAACACGGCTGTGATCGGCGCAACGACACCGAGTTCGATCAAAAGCAATATCACGCACGCCAGTTCACAACAGTTTTGCTTGCGCCAAATGCGCGCCGGTTCCGGCCGAAGCGGGGCGCGCGACAATTTCCACAGCGGGCCCTTTCGCAACGACAAGGCCGCCGACCTTAATGCCAACGCCGCCCGCGCGCCAGCTGCGTCGCCGAGGCCTGCGACCATCGGACCAGTGAGCTAAGACGTCCGTCTCGCTTTCGCAGCGCGGATCAACCAGGGCAGAGCCAGTTCCGGTCTGAATGGGGGGACTTGCAGGCGGCTGCCAAGTCCTGGAGCAATATCAGCCAAGAAGCGACCTTGTTGATCAAAACACCGGGAAGGACAGCCCCCGCTAGTCCGACCATGGCCGCAACGATGAGCCGCGTGGTGAGGCTGTCAAACACCTCACAAACCGCCATGCCCGCAAACATCGGCACACAAAGCGTTTGGTTCAAATAGAACGCGCGACGAAAACGTCTTGGCCCGCCCGGCATCCGCGCCGCCTGCGAGCGACTGAGGGCCATTCAAAGAATCCTTCCAGTGACGGTTTTTATGGCTTGGGCGCGGTCTTCGCGGAAGTTGTCGCGGGCTTCAGGTATGGGGAGGCGGGTTTTTCTGAGCAGCGACAAGGCCAGATTGCGCAGTCCGGCGAGCGGGCGGGCGCCGGCGCGGACACGCCAGCTGTCCTCGCCC